>JALZWM010000098.1 GCA_023300105.1 Hellea sp.
AAATTTAGACACTTAAATTTAAACTCTGCGCGAGTTATTCCGCGGCATCACCTTCGATTTCCGCTGGGAACTCTTCGAGTTGCGGCGCGTTTGCAGCGCGTTCTTCGAGAAGGAGCTTATCGCGTTCATTGGCAACCTTTTGATACTTACGCAAGTTACTACCTGTACCGGCAGGGATAAGACGGCCAACGATAACATTCTCTTTAAGACCTTCAAGGACATCTTCTTTACCATTGACAGACGCCTCGGTTAGGACGCGTGTTGTCTCTTGGAAAGAGGCCGCTGAGATAAAGGAGCGTGTCTGTAGTGACGCTTTAGTGATACCCAAAAGGACAGGCATCGCTTCGGCGGGTGTCGCCTTTTTATCGCGTTCCAATAGAGCCACATTGACTTTGTTGAACTCAACTTTGTCCATTTGCTCTTTGCGAAGAAGCGTTGTGTCACCTGGATCAGTGACTTCAACTTTCTGGAGCATCTGACGCACGATAACTTCGATATGCTTATCATTAATCGGAACACCTTGAAGACGGTATACGCCTTGAACTTCGTCCACGAGATACTCAGCCAGAGCTTCAACACCCATAATCGCAAGAATATCATGCGGCGCAGGGTTACCATCAATGATGTAATCGCCCTTCTTCACACGGTCACCATCAGAGACGAGCATATGCTTGCCTTTAGCGATGAGGTAGGAAGACGGCGAAGCGTCTTCATCGTCTGGGAGGATTTGGATTTTACGCTTATTCTTATAGTCACGCGTAAATTCAATCTTACCATCAATGTCTGCGATAACCGCGTCATCCTTTGGACGACGAGCTTCGAAGAGTTCCGCAACACGCGGTAGACCACCAGTAATATCACGCTGCGTCGCGCCGCCTTTGGCAATACGCGCAAGCGCCATACCCGGCGTGACTGTATCACCATCCTCAACAGAGAGGATAGCGCCAACAGCCAACATGTAGCGAGCGATGTTACCATTTTCAAACTTTATCGGCTCACCGTTCTCGTCTTCGATAACAGCAACAGGCTGAATATCACCAGACTTAGAACTGGCACGCCAGTCAACGATAACCTTAGAGGAGATACCTGTTTCCTCATCTGTTTCTTCTTTGGCAGACACACCATCAACGATATCAAGCAAGCGAACAGTTCCGCCAACTTCTGTTAGGATAGGAGTCGCATATGGATCCCATTCCGCAAGACGATCGCCGCGTTTAATTTTGTCGCCGTTCTTGACTGACATGCGTGAACCGTAATCCACTTTATGTGTCTCAAGGTCTTTGCCGTCTTTATCAAGGACAGAAAATTCAAGTTTACGAGACCGAACGATGAAGCCTTTAGCGATTTTGATAACGCCGTCTGGATCATAGCTGATAGTTCCTTCATTTGAACTCTCAGTCACAGACTTATCTGAAACAGAGGCAGTCCCCCCGATATGGAATGTCCGCATAGTCAACTGCGTACCTGGTTCGCCAATAGACTGCGCCGCGATAACACCGACAGCTTCGCCCATATTAACTTTCGTACCACGAGCCAAATCACGACCATAACATGACGCGCAAATACCGGTCACCGTATCACAGCGTAGCGGACTGCGTGAGCGTAAGTTCTGAAGGCCTGACGCGTCGATTTCAGCAGCGATGTCTTCGTCAACATATGTGTTGGCGGGGTACATCAGCTCACCTGTACGCGGGTCTTGGATATCTTCAGCGATAAGGCGGCCCAATGTGCGTTCGCCAAGAGAGACAACAACTTCACCACTATCAACAACTGGCTTAAGCTCGATGCCCGCAGTCGTGCCGCAATCTTTTTCAGTAACAATACAATCCTGCGCAACGTCAACGAGACGGCGTGTAAGATACCCTGAGTTAGCGGTTTTAAGAGCGGTATCAGCCAACCCTTTCCGCGCACCATGGGTACTGTTGAAGTAATCCATAACGGTCAAACCTTCTTTAAAGTTCGCCGTAATAGGTGTTTCGATAATCTCGCCGGACGGCTTGGCCATAAGACCGCGCATACCCGCAAGTTGTTTCATTTGGTTCTTAGACCCACGCGCGCCTGAGTCCGCCATCATGAAGATCGAGTTGATCATCTTACGCGGCTTCGCAGCTTCGTCCATCATGGCGTCGGCCACTTTGTCCGTACATTTGGACCAAGCATCAACAACCTTGTTGTATTTTTCGCCCTTCGTGATGAGACCGTCAGCATATTGCTGTTCGAAATCAGACACCAAGTCCTGAGTTTGATTAACCAACGTATATTTCGCGTCAGGGATAACCATGTCATCCTTACCGAAAGAAATACCAGCATTACACGCTTCGCGGAAACCAAGGCCCATCATCTTATCTGCAAAGATGACAGTCGCCTTCTGGCCTGCATGACGATAAACCGTATCGATCAGTTTCCCGATCTCTTTCTTAGTCAGCGTGCGGTTAATAATGTCATATTTGACAAGCGGATGGCTTGGCAAAAATTCAGCCAGTTTCAGACGGCCGGGGCACGTTTCAGCAACTTCATAAGTGATAGTTCCATCTTCATGGGTAACAGGGAAACGTCCTTTTACTTTGGAATGGATTGTGATCATTTTGTTATCAAGCGCGGCTTCAAGTTCAGCCATGCTCGCAAACATCATGCCTTCACCTTTTTCACCGTCGCGCATAAGCGACATGTAATAAAGACCCAAAACAATATCCTGAGATGGAACAATAATCGGCTTACCATTGGCAGGCGAGAGGATGTTGTTCGTTGACATCATCAAGACGCGTGCTTCTAGCTGAGCTTCAATAGAGAGCGGAACGTGAACCGCCATTTGGTCACCATCAAAGTCGGCGTTAAAGGCCGCACAAACGAGCGGGTGAAGACGAATGGCCTTACCTTCTGTTAGCTTTGGTTCGAATGCTTGGATGCCCAATCTATGGAGCGTCGGCGCGCGGTTAAGCAAAACAGGATGTTCGCGAATAACTTCGTCAAGGATATCCCAAACTTCAGGACGTTCCTTTTCAACAAGCTTCTTAGATTGTTTAACGGTGCCTGAAAGACCCTTGGCATCAAGACGCGCATAGATAAACGGCTTGAAAAGCTCGAGTGCCATTTTCTTAGGCAAACCACATTCGTGAAGTTTTAGCTCAGGGCCAACAACAATCACAGAACGGCCAGAGTAATCAACACGCTTACCAAGCAAGTTTTGACGGAAGCGGCCTTGCTTACCTTTAAGCATATCTGACATTGATTTTAACGGACGCTTATTCGCGCCTGTAATCACACGGCCACGACGGCCGTTGTCAAAGAGCGCATCAACAGATTCTTGAAGCATACGCTTCTCGTTACGGATGATGATATCAGGCGCGCGAAGTTCGATGAGGCGCTTAAGACGATTGTTACGGTTGATAACACGGCGATAAAGGTCGTTCAAATCAGATGTCGCAAAGCGGCCACCATCTAGCGGCACTAGCGGGCGAAGCTCTGGCGGGATAACTGGAACAATAGTCAGAACCATCCACTCAGGACGGTTACCTGATGTGATGAAGGCTTCAAGAAGCTTAAGACGCTTAGAGAATTTTTTAAGCTTAAGCTCAGACCCCGTTTCAGTCATATCGAAACGTGTCCGTTCAACTTCGGCCTCAAGGTCGAGGTTTTGAAGCATTTCACGAACAGCTTCTGCGCCGATACCTGCTGTAAAACTATCTTCGCCAAACTCAGTTTGCGCGTCGAGATATTCTTCTTCTGACAAGATTTGACGTTCAGCCAAAGATGTCAGGCCAGGTTCAGTGACAATATAGCTTTCAAAGTACAGCACGCGCTCAACTTCTTTAAGCGTCATATTAAGCATTGTCGAAATACGTGACGGCAATGATTTCAAGAACCAGATATGTGCCACTGGTGCAGCCAATTCGATATGGCCCATGCGCTCACGGCGAACACG
>JALZWM010000099.1 GCA_023300105.1 Hellea sp.
ACGCATACCGTCATAACGGGCGAGGTTTGAGGACGCTTCTGCGGGCGCGACAACGTAATAAGCTGGCAGCGCATATTTCGTATGCGGGAGCGTAATAGGCACAATTTCTGCGCCTGCGTCTTTCATCATCTCAATGCCTTTATCCCAAAGCGATTGAATATCTGCGGGCATGCCCTCAATCATATATTCTTTGGGGATACCAATACGCAGACCTTTGACAGACTTGCCGCAGCTCTCTGACCATTTCGGCACATCGACATTAAGTGATGTTGAATCTTTCGCGTCATAACCTGACATAGACTCAAGCAAGATAGCCGCGTCTTTGACGGTCTTGGCAATCGGGCCCGCTTGGTCGAGCGAGCTGGCAAAAGCTACTGTGCCCCAACGCGAGCATCGGCCATAAGTCGGCTTAATCCCGACTGTGCCTGTAAAGGAGGCGGGCTGACGGATAGAGCCGCCCGTATCTGTCGCCGTAGCGCCCAAACATAAATCAGCAGCCACCGCCGCCGCAGAGCCCCCAGAGGAACCGCCCGGAACCAAGTCCTCGCCTTTACGCCAAGGATTAATCACAGGGCCATAAAAAGATGTTTCATTGGATGATCCCATCGCGAATTCATCAAGGTTGAGCTTACCGAGCATCACCATGCCGTCAGCTTTCATATTCGCCGTAACAGAGGACTCGTATGTCGGTTCGAAATCCCCGAGGATTTTAGAGCCCGCGCATGTTTTCACGCCGTCCGTACAGAATAAATCTTTCACGCCCAGCGGCGCGCCTTCGAGCAATCCGACTTCGCCTTTTGAACGGCGCGCATCAGAGGCCTTCGCCTGCTCTAGCGCAAGTTCATGCGTATCCGTGATAAAGGCATTGAGTTTCCCCGCGCCCGCGCACGCGTCCACATGGGCTTGCGTCAGTTCAACAGAGCTAAATTCGCCCTTGGCCATACCGCCAAGCGCAGCTTCGAGTGTGAGTTTTGTAAGATCAGTCATAATCTACTCCACCGACCGCGGAACGACAAAGAAACCATCGTCTTTTTTCGGGGCGTTTTTAAGAACGTCATCGCGCTTGCCGCCATCTGAAATTTCGTCAGTTCGCATAGGCGCAGCCATATCGACAGCAGACGTCATCGGCTCTACGCCCTCAACGTCAACTTCTGAAAGCTGCTCAATCCAGCTTAGAATACCGTTCAAATCATCTGCCAAAGGTTGAAGGCGGTCTGCCTCAACATGCATCCGCGATAGACGGGCTATTTTCTTTACATCTTCGGCGCTTACCGCGCCACCAGAAGTACTTTGAGGGTCACTCACGCGAGTCTCCATAATATTTTAAACTGCGAGTTAGCAGGGGCCGCAAGGCCTCGCAACCCCGATTAATTAGCATTGCAGCCACTTCAGGTTTATTGACTTCTTTTAGCGCTCTTAATAAAATCGCTATTGGTAATACTGAATCATTCAGCAAGTTAATACTAGGCGCCAAAAATTATGAATAATAATATGGCCGTTATGGCCCTGAGTTTTTTATTTGGATCTATCCTACTCTGTCGAGTCGGCTACCAAGTTTACAACCGTATAGATACACTCCAACGCTATCAACGCGTTCCCTCATCTGCAACCTACCCAACCCTAACTTTTGACTTAGCGTTAGGCTGTTTCCTAGTGGTGCTTACCGTTTTGATGTCTTAAGCACTCGTCTTGAAATCCAAACTGGAGACCCAGTTTGGATTAAATTTTACGTTCTCTACTGAATAGGCGAAAGAAGCTCAGGCGCTGTCACCAACTGACGCACGCCGTGGGAACTTTTTTCGTTGAAAGCATTGCCAGATGTGGCCCATGTGTTGAGAGAGTTGATATCAACCTTCATACACTGCGGACGCACGCTCCATGTGACCTTGAGCGGCGAGCATGTTTTCTGATCATAGCTTGGTCCAGTCGTTGACCCACGGAACACAACTGGCGCGCCTGTGCCTGCTGGCAAAGACTTCGCTTGATGCAGACCACCCGCCTTAGAGCCTGTATAATCAAAATCCATAAAATTAGCCGCATTGCTATCATTCACAACTAAGAAAGTTTGCGCTTCAACGCGCAGAAGTGGATTTGTACATGTATCTGAGAGACAAGACCCAAGGCCTTCGCCCGGCGTAATTGAACACGATGTATGCACCCAATGGACCTCGATCGTATCACCTGTTTTTACCTTGCCAAAGGCCATCTCACCTTTAGGCATTTTCAATTCTTCATCAGTCAGGCTATCCGCATTATTACAAGCATAACCTCCGTAATCAGAATCATCGACAAACACTGAAAAACCCGGTCCTTTATGCTCGGCATTTGTATGCGTATGAATGTTGCATAAATTGAGCGCTTTACTACTCGGCGCCATTTTAAAGTCATCAAGGTTCAATCCAGCAACCGAAGAGATATCACGCGGTGTTTGCGGTCCCATACCTTGACACAACATCTCGGCTGAAACAGTTTTAGTCGCAGCTTCAGGGCTTGCTTTATCAACTTCGCTATTACTTGCGCCTTGGCAGGCAACAAGGCCCACAGCGGCTAGACTTAAAAAAACTATATTTTTCATCGGAAACCTTTTTTGATATTTGAACGTAATCTATAAGTATAATAACCAGACTATATTAATTACGCGCGTCAGGTCAATTTGGTTTATTAATCGAAAAGAAAACTTATGGCAAAATTTGATAATCCATTCGTAAACGAAAACGTGCCCCGAATGGGTAATGGTGTTTCACGCTGGATTTCAGACATCGTTCTAAAATTTATGGGATGGACCATCACAGGGGCGTTCCCTGATGAGAAAAAAGTTGTCTTTATCGGTGCGCCCCATACCTCAAATTGGGACCTCATTTTGGCCTTATCTGCTATGCAAGCTGTTGGGCTACGCTGCTCTTGGATGATGAAAAAACAAGCGTTCTTTTGGCCCCTAGGCGGTCTGTTTAAAAAGCTTGGCGGTGTGCCTATCGACCGCACGGCCAAGAATGACGTTGTCTCTCAAATGGCGGATTGGTTTACCTCCAAAGAGAAAGCTTATCTTGGGCTAACACCCGAAGGTACACGGTCAAAAGTGGAGACGTTTAAAAAGGGCTATCTGCGTATTGCCTACGCCGCAAAGGTGCCTGTATTCCTTGTGGCTGTAGACGCCCAAAACAAAGAAGTCCGCCTTGATAAATTATGGCCCCTCACAGGCGATATCGATATTGATAATCACAACATCAAAGCCTATTATGATGCAAATTATAAAGGCATTCGTCCGCACTTAGGATAAAGGCTTTTGGGTTAAAGGTTCGCGGCAATGAAATATGACAATCCACACATGAGTGAGCACTCACCGCGCATGGGGAATAAACTCTCGCGCGGGGTCGGTTCCTTGGGTCTAAAACTCATCGGATGGAAACTTAAAGGCAGGATGCCTGATGCTCCAAAGTTCATTATTTTAGGCGTCCCCCATACATCCAATTGGGATGCAGTCGCCGCGTCTTTGGCGATGCTCGCCTCTGGATTTAAATATACATTCTTAATCAAGAAAGAATGGTTCTTTTGGCCCATGGGTCCACTCTTTCGCGCAATTGGCGGCTACCCTGTTGACCGCGGCAAAGGACAAAATGTTGTCGAGCAACTCACGGCCCTCTTTGACAGTGAAGACAAAGTCTGTGTTGGCTTCCCCCCAGAGGGAACTCGAAGCCTCGTGAAAAAATACAAAACAGGTTATCTGCGCTCTGCCTATGCCGCCGATGTCCCCGTCTTCATCTGCGCCTTTGATGGACAAAATAAAGAGGTCGTCTTAGACCGCCTGATGCCTCTGACGGGGGATATGAAGATAGATAACGCCGCGATAAAAGCTTATGTCGATGACAATTGGGTTGGGGTGCACCCAGAACGTCAAAAATGACCGCCCAATAAATGAACTCCCCCACCCATAGTCTCTTAGCCTTAGCCCTGCTCTCTAAAGAGCGGCATAGAAAAAGAAACTGGGCTATATTCATAGGGTCCATCATTCCCGATATCGCCATTTATATTTGGGCACCGTATCAAAAATTCGTCAACGGTGTTAGCGGCGCAGATATGTGGGGAAAGCTCTATTTCGAGCCGCCCATGCAAAACCTCATTGCCTATTTCAATTCAGTTCCAATCTACGCGGTCATGGCCATTATAGGATATGCCGCAAGAGCAAAGACATGGGGCAAGCTTTTACTTATGTTTGCCCTCGCCGCCCTTGTTCACCTTGCCACGGACCTGCCCGTTCATGGTCATGATGCGTACCGACATTTTTGGCCGCTATCTGATTGGCGATTTCATTCCCCTTTCTCTTATTATGAGCAAGATTTACACGGCAAATGGGTGAGCTTGCTTGAAGCCTTAATCGCCTTTGTTTCTATCTTTATTCTCTGGAAACGCTTTCCCAAATTATGGGTCAAAATTGTTTTGAGTGTCCTCGCGTTTTTATATGTCGCGATGCAAGTTGTCTTTCGCCTTGCCGCTATCAATATAGCGAGCTAAAGCGCGGCCATGGCCATTATTGAACTCTCCCACTTACGCGAAAGCACAGGCGCGCTCTTGGGCGTTGACCCCGGTACGAAAACATTGGGTCTTGCGATATCAGATAGAACCCGCCTCATCGCGACGCCGCTTGAAACTATTCGGCGCGAAAAGTTCGGCCTAGACGCCGCGCACTTGTTCAAGGTTTATGACGAGAATAACATCAGCGGACTGATTATGGGCCTGCCCGTAAATATGGACGGCAGTCATGGCCCGCGCGTACAGTCGGTCAAAGACTTCTGTACCAACCTGCTTAAACTCCGTGACCTGCCGATTTTTTTCTGGGACGAACGCCTCTCAACAATGGCCGTCACACGCGGCATGTTAGAGGCCGATATGAGCCGTAAAAAGCGCAAAGAAAACGTCGATAAATTAGCCGCCAGCTATATCCTACAAGGTGTTTTGGACAGGTTACGAAGCTAAGGCTGCGCAGCTAAGGTTCAAGCATAAAAAAACCGGCCGCTTATCGCCGCCGGTTTTCTTTTATAAATACTCTACGGCATTTGCCGTAACAATCACTCTTAATAAGAAACAGAAAGTCCTGTGCCTAACCAAAACTGCGTATCGCTATCAAGTGTTGCAAAAGTAGTTCCAGTACCGAGATCAACTTCGCTGTCGAAACCAAGTGTGTCATCTTCTGAATTAAGCGTAAAGTTACCACTCACATAAAAATCAATGTTCTCTGTAACATCCTTTTTTATCGCAACTGTTGCTGTGCCCCATTCATAATCAAGACCTTCATCAGAATCCACATGACCAACTGTTAAACCTAAGCCAGCTGACCAGCCATCGCGGGGTAAATCAACGCTATGGGAGACTTCGCCCTCTAGGGTAAGGTTTTCAAGTGTTAAGTCGTAATACACAGTCCCTTTTGGAGACAAGAAAACATCTTCAAGTCCAACAGAGCCGTAAACCTCATATGAGCCCGCGTCACCGCCATCTGTTTCAAATATAGTACCTGCTGTCTGCGGATAAAAATAATACGTGCCGCCAACATTTAAAGCAAGAGGCCCCTCTAAAGGCACAGCGTAATCCACATAAAGGTCTATTTCATCGGCCTGTACGGACGAGTCAGGTCCAAGACCTGCAGAATACCAAGCGCCAACTGTGATACCCACAGACGTACTGATTTCCGTACTTGGCTGAAGGGATGAGGCCCCAAGGCTTACACCTCGAAAGACATATTCAGACACAGATTCAATTCTTGATACTGGGTAAATGCCATCATCCTGCGCAAATGCAGCAGGGGCGATAGCCGTAGTTGATAATAACGCCGTAGCGAGTATGAGCTTTTTCATGGTTATATTTCTTTCTTGATGCAAAATTCTTATTCGGGTTACGCGTCAAATTTTTTGATAGTCTTAAACTGCGATGTACCGTTCAGGCATATTAATGGATGTAATGGTTAATTATGAGTGTATGGAGTGATGTAAGCACATCACAACTTATCACCTTTTATCACCTTTTATCATCTTTCCTCAAATATTGCGAACGTAAATAAGGGCTCCCAGAAGCGCCGTATTTTAGCACACTATTCGTGAGAATAACGAGGGTGTGGATGCGGATTGCGGATATCAAGCCCGTCATTACGTTTCACGCAGTTAGCCTCCTGCATTAGCATCATATTTTTCACGAGCCTTGTCTATTTTAGTGAGATTATCGAGCGCCCAAGACCCTATTGCGCTTACGGGTTCACGAAACGACTTACCCATTTGTGTTAGCTTATATTCGACTTTGGGAGGGATCGTTGGGTGATAGGTTCGATGCACTAGCCCGTCTCGTTCTAGCTTCTTTAATGTCAGGCTGAGCATACGTTGCGAAATGCCTAAGTTTCTTTTCAGTTCATTGAAGCGCAGCGTTCCGTATTCGGAAAGTGATATAATTACGAGCACACTCCAACGGTCGCCGACGCGCGTCAGAACCTCGTTAATACGTTTGCAATCAGGGCATTCTTTAGTTTTCAACATGTCGGTTCCCTTTGTGTGACTGAGGTTCATACATGTGCCTTCTTGCGAAGGAACTAGGTTTTAAATATATAGTCAGTAACAATACTATACCTGATTATTTAAGTGCAAACAATAGGACGATAAAATGACAAGTAAGACTCTGCTAGAGCAACTGAATTGGCGCTATGCCACAAAGAAAATGGACCCCGCAAAGTCGGTGCCACAAGAGAAAGTTGATACTATTATCGAAGCAATCCGCTTGTCACCAACATCAAGCGGTACGCAACCCTTTGAACTTCTCGTGGTCACAAATCCCGAACTGCGGAATGACATCTGTAAAGCGGCAAGTGATCAGTCGCCGATTACCGACGGCTCGCATCTTTTAGTGTTTGCCGCTTGGGACAATTACACAGAAGCCCGTATTGATGAGGTCGCGAAGCTGAACGTTGAAAAGCGAGGCGACTTACCATTGATTGGCCAATATTATGGGAACTTAAAAGCAAGTTATGTGCCGCGTGACCCGGAAGTCAATTATGCTCATGCTGCCCGCCAGGCTTATATTGCACTAGGCATTGCTATGGTTGCCGCCGCTGAGCAGGAAGTTGATAGCACGCCCATGGAAGGGTTTGACCCAAGCAAAGTCGACGAAATACTAGGCCTTAAAGAACTTGGCCTGCGCTCGGTTGTCCTCTTACCGCTGGGCTATCGTGACCCAACAGGTGATTGGTTGCTTAATATGCCAAAAGTGCGCAAGTCTCGTGAGACCATGGTCACGCAAGTCGATTAATTTTCTTCCAACAATTTATTCTTCAATGACCCGTTAAGGGCAAACGGGTTATTGAACCTTGCTGGCCCCAATACATAACTGAGCGGCTTATAATCGCCTCAACTAAGCCTCTGAGATAAGGCTTTAAACTGCGACCTTCCCCGCGATATGCGGGTGAGCTTCATAACCGAAGATTTTCACGTCATCATAGGTGAAATCATAAATCGAGGTGATGTCTTTATTGAGCTTCAAACGCGGTAGTGGTTTAGGCGTACGGCTAAGCTGTTCTTTGACCTGCTCAAAATGGTTGGAATAAATATGCGCGTCGCCAAAGCTATGGACGAAGTCGCCCGCCTCTAACCCGCAGACCTGCGCCATCATATGGGTCAACAATGCATAGCTCGCGATATTAAACGGCACACCAAGGAAGATGTCAGCGCTGCGTTGATAGAGCTGACAAGATAGCTTGCCACCGCCTGTGGGACTTGGCGCGACATGAAATTGGAACAAGCAATGACACGGCGGGAGCGCCATATCATCGACGTCGGCGGGGTTCCACGCGCTGACAATATGGCGGCGTGAATAGGGATTAGTCTTGATGGCTTCGATGACCTTATCAACTTGGTCAATGACCGCGCCGTCCGGCCCCTCCCAGCGTCTCCATTGCTTGCCGTAAACAGGGCCAAGATCGCCGTTTTCATCCGCCCACTCATCCCAAATACGGACTTTATTGTCTTGCAAATATTTGATGTTCGTATCGCCCGCGAGGAACCAAATCAGCTCATGGACAATTGACTTCTTATGCAGCTTCTTGGTCGTGACCATCGGAAAGCCGTC
>JALZWM010000100.1 GCA_023300105.1 Hellea sp.
TGTTTTAATCGCGGACTGCGAGATACCGAGGTTCTGGCTCGATAAACTCATTGATGCGCGAGAGCGTGATTTAGACCCGCAGCCATTTTCAGGTTTGGATGAAGCGAAGGCCTATTGCCGAGACACTTCAGGCCTCTTGATGCAGCTCGCCGTTAAAGTAACAGGACAGGAACCTGATGATAAAGTCATGGCAGCGGGACAGGCATGGGGCCTCACAGGTTTGGTACGTGGTTGGGAATTTTATAAAGACAGTGTACTTAAAGAAATCGTGCTGCCTGATTTGTTAAATGAGAGCCGTAAGAGCTATTTTGAGGCCAAAACGAGTCTCGGGAAACTTCCGCCTGCATTAGCGCCGGCTATTTTATATACAGCGCTTGTTCCGGGTTTTCTGAAGCGAAGGGAAGCAGACCCGCCTAAGGTCTACTCACAACTGGCAAAACAAATGCATTTGCTAAGGGCCTCTGTTACAGGTAACTTCCCTGCATAAAGGGTATGCTTTTGACTGATTCAGTGACAGTTTCTATAGATGATTTGCCGAATTTGATTGAAGGCGAAGTTATTGAACAATCTCATTACCTCAAAGCTATATCATTTCTACGTGACGGGGCGTTTTGGAAACGTTGGGCGATTACCGCCTTATTAGCGTTGGCCGTAGGACATATCCTGTCTGGGATCATTTTCTTCTTTGCGTTTAACTGGAATGGTCTCGGGGGGATGACCAAATTTGCGATTGTCGGCGCAGGTATTATCGCCAGCCTAAGCGCTTGGGTGCTTGCTAAGCTCGATAGCCCTGTAGGGAAAGCCTGTGGCGTCGCGACAACAGTATTAGTCGGTGTCATGTTTGCAGTTTTCGGGCAGGTTTATCAAACTCCCGCTATGATCCATACGCCTTTTGTCTTTTGGGCAATTCTGACTTTACCCTTTGCACTAGCTTCCCGAAGCCTTGCTCATTGGACGGTTTGGCTAGCAGTTTTAGTCGTGGCCATCAGTACTTATGCCAATTCAGGCTTGCGCTTGGCAGGTAATGGGGGCGGCGCAAATACGCTTAATGTTATTGTTTCAGCAGGTTTCATGGCGGCATTAGTTTTACTAGATAAAGTTCTAGCTCCGCGCATGACGTGGCTGCACGGAGAATGGTTTCGTGTCCTCCTAGTCTTGGGCGCCGTTATATTTGCTTTTGCTGGATTTACAGAAAGCTTTTGGGAACGCAATCATGGCGGCGGCACATTATGGATACTTGCGCTCGCTTTGATTATCGGTTTTGTAGCTTACCTTAATTACCTGAAACCGAGTTTAGCAACCTTGTCATTGGCGACATTTGGAGGGTTTACGCTAATCGCGCAATTCGGAATGAAACTGATAGAGGGGAGTACTGGAGGCGTAGATGCTCTTTTTGTTATGTTCGCGTGGTTTGGTGGTTTGACAGTTGGAATGGTAGCTCTCTTTGGTCATTATAGCCGGCGCTTAAAAGCTACACCTAAAGAAGGTGTCGACCATAAAGCGGAAGATGAAATTGTCGGTGTTAAGTCCATAGAGTTTTCAAACTATATGGAACTAGAGAGCAGTCTTGTAACTGAATTTATAGAATCATCTGAGGGTGAACTTCCTTGGTATATGAGTGTGTTTTTAGCCATCGCGGGCATATTAACGGCTATACTTGGATGTGCATTTTCTGGATTTTTTATTGCGCTTTTTTGGAGCGATGCATCTGGGTACTTACATGCAATGTTAGGCAGTTTCATCTTTGGCTTAGCGATTGTTTTGCGAAGAATGACGAAATCACATTATGTGCAACATATGCTCAATACCATGATCATGGTGGGTGGGACTTTAGCGGCCTTTGGGTTTGGGAATGAAATTAAAAATTCTGACGGCGTAATTGCTTTGTTGCTTATATTAAGCGTGCTTGTGTTCATTTCTGTTAGGGACCGTATAATGGAGTTCCTCTCTGCGGCCGCGATTATCACTTTAATTGGCGTGGAACTCTATCACCTCAAAGTCCCAATGGCGGAAAGTTTAATTGTAGTTATTTCGACTGTTTGTGGTGTTGTTTTACTCACCAAACCTATTGGTAAACGCCTTTATCATGCTGCGGGGACAGCCTTTTTAATGGCGCCTGCTGTGCTTGGAATTGCTTTGGTGCATGCGCATAGATGGGAAACACTTGCGAACTCTGCACAATTTTCAGATGGTCTGTTTATGCGTTTTATTAGCCTTTTAATATTACTCGGCGCTGTGGCTTATTTAAACCGTGGGAAAACTTTGCAAGACTTTAAACCGCCACGGCTAGTGCTTATTCCGCTTGTGATAGCTGCTGCCTTTGTCCCTTTGGGGGGAGGATCAGCTTTATTACTTATGCTCACGGGATACATATTGGGGTCAAGAAATTTAGCTGTGATTGGAACGTTGCTTCAAATTTATTTCCTGACGATGTTTTATTATGACCTGAGCCTTGGCCTTTTAACGAAATCAATTATTCTATTTTTTACGGGGGTAATGTTTTTAGGTGTTTGGGTCTTCGTGAACCGCAGGGAAGGGGCCGCATCATGAGTACATTACGTTACGGACTTATTGCTGTTGGTTTGCTTGGTGTTGTGGGTTTTTTTGGAACTCAAATTAAAGCGCTTGAGACTATCAAAGGGAATGGACAAACTGTTTTACTTACTCTTCGCCCTGCGGATCCGCGTGCCTTGATGATGGGAGACTTCATGGCTCTACGATATGCAGAGGAACGTAATCGTGACCTGCCAAAAGATAAAGAATTGCTAGCTGAGGGCCAATTTATATTGACTCTTGATGAGAACAAGGTTGGCAGTTTTTCTCATATTGCGACTGACGTTAAGTTAGAGACAGGTGAAATTAAATTGAACTATATTCGTCAGCGCCGCGGCGTTACCTTTGGCGCGCCGCGTTATTACTTTCAAAATGGCACGGCCCAAACCTATGAGACCGCTGCGTATGGTATTTTCAAAGTAGCGCCTTCGGGAAGGGCCATATTAACGGGGCTTGCTGATGAGAGTTTTAAACGGATTGACCCGCCAAAAAACTAAGCTTTAACCCAACCTTCGATATCTTTTAGTGCGCGCTCAGCGAACTTGCTTTTACGGAACCGTGTTTTATCTTTACCGCGTAACCGTTTTCCTGTTCCATTATCGTAGACTAAACCTTCGATAGGTGGGAACAAACCAAAGTTTACATTCATCGGTTGGAACTTGGCTTTCGGTCCTGTCATATATCCGCCCGTAACGTGCTCAACGAGTGAGCCCATAGCGGTTGTGAGAGGCGGGGCAATATAAGCCTTATGTCCTAACGCTTGCGCTGCGGCCATCCGGCCTGTGATAAGGCCTAATGCCGCGCTTTCGACATAGCCTTCAACGCCCATGATTTGACCGGCAAACCTGAGGTCGGTGCGTTTCTTTAATTGAAGCTGACCGTTTAAAAGCTTTGGCGAGTTGATAAATGTATTTCTGTGAATGCCGCCAAGTCTCGCAAAGACAGCATTTTCTAAGCCTGGAACTTTTTTGAAGATTTCAGCTTGAGAGCCGTACTTCATCTTCGTTTGAAACCCGACCATATTATAAAGCGTACCCAGCGCATTATCTTGGCGAAGCTGAATAATCGCATGGGCTTTGACTGTTGGATTATGCTTATTGGTGAGGCCAACGGGTTTCATTGGGCCCCAGCGCAAAGTCTCTGCGCCGCGTGATGCCATGACCTCAATAGGGAGGCAACTCTCGAAATAAGGCGTATCTTTTTCGAAGTCTTTGAATTCTGTTTGCTCAGACGTAACAAGCGCGTCGATAAACTCCGCATATTGATCCGCGTCGAGAGGGCAGTTGATATAATCAGCGCCGTCGCCGCCGGGCCCTTTTTTATCATAGCGTGATTGCATCCACGCTTTTGAAAAATCGATACTATCTTTGTAAACAATCGGTGCAATGGCATCGAAGAAAGCCAGACTGTCTTCACCCGTTAATTTCAATATGGCATTTGCGAGTGAGGGCGCGGTAAGCGGCCCCGTTGCAATGATTGTGTTGCCCCACTCTTTGGGCGGGAGGCCTTTAACTTCACTGTACTCAACAGTGACCAAAGGATGTTGTTGCAATATCGTTGTAATGGCTTCTGAAAACTGTTCGCGGTCAACCGCCAAAGCGCCGCCAGCGGGCAGCTTCGTCATGTCGCCCATGCCCATGACGAGGCTATCGGCTTTACGCATTTCCTCATGCAAGACGCCGACTGCATTCCCAGTTTTATCATCAGAGCGGAAAGAGTTGGAACAGACAAGTTCCGCAAAGCCGTCCGTCTGGTGCGCTTCTGTCATACGCTTGGGCCGCATCTCATGCAAGATAACAGGCACGCCCATACGCACGCATTGCCACGCGGCTTCGGAGCCCGCCATGCCCGCGCCGATAATATGTACGGGCTTAATATCTGTTTTGATTTTTGTACTCATGCGGCGCGATGTAGGGCAGGGCGAGCAAGGTGGCAAGCCTTGCCTATACCTATTTGCTGCAATCGCTTAGAATAAGCCAATGAGGGAGCCGAATCATGAACGAATTTAATTTTGACCAAGCGGTCACACAGGCCTTTCGCACATCTGGCGGCAAGCAATTTGGCTGGCGTCTTGTTTTTTGGACAGCTGCGGCAATGACAATCGTTACTTTGGTCGTCTTGCCTATGATATTGCCGTATTACGGGGACTTACTGGCTATCAATCAACAAAACATGCAAGCCTTAAAGGGGGGAAACCCTACAAACATAAATCAAGCTGCCATGAACGCTGTTATGCTTAAAATGGCACCTGCTTACCTCCTACTTATGACCGGATATTGGGCGACTTGGGTTGCTTGTGAAGCTGCGCTCCACCGTAAAGTTTTGAAAAACCAAGAATCTCCAAGACAGCCCTTGAGACTTGGTAGAGATGAACTGCGGGTATTTGGTGCTCAACTTGGTGTTTTTGGCTTGCTATTAGCTTTCTATGTTTTTGGAATAATGATTATTACGCTTGTTGGCGGAATCTTTGGAATGCTTGTTCCCATACTTGGTGGGATACTCGTTTTTTTTGGTATTATTGCATATGTATGCATTTTGTTTCTGATGTCAGTCCGGTTTGCGCCTGCTGCAGCTTTATCTATAGCGAATGATGAAATGTCCGTGCTGAGGGCAAAGGATGTTACCAAAGGAAAGTTCTGGACGTTGTTTCCAGCTTATCTCGTTGTATTTGTCGGCGGCTATATTTTGATTTATATAGTCATGATTACTGGGGTTAACCTTGTGACAGGCGATGCTGATTTTTTTGTCACGATGTCTGGATTAGGAGAAGGCGACCCAAAAGACGTTATGGCGGCCGCAGCAGAGCGTCTTAAAAACCCACTGGTTATGCTTATGGGCATTTTGTCAATTGTGGCTTATTGCGCAGCTTATGCTTTATGGATGGTATCTCTTATTGGCGTTTCATCATATGCCGCGAAGGTGTTGGACAAAAGCTAAACTCCGGCGTTAATGGCCTTTATGTTTATTCTTATTGTCTTCAACAATTTTACGGTAATTTGGCTGTTCGTCATGCCCGCCGCGTGACGAGAAAAACGTTATACCCATAAAGAAAAAAGCACTTAAGAAGGCCGCTATAACGCCAATGATGTGAGCTGCAAATCCATGCCCACTAACATTATGGTCATTCCCGAAGGCGAAGAAAATTAAATAGATAGACACGGGGATAGCTATTGCCAAGCATATCAAAATTACGCGCTTGGCGTTTGTTTTAGCTTCATTGTTTTGTTTTGAGGTTTGTTCTGACTTTTGCACTATTTACTCTTGTTCGCTTTTTCTAACATAGGTTTCAAATATCGTCCTGTCCAACTCCGCTTTTCTTTGGCGACGTGTTCTGGAGTTCCGATTGCGACTATTTCTCCGCCGCCGTCGCCGCCTTCTGGGCCGAGGTCTATTATCCAGTCGGCGGTTTTAATCACGTCGAGATTATGCTCGATGATGACCATTGTATTGCCGCTCTCGACCAGTTCATTGAGCACCGTGAGGAGCTTATTGACGTCTTCAAAGTGAAGGCCTGTTGTCGGCTCGTCCAGAATATAAAGCGTACGCCCTGTGGCCCGTTTTGCAAGTTCCTTCGCGAGTTTAACACGCTGTGCTTCGCCGCCCGATAGGGTTGTCGCTTGCTGTCCCACTTTCAAATAGGTCAGGCCGACACGTTGCAGTGTGACCATTTTATCGCGAATGCTCGGGACTGCTTTGAAGAAGTCAGCCGCTTCATCTATGGTCATGCCTAGGACATCGGCGATAGACTTGCCTTTGAATTTAATTTCTAAAGTTTCACGGTTATAGCGTGCGCCTTTACAGACATCACAAGTAACATAGACGTCAGGTAAAAAGTGCATTTCAATCTTAATCATGCCGCCGCCTTGGCAGGCTTCGCAGCGTCCGCCTTTGACGTTGAACGAAAAACGTCCGGGTTTATAGCCGCGCGTTTTGGCTTCGGGTAGGCCCGCATACCAATCACGGATAGGCGTGAAAGCGCCCGTATAGGTCGCGGGGTTGGAGCGCGGCGTTCGCCCGATGGGGCTTTGGTCGATATCAATGACTTTATCGAGATGTTCTAACCCTTCGACGTCGTCATGGGGCAGGGGCTGTATTGTTGATTTATTGAGGCGTCTTGCGGTGGCTTTATAGAGGGTCTCTACGGTGAGGGTAGATTTACCGCCGCCAGATACACCCGTCACGCAGGTCATAATTCCGATAGGGAATTCTGCCGTCACATTCTGTAGGTTATTGCCGCGCGCGCCTTTGACCGTGATTTTTTTACCAGTAGGTTTCCGTCGTACTTTAGGGATAACTATTTCTTTTTTGCCAGAGAGATACTGCCCCGTGAGGCTTTTGGATTTCATAATCTTTGCGGGTGTACCTTCAGCCACAACTTCACCGCCGTTTACCCCCGCGAGAGGGCCCATATCGACAACATAATCTGCGATCATAATCGCTTCTTCATCATGCTCCACAACTAGAACCGTGTTGCCAAGGTCGCGTAGGTTTTGAAGTGTTTCTAATAAACGCGCATTATCGCGTTGATGCAGGCCAATTGACGGCTCATCTAAAACATAGAGAACACCCGTAAGGCCAGACCCAATTTGCGAGGCGAGGCGGATACGTTGGGACTCCCCGCCTGAGAGGGAGCCAGAGCCGCGCCCTAAGGTAAGGTAATCCAAACCGACAGAATTCAGGAAGGTAAGACGGTCACGTATTTCCTTGAGGATACGTTCTGCGATTTCCATCTGTTGCTTTGTGAGTTCTGTGCCGAGTTTTTCAAAACGCGCCAGCGCGTCTTTAATTGACATCTCGCCGGTGACGGAAATATCCATATCACCAACGCGGACGCAGAGAGCTTCCGGTTTTAGGCGTTTACCCGTGCAGGTCGCACATTGGGCGTCTGACATATATTTGGCCAGCTCTTCGCGCATCCATGTGGATTCTGTTTCACGGTAACGGCGCTCGAGATTGGGAATAACGCCTTCAAAGGGTTTTGTTGTTTCATATCGGCGGCCATCGTCTTCGTAGACAAATTTTATCTTCGCGCCTTTTGTGCCATAAAGGACAACGTTTTGCGCGCCTTCGGGTAGGGACTTGAAGGGCTTATCGGTTTTAAACCCGTAATGCTTTGAGAGAGCTTCAATGGTCTGCATGTAAAGACCGCTGGTTTTATTGGGCCATGCTGCGATAGCGCCGCCTGCTATTGATTTTGTGTTGTCTGGAATAACCATGCCCGGATCAAACTTGAGTTCTTTACCAAGACCGTCACATACGGGACACGCGCCATGCGGGCTGTTGAATGAAAAGAGGCGAGGTTCGATTTCAGAGATAGTAAAGCCAGAGACAGGGCAGGCGAATTTCTCTGAGAACAGCATGCGCTCGGAGGTCTCGTCAGCATATTCTGCGATAGCTAAACCCTCTGCGAGGCGTAGGGCTGTTTCTAAACTATCGGCAAGGCGAGTCTCTAGGCCTTCTCGCACGACAACACGGTCGACGACGACTTCAATGTCATGTTTGAATTTCTTATCCAAATCAGGCGCGTCTTCGATACGGTAAAATTCGCCGTCAATTTTAGCGCGTTGAAACCCATCTTTCATGAGCTGTGCGAGTTCTTTGCGGTACTCCCCTTTGCGGCCCCTAACGATAGGTGCGAGGATATAGAGCTTTGTATCTTTTGGGATTGTCATAACGCGGTCAACCATTTGACTTACGGTTTGACTTGTAATCGCCAGGCCTGTTGCGGGCGAATAAGGAATGCCAACACGCGCCCAAAGGAGGCGCATATAGTCGTAAATTTCTGTGACAGTCCCAACAGTAGAGCGAGGATTACGAGACGTAGTTTTCTGTTCAATGGAAATTGCCGGCGAGAGGCCTTCTATACTATCGACATCTGGTTTACCTTGAAGCTCTAGGAACTGACGCGCATAGGCGGAGAGGCTCTCGACATAGCGGCGTTGCCCTTCAGCATAAATCGTATCAAAGGCAAGCGATGATTTACCCGACCCAGAGAGGCCTGTAATCACAATCAACTTATCTCTGGGGAGGTCAATATTGACGTTCTTGAGGTTGTGCTCGCGCGCGCCTCTGACTTTGATTGATTTCAGGCTAGACATGGGACTCTTATAAGGTTGTGGATATTTACGGCTTTTGTACGCTCAGCGATGGACTTAGGTTGCCTAAAACTGCAAGACAAGTGACGTCGTTAACTACTTGCACATTTGTTGTGAGTCGTATAGAACAAAAAAAGAACATTAGGTCTAAAGGTGAATTATGGCTGGGTCAGTAAACAAAGTTATCTTAGTCGGTAATGTGGGTAGTGACCCAGAAATCCGCAGTTTTAACAATGGCGGCAAGGTCGCGAACTTCTCTTTGGCGACCTCAGAGAACTGGCGCGATAAGCAATCGGGTGAACGCAAAGAGAAAACAGAATGGCACCGCGTTGCTATTTTCAATGACGGTCTTGTCAATATTGTTGAGAAATACATCAAAAAAGGGTCAAAGCTTTATATCGAAGGCAAGCTCCAAACTAGAAAATGGCAGGACCAATCTGGTAATGATAAATACTCTACCGAAGTTGTTCTTCAAGGGTATGGCGGAACTTTGACGATGCTTGATAGCCGCAACGAAGGCGGCGGCAACCGTATCGGCGGCGGCGGTTATAATCAAGATAGTGGCGGGTATCAGGGCAATCAGGGCGGTCAGAGCAATCAAGGGCAATCCAGATCGGCTTCGACGATGGAAGGTCCAGCGGAGAATTTTGACCTCGACGACGAAATCCCGTTCTAGGTTAGTTCATGACAATTTTTATTGGACTGGTTCTTAATAAAGCCACATCAAGCGTAGAAAATCGCGCGCCTTTGTATCAAGAAACTGTTGTCGAAGTGAAAGCCTTTGATGAAGCTTCGGCGCGTCAGGCGATAGAGACCAACGCGCGCGGGAAAGAAAGCAGCTATAAGAACGCTGCCGGCGATATAATTACGTGGAAATTCGATAAAATTTTAAATGTCTCAAAGGTTCTAGAAGAGAACTTCACGGATGGTGTGCGGCAACTTCATGCGCGCCATTTTAAGGATATTGAAGCCCATACAAAGATGACTGGCTCTGTTTAAGTCTCAAATTTTATATTCTCCGCCAAGGATTTTAACGTGAGATACGTCTTATAAGTAATAAGACGATGTGTGCGTCATGATTGCGCCGCATTGTAGGTGTGTTATGATAACGCAATTACAAAGGGTGAGGGCTTGCAGAGCATTTCTCGTCATAAGCAAAATATAAGTCAATTATGGGCGTTCATGCGGAACGACCCACGGCATTACCAAATTGGTGTTTTGTCGTCGCTTATCTGCTTGGGTGTTTTCCAGTTCGCTTTTGCGCTTCCTTGGTGGCACGTCGTAGCCTGTGTTAGCTCTACTCTTACTACGCAGGCTTTTGCAGATAGAGTCATTGGCCGTAAGTTTGACGTTCGTAGCCCTTTAATTTCAGCTCTGTCTCTTACTCTTCTTTTAAGAACAGGGTCTGTCACGCTCTCCATAGCGGCGGGTATTCTGGCTGTTGGGTCTAAATATATTCTGTGTTGGCGCGGAAAACATATCTTCAATCCCGCAAATTTTGGCCTTGTCACTTTATCTTTGCTGTTCACGGG
>JALZWM010000101.1 GCA_023300105.1 Hellea sp.
TTGACCATCATCGCCTTTGAAGCTCTCAATGCCATTATCACGGCCCCTTGTTTGTCTCACATAAAAAGATAGGCGCTTGTAATTATCTTCGTTATTTTGGGCGCGTGTTTGAGAGGCCCTAACAACTTTCTTAGGAGCTGCTTTTGTAATTGAAGGCTTAGACGCTGTACCTACAGATCCATTCAGGCGCCCCGCAATGCGTTCAGCTTCTCCGCGCGAATTTAGATTTGCACTAATCGCTATTTCTTGACCATTACCAGCATAAAGTCCGAAACCATGTTTTGCCCCCGTGCGTTCATCGAAGCGGTAACGCTTAGTTATGCGGCGGTTCTTCTTAACCGATTCAATTCCATTATCACGTCCCGCAATACCTTTATAAGATTGGCTGAGCATAACGATGTCGCCATCTTGATAGAGAGCAAAATAATAGGCACCGTCTTTTTCAAACTTCGCAAAGCCGTTTTCGCGTGCTTTTGTGTTTTGCGTATAAAACCTTTTAGGTTGATACTCATCTAAATTCCGGTCAGCCATAGTCATTCTCTCACATTAAATCATTCTGCAGTACGCATCTAAACATTAACTATCTGCAAACAGATGTCCATAGCATGAACAAGATGAACGAAAAATGGGCTTAAGGTTTACGGCGTATGGCTTCCCATCGTTCTAAGCGCTCGCGAATGGGTTTTTCACGCCCTTCGCCTTTGGGCGCATAGAAGTTTTGACGTGGCATGTTTTCGGGAAAATAATTTTGTCCTGAAAATCCTTCTTCTGTATTATGGTCGTATGTATACCCGTCTCCGTAACCAATATCTTTCATCAATTTAGTTGGCGCGTTTAAGATATGCTTAGGCGGTGCAAGTGACCCCGTTTCTTTGGCCACGCGCATAGCCGCTTTGAAGCCCACATATACAGCATTGGATTTTGGTGACGTTGCTAAATGGACAACAGCATGGGCAATCGCGAGTTCTCCTTCAGGCGACCCAAGAAAACGATACGTATTCATCGCCTCATTTGCAATCATAAGCGCAGTGGGATCTGCAAGGCCTATATCCTCTGATGCAAAGCGCACTAATCGGCGCGCTATATATAATGGGTCTTCACCGCCTGTTAGCATACGCGCTAACCAGTAAAGCGCCGCATCTGGGTCTGAGCCGCGCATAGATTTATGAAGCGCAGAAATAATGTTATAATGCTCATCCCGAGATTTATCATAAGCCGGCGCACGTTTTTGCAAGACGCCAGCGATGCCCGCGCCATCCAATGGCGTATCTGTAGATATTGAGAAAACTTCTTCGGCCAAAGTTAAAAGATAACGACCATCACCATCTGCAAACCCAATAAGTGTGTCGCGGCCATCCACGGTGAGAGGAAGATTTGCTCCCATTTCAAGCTCAGCCCGTTTTAGTAACCCCTCTAACGCGCAAACATCCAAACGCTTCAAAACAAAGACTTGTGCGCGCGAGAGCAAAGCACCGTTCAGCTCAAAACTGGGATTCTCTGTTGTCGCGCCGATTAAGGTCACAATACCTTCTTCAACATAAGGTAAAAATCCGTCTTGTTGTGCACGGTTAAATCTATGTATCTCGTCAACAAACAAAAGCGTACCTCGCCCTGTCGTGCGGCGGGCCTTGGCAGCCTCGAAAGCTTTACGCAAATCTGCAACGCCAGAAAAAACAGCCGAAAGCTGAATGAATTCCAAGTCTGCATGATCAGCTATAAGCCGCGCAATCGTGGTTTTCCCGACGCCCGGCGGCCCCCATAAAATCATAGAAGCAATCCGGCCACTGCCCAGCATACGTCCAATCGGGCCGTCATCACCAATCAAATGACCTTGCCCAACGACATCACCGATTACTTGCGGACGCAAACGATCTGCCAAAGGCCGCGGTGCCGAGGATTCAAGGCCAGAAGATTGAAAAAGATCAGACATTTGAGATATCTAGAGCCCAAAGGCCATCATCTCAAGAGCCTAAAATATTCAAAATGGAGGCGCCTGAAACAGACAACCCGACATCATTGCTGATGCCGGGTCTATATATCATACGGGGCGCATTGTATGATATAATTTGTAACCACCCCCGAGTGATTAGTAACCTTAAAGTAAGTTTAGTGATGTGAACATTAGATGAATAACTGTTGGGCAACAGTTTAAATTGTCATGATGGTTAAATAATACTGAAGGTAAATTTTATTAAATAATATATAGCACAAATTTTGCAAAAAATAAC
This sequence comes from Hellea sp., assembly GCA_023300105.1. Classification (GTDB taxonomy): domain Bacteria; phylum Pseudomonadota; class Alphaproteobacteria; order Caulobacterales; family Maricaulaceae; genus Hellea. The sequence goes on from JALZWM010000101.1 coordinate 2,229, forward strand.
CTGACATCATCTCTAATGCCAGGTTATTTAACATGCAGGCCGTCTTTGTATGAACAATATATACTTAGTATTCATCCCCACAACGAATACAAAATAATCCCCACATGAAATCTAATTTTCACTTATATTTTATAATATGAATACAACATGAATATTTTTAAACAGCACTTTAATCTTTATTAACACCTTTATTCAGAGGCAACTTTACAAGGAATGGGATATAAAATTTCAGAAAAAAGGCTAACCAAATCATATACTTATTTGAAATGCAACGTATAGGGTATATGTTATGATATAAACTTGTATTCGCTCCCGCAGCAAATTATGATTTAGATATTGTATTTTCAAACATGAAACGCGCACCGCACCGTCGGCAGGAGACGACACTTTAATGAGCACCAATACTATCAATAAGCCAGAGAACTCGCTTCCCTATCATATTCGCGGGGCCTTTCGTGGATTTGAAACGGCTTTGGCTCGCTATTTAAAAACAAAAAACATTCCTCTCTCGCACTTTTATATCTTAAGGCTTGAATGGATTAATGAAGGCTATCCTCAAAAACATTTGGCCGATAAAGCTTTCATGACCGAAAGCGTGGCATCACAAGTGATTAAAGCTATGGAAAAAAATGGGATCGTGCGCCGTACGCAAGACCCGAATGACTCTCGAAAAAAGTTAGTGTGCTTAACACCTCAAGGGCTTGAGCTTCGACAAACTATTGTTTTAGACGGAATAGGTCTTTCAAAAGCACATTCCCCAAATATCTCAAAAGAAGACTTCGCAACAACGATGCGTGTTTTAACACAAGTCAGCAAAGCCTTCGATATCTACAATTCAGAGTATACGGCAGAAAAATAGCTAGGTTGTGACATTCAAGTCAAATTTTATAGACTTGCCCTAACCTCAAGTTTCGCTAAACATCAAACCGACTTAGGAGTGTTATATGCTTAGCTTATTTGAAATTGCCGCGCTATTATTAGTGCTCTCAGCTATATTATCTTGGCTTAACCGCGCTTACTTCAAGTTACCTCATACTATTGGTCTTTTGGTTATGGCACTTGTCACCTCATTTGGTCTTTTGGGGCTTGAAGCCCTCGTGCCCAGCCTTGGCCTGACAGACACGCTGCAATCCGCGCTGAAACAAATCGACTTTAATGAGACATTAATGAAAGGCATGCTTGGCTTCCTACTCTTTGCAGGCGCACTTCATGTTGACTTCAGTAAAATGAAAGATGCTAAATGGGCAATTGGGTCCATGGCCACACTCGGCGTTATTATCTCAACATTCATTGTCGGCACTGGCTTTTACTTTATCGCTAAAATACTCGGCGCTGACCTCCCCTTTATCTGGGCTTTAGTTTTTGGCTCGCTCATCAGCCCGACAGATCCTGTTGCTGTACTCTCAATTTTAAAAACTGTCAAAATGCCCAAAAGCCTCGAAGCCAAAATCGCAGGCGAAAGCCTCTTCAATGATGGTGTCGGCGTAGTTGTTTTTACAATCATCCTCGCCATTGCTGCGGGCTCCTCTGGGGATCATGCTTGGACACAAACGATTATGCTCGCAGGGTCAACTGACGCTATCGGCGGGGCGGGACATGGCGGAGTGAGCGTCATGGATGTTGCTGAGCTTTTCCTCGTAGACGCTGTCGGCGGCGCGGCGCTTGGCTTGCTGGCAGGTTGGATCGCTTATAAAATGATGGCAAAAATTGACGAACACGCCATTGAAATTTTAATCAGCCTCGCTCTCGTTGCAGGGACATATGCTCTGGCCCAGCGCATCAACATATTAGGACACCATCTCTCTGGCCCCATCGCTGTAGTCATCGCGGGCTTGATGATCGGCAATAAAGGCGCATCCTTCGCCATGTCAGAACACACCAAAGATTATCTCTTTGGGTTTTGGGAAATGATTGATGAAATTTTAAACTCAGTTCTCTTCTTACTTATCGGCCTAGAACTCCTCGTGCTTGGACTCGTCCCGCAATATGCTTTTGCGGGCTTAATCGCAATTCCACTGGTTTTATTCGCGCGGTTCGTTGCTGTATCAGTGCCAATGAAAGTCATTGGAACATTTAAAAACTTTACGAAAGGCGCAATTCCTGTCCTGACTTGGGGCGGCGTTCGCGGCGGCATTTCAGTCGCGCTTGCTCTCTCTCTGCCAGATAATGAATATAAGCCTCTGATTTTAACAGCAACATATTGCGTTGTTGTGTTCTCTATTATTGTTCAGGGACTAACTGTGAAAAACGTTGTTCAAAAAGCTGTAGATCCAAACCTTATATAAACCGCCTTATATAAATGTTATAAAATCACGATGAATGGTTGACCTATAAAGTTTTTCCTTTCAATACAATTTTGTGAAAAAAATGCATTCATATAAGTGGGTTATCAGGGCGTTCATCGCTTTGTGTTTTACCCTACAAAGCTTTTCAATCTCGCATGCTACGAGTTTCGGAGATGCCCCGCATAATCATGACGGAATAGAATGTGAAATAACGCTCACTGCAGCGGATGAAGACTTTACATTACCCGCGCCTGTTCTGGAAAACAGCGTAGAGAGTTTTACATCAATAACATCTTATAACCCGACTATTCAAAATACCTTTTCGGTATATCTAAGCCGTTCGCCGCCTCAACGAGGGCCCCCGACTCTCTTTTAATAAATTCCTTCATGCTGCAGTTCCCTGTGGCCAATACATTTATTATTATATGAGTTTACTATGTTTAAATCTGCTCTCTACGGCCTGTCATGCACAGCTGCCTTTTTATATCTTCCTGCGACTGCCAACGCGCAAGATGCAACCCCATTAGATGAAATTATTGTCACGGGATCGCCCTTAACCCGGTCTGTTGACGAAGCCATTACTGGCGTATCAGTCCTCACAGGAGACGAACTTGCCGACCGCCTCGCGGGGACAATCGGCGAAACACTAAAATCGGAACCCGGCGTCTCTTCAACATTTTTTGGCGCTGGCGCCTCACGCCCTATTATTCGTGGACAGGGCGGAGATAGAGTTCGTGTCCTAACAAATGGTATTGGCTCAATCGATGCCTCATCGGCCTCACCCGATCACGCAGTAGCGGCGGAGCCTGCCCAAGCTGAACGCATCGAAGTTCTGCGCGGGGCCTCATTATTACGTTACGGGTCATCAGGTTCTGGCGGGATAATTAATATTATCGACGGAAGGATACCAACCGAAGTTCCCGATGGCATCGACGGCACCGTTAGAGTTGGGGCCAGCACAGTTGACGATGGCCGCGAAATCGCTGGATCAGTTGATATTGCCGCGACAGACCATCTCGTACTTCATCTCGACGGTACTTTTAGAGACACTGATAATTACGATATTCCCGGTTTTGCTGAGAGCGCTTTATTCCGCGCTCTTGAAGAGGCAGAAGGCGGCGAAGAGGGTGAAGACGAAGAGGAAGAAGCTTTCGGAACTCTTGAAAACTCACAAACTGAAACCACGTCATTCACAGGCGGACTTTCCTATATCGGAGATAAAGGCTTCATCGGATTTGCTGTACATAAATTTGACTCCGATTATGGCATACCCGGCGGTCATGAAGAAGGTGAAGAAGGCGAGGAGGATGAAGAAGAAGAGGAAGAACAGGTCACAATTGATCTAGACCAAACTCGCTTTGATCTTAATGCAGCCATCGAACTCGATGGGTTTATCGAAAAAATTCAATTTTTTGGCGGTTATGCAGATTACAAGCATACGGAATTTGAAGCCCCTGGTGAAGTTGGAACTGTTTTTGAAAATGAGGGCTATGAAGGACGTTTGGAGGCCATTCAGGCAGAACAAAACGGATGGAGCGCGGCTTATGGTGTGCAAATCAGAAATCGTGATTTTTCAGCCATTGGTGAGGAAGCTTTTGTGCCGCCAACAACGACCGATCAATATGGATTTTACACCTTTCAAGAAAAAGACTTTGGCAACGGGCATCTCGAAGGTGCCGTCCGTTACGAAAGAACTGAGCAAAATAATAGCGTAACCGATGAAGAAATCGCCTTCGATCTTTTCAGCCTCTCAGCGGGCGGTGATATTCATATTACCGAAGCTTTACGTTTTGGCGGCACGGTCTTTCGCACAGAGCGGGCACCAACAACGGAAGAGTTATTTTCAAATGGCCCACATCTCGCGACAGAGCAATTTGAATTAGGCGATATTAATCTCGATAAAGAAGTTGCCACAGGCGTTGAGTTTGCGGTGCGGCATAGAGAAGATAGCCATTATGTTACACTCAACGCATTTTATACCGATTATGATGATTACATTTTCGAACAGGAATTGGGTGTAGAAGAAGACGGCCTACCCGTCTTTCAATTCACAGGTACCAATGCCACCTTTAGAGGATTTGAAATACAAGGCGGGACAGATATCACTAAGATTGGAAAATTTGATATCGGCATAGATGGATTGGCTGAATTTGTGCGTGCCAAAACAGATGATGGTGACTTGCCACGTATTCCGCCCTTATCAATATTAGCTGGCATAGAAGCTAAAAACGATTATTTGAGCTTACGGGCTGAAATCGATTATGCGGCTGAGCAAAATAAGATCGACACATTTGAGCTCCCAACTGATTCTTATACGCTCGTGAATTTATTTACGACTTGGACGCCGTCAATTCTCGATGACAACATCTCAATATCAGCGTCGGTTTTAAATCTATTTGATGAAGATGCGCGTCAACACACGTCATTTTTGAAAGATACAGTTCCTCTTCCGGGCCGGAATTTTCGTGTTGCTTTAACCGCGTCATTTTAACTCTCACAGATAGGTGTATTGCAATTCATAATAGGCACGATATGCAGGGGTAAGATAAGAGGATATTATTGTGACAACACGTATTGCAATTAATGGCTTTGGCCGCATTGGCCGCAATGTTTTGCGGGCGCTCATTGAATCTGGTCGCGACGACATAAAAGTCGTCGCGATTAATGATTTAGCCCCAACTGACAATCTCGCTCACTTACTGAAATATGATTCTGTCCATGGACGGTTCGGCCGCAAAATTACGGCAACAGAAAATTCAATTGATATTGGTAATGGCCCCATTGAGGTCACAGCCATTCGAAATCTAGAAGACCAAAACTGGGCTGATAATAAAGTCGACATTGTCATGGAGTGCACTGGCTTTTTTAGAGAGCGTGATGCCGCCGCAAAGCATTTAGATGCTGGCGCAAAACGCGTACTTATTTCAGCACCAGGAAAAAATTCGGATAAGACAATCGTTTACGGCGTCAATCATGACGGCCTAACGAAAAATGATCTTATCGTCTCCAACGGCTCTTGTACAACAAATGCACTCGCGCCTGTAGCAAAAATATTGCACGACCATTTCGAAATTGAAACTGGTTTCATGACAACAATTCATTCTTACACGGGCGCGCAGCCCACGCTTGACCGCGTTAACCGCAAAGACTTCAACCGAGGCCGCGCAGCCGCTATGTCTATGGTACCGACCACAACAGGCGCTGCCAAAGCCATTGGCCTCGTCCTGCCTGAACTCATCGGAAAATTAGACGGCAAAGCTATCCGCGTCCCAACGCCCAATGTGTCCATTGTTGATTTATCCGTGAACGTCAAAAAAGCGACAAGCGTGCAAGAAGTGAATGATGTTTTTAAAGCTGCTGCGGCGAACGGGCCACTCAAAAACATCCTACAAGTCATTGATGACAAAGTGGTCTCTATCGACATGAACCATGATCCGCATTCCTCTAGCCTCGTCACGGGAGAGACAGTTGTCATGGGCGGAACATTTATTCGCGTACTCTCTTGGTATGATAATGAATGGGGCTTTTCTAACCGTATGCTCGATACCGCCAGAGCTATGAGTAAATTTCTCTAAGTTTTAAGGGAGGCGTATAGCTCAGGCAAAAGCGCGGGATCGCCGACGGCAACAACACGCCCGCCGTCAACGGCTGAGCCGCCTTCCCAATTGGTAAGCTTACCGCCCGCGCCTTCGATGACAGGCATAAGCGCGCGCACGTCGCAAGGTTTCAACATGGCCTCAATGATAACATCCATACGCCCCGCTGCC
>JALZWM010000102.1 GCA_023300105.1 Hellea sp.
AAGAATCTCAAAAGCTAGAAAAGTTAAAAAGAGTGTCTATGTTTAGCCTCAAAAAGAGGCCAAATAAACTCATCCCGCCGAAATTATTTCTACTCCGCAATGGCGCCACTACGGCGGAAGAGATTAAAGGCGTGAAACCTTTTAGTACAAAAAGCAAACTGAACATCAGTTACACTCGCGTTCATCATAACGCTTTGGGACTGCATTTTATACACGCTGAAACGGGTCTCGTTGTTTTTGACGGGACTAATATTTCGGAACCTGAATCCTTGCGTTACGCAAATATTGGAATATTTCCGAGTATAAAGGTTATTGATGGGGATGTTTTTATTCAATCACAGAAGGGCGTATTTAGACTGTCACCTGAGCTTGATGTGAGACGGATTGAGAGCTTTCCAATTACAGAGCCATGGGGATTTTACGTTGATATCAATTACTTTAAGCAAGCTAACCGCTTTCTTATATCGGACCGCAGGAGTGATACATTTTTTACATCATCAGATATGAAGGTTTTTACTAAACTCGAGAATGAAGAAAAAATTCTAAGCATTCGGGCTGTGATACAAGATCCTCCAACCGCTTTAGTGGCGGGTGAACGTAAAGTTTACAGGGTAACTCAAGATTGTTTTGCTTCAGAGTAGTCTTATGCGCTGTAAAGTTCCTAAAAGCAGTCTGTTCCATAAAAAGAACAGTTGTTTCATATATAGGATATTGTAATTTAGGGCGGCAAGTCTTATGTCATTTTGGTAAAATAAAAAGGTCCGTTACATGAGTACTGTTGAGTCAGCCCCTGCGCCCAAGGTTAACCCAAATGCGCCCACCGAAGAGACGGTGTTAAGCGTTGAGCATTACACAGACCGTCTATTTCGTTTTGAGATAAGCCGTCCCGCGAGCTTTCGCTTTCGCTCTGGTGAATTTGTTATGATTGGTCTGCCCAAGACTGAAGAGCAGCGCAAGCCTTTGCTGCGCGCTTATTCCATTGCTAGCCCGGCGTGGGATGACAAGCTCGAGTTTTATTCCATCAAAGTGCCTGATGGACCACTAACCTCGCGTTTGCAAAAAATCAAAGCAGGCGACACCGTTATGCTCGGGAAGAAACCTGTCGGGACGCTAGTTTTGGACGCTCTCTTGCCAGGCAAACGTCTTTATATGTTCTCAACAGGTACAGGGATTGCGCCTTTTGCTTCGCTTATCCGTGACCCTGAAACTTATGAACGTTATGACGAAGTGATTTTAACACATACTTGCCGCCAAGCCGCAGAACTGTCTTATGGTCTGCGTTTGGTCAATGACGTTAGAGAAGATCCGCTAGTCGGCGAAATGGTAGGCGATAAGCTTTTGCACATAACGTCTTTGACACGCGAAGAACATCCCCTCAAAGGCCGCATTACGACGCTCATTAAATCGGGTGATTTATTTAAAAATGCAGGCCTTCCGCCATTAAATCCAGCCGAAGATAGGGTGATGATATGTGGCTCGATGGATATGATTAATGACACCAAAGCTTTGGTTGAGACATTCGGCCTCACCGAAGGGTCTAATTCAAAGCCAGCTGAGCTTGTCGTTGAAAAGTCCTTTGTTGGCTAGTGAGCAGATTCGCCTTTATTTCAACTCGCCTAGCGTTAGGAGCGAGACGCGAATACCAATGCCGTCCGCTCCGCGGGTGAGGTCATTGCTGAAACTATTCTTCGTGTAGAGAAGTTCAACCAATGTGCAATCATCTTGAAATGCCAATCCCAAGGATTGAACTTGCGTTTCGCCTAAATCTAAATCTCGTGATGCGCGATAAGACAGACTCCAATTATCTGTCAGATGTAACTTTACCCCGCCAGTAACTGCTTCAGGCGGCGCTGTTGGGTCATCAATGAAATCATTTACGTTTGAGGCGAGTCTAAAATAACGCCAATCGGTGCTAAGCAATTTGCTGCGATATGTAAAACCCGTGTCAATGCGGCTGAAGGTGCTGTCGTCATCGTCATAACGTACGCGCGAAGTCCATTTGAATTTATTATTAATGTCGAGTTCAAACTGCCCGACAAAGTCAGAGTTATTACCATCGAGGCCAGAACCAATTGCAAAATTGTCGTCAATATTGCTGGCGAAACTTTTTCCTAAGAAGAGTTGCGCGCGGGATGTCTTCCAATCCGCTATGAGAGAGGCGCCAACGTCGGCGCGTAGACCTTTTTGCCAAAAATCGAAACCCGTTGCTTTATTTGACTGCCAGAGTAGGGCTTGGTCTAAATCAACATTTACGCCGTCTTGGAAAAGTGAAAGAGGATTGCCATTTGTATCTGTAATTGTCAGCTGGTCGAGTTTCCCATCTCCTAAGCTTTGTGTCACTTGTGCACGCGGTTCGAAGATAAAATCAACATCACTTGTACTTTTAATAAAGGGGTAGCGAACGTCGACGCCAACTTGGCCAATTGCACGGCTGAAATCGACTGTTTCAAAACGCAGCGAATCGTCAGCATCAGTAATATTGTCTTCAGGGTCGATGTTGAAATAATCATATCTCGCATTGGCGAAAGGTTTAATTTCAACTCCACCAGGGGCAATGACAGTCTTACTATAATCTAATCCACCTGTCAGGCGCGCATAATTTGTGCCAATGTCCCGTGATAGAACTGTGGCGTCACCAAAGGCTTTCAGGCGGCCGCCGAACACAGGGTCAGAGATGTATTTTTCCAGCTCTACCTTTGGCGCGATAATGGGTAATTCGCGGTCATTTGGTGACACTACACTGATGAGATCAGTCACTTCCGAACGATTGAATGACGTTCTTAAGTCTTGGAAACCAAATGTTGATGTCGAAAAACGAAAGCTGTCATCTTGGCCTACAAGGAAGGCTTGGGATAGATTTCTACGGCTTTCAGATTCGTATAAACCAAAAGCTTCGGGGGTTTCTTCTTGATCATAGCGGTTAAGAAAAGTGTCATCGCTAGAGAGCTGAACACCAAATCCGTAAGTCCATGTCTGTGAGGGTGTAAATAAGCCTTTGGCGTAAATGTGCGAGCGCAGTTTCTTGCCAAGGGGCACATCACTTGATGCACTAAATTCACTGGGGTCAAAAACGTCACCATCTTGATCGAAGAAGCTCGAATAAGTAAGGCTACCTTCGACATCAATCCGGCCCGTATTAAATCGTCGTGCAAATTGATAACCCAGTAAAGGGTTTACTTTTTGAAAGATGTGAGGCGTGAAAGTGGCTTCGGTATAATCGTCAATTGCCCAAAAATAAGGCGTGGTTACGTTAAGTCCTTTGTTTGATGACACGCCAGCAAAGGGTGTTAAAAAACCACTCGCTCTGCCTGCGCTAGGGTCTGGATGCGCGAGGTAAGGGGTGTAGAATATCGGGACACCTAGTAACTCTAAAACAGCGTCATTATAGCGAACTGTGCGAGAGTCTTTATCTTGACGTACTTTTCTGGCTTTGATGCGCCATGATGGTTTTTTTGTTTTGCCGTTTTCTTGGCAAGGTTCACAGGCCGTGTAATAGGCATTATATAACTCAATTTCTTGATCAGATGTGCGCGTAGCAAAAGCAGCCGCTGTGATACCGCCACCGGCTGTGCGCGCGGCAAAATTAGTCGCCGTTCCTGCTTCTAATTCATCTGAGAGTTCGATTTTTTCGGCGAATTGAGACGCGCCCGTAGAATCAACTAAAACAACGTTCCCGCTCGCGATAACAGATCCCGTTTTTAGATTATAAATAACCTTATCTGCTTGCAGGTTTCTATCTTGATAACGGCCTTCGACTTCTCCGACAGCCGTGAGAGTGCCATCGGCCTCATTATTGATGAGCTCATCTGCCTCAAGAAAAATTACATCAGGGTCTTGGAACGGACTATCCTGAGCAAGGCTTTGTGTTCCGCTCGTTGAGCTTTGTCCTATTTGTGCTGCAGCGGGCAAAGCATACCCAAATGCCGCCAAAAAGACAGTCAGAGGCAGTGCTGATTGATATAAGGCCTGTCTAAAAACAGATATCTTCAACGTTTCACCCTTTATTAGTTATGCCCCTTTGGCATTTATATCGGCATAGCCAATGGAATTGAACGCGTCTATGGTCAAAGGCTTAATTATCAGCTTCGTTCTCATGAAAATGCAGTCAGAATTCATTAATTTTGACTTACAGCAGACGTGTAGGGTAACCCGTCCAACGTTTGACGGTCTTCATAACAAGAGATGATTGAATGCGACTCACATGTGGTAGGGCCGCAATTGTTCTTTTGTAGATTTGTTCATAGCTTTTCGTGTCAGGGGCGGCAACTTTAATGAGATAATCTGCTGCCCCCGTCATAAGATAGCATTCTAAGACCTCTGGCCTTGCAAGCGCGGCTTTTTCAAAGGCGCTTAGAACGGCCTCGCTTTGACTTTCAAGGGAAACTTCGACGTAAAAAGCCATGTTATAACCGAGTTTTTCACCGTTTAATCTGGCCGCGTAGTGCTCAATGACACCGTTATTTTCAAGAATGCCGATACGTCTATGACAGGCCGATGCAGATAAGCCCACTTTGTCTCCAATATCAGATATCGAGAGACGACAATTTTTTTGCATTAAATTGAGTATATTTCTGTCTATATCATCTATCATCGAATATTATCCGTATATATATCTAATTGTTAGTATATTATTCAGTTAATTGATGGATTAGCAAGTAGATTTCGAAAGACTATCGAGGTGTTTTCTTTTATAAGGTCTAAAAATGGAGAGACATATGCTTATCGGTGTACCTAAAGAAATCAAAAACCATGAATATCGTGTTGGCTTAACGCCAGAGAGCGTGGCTGAACTCGTATATGCAGGCCAGTCTATCATTGTTGAGACAGGTGCCGGCGCGGGTATTGGCGCATCTGATGACGCTTATAAAAGTGCAGGGGCAGAGATTATTGCGAGTGCGGCTGAAGTTTTCGAGCGCGCAGATATGATTATTAAAGTTAAAGAGCCTCAAGCCGTGGAATGCGCCATGCTGCGCCCCGGCCAGATTCTTTATACTTACTTGCATCTTGCACCTGATCCAGAGCAAACGAAAGCTCTTATCAAATCTGGCGCTGTCTGTATCGCTTATGAAACTGTAACAGATGATAATGGCGACTTACCTCTCTTAAAACCCATGAGCCAAGTTGCTGGCCGCCTTGCGATTCAAGTTGGCGCGACTGCATTGCAAAAAGATAGCGGTGGGCGCGGCGTCCTGATGGGCGGCGTACCGGGCGTTGCGCCAGCGAAAGTTGTTGTTATTGGCGGTGGTGATGTTGGCTTTAATGCGGCGCAAATGGCTGTTGGCATGCAAGCTGATGTCACAATTCTTGACCGTAGCAATGAAGTTATGGAACGTTTGAATTATCACTTTGGGTCAAAGGCGAAAGTTATTCGTTCGACGCCTGCTGTGCTAGCCGAGCTTATAACAACGGCAGACATGGTTGTCGGTGCTGTTCTTATTCCGGGCGCGGCCGCGCCGAAGCTTGTGACAAAGGATATGTTGTCAACAATGATGGACGGCTCTGTTCTTGTTGATGTGGCTATTGATCAAGGCGGATGTTTTGAAACATCCAAAGCGACAACTCATGATGACCCGACTTATATTGTTAACGGCGTTGTGCATTATTGCGTGGCGAATATGCCGGGTGCTGTTGCGCGGACATCAACTTATGCGCTGAACGCGGCGACATTGGGACATGCTAAACGCATTGCGACAATGGGCTGGAAAGCCGCGCTTAAATCGGATCAACACTTACTCAACGGCCTGAACGTTTGCGAAGGCAAATTGACTTATGCAGCTGTTGGCGAAGCCTTGGGTATGGACTTCGTTGATGCGGCGTCCTGTGTCTAGGTTAGTCTGTGTCTAGGTTAGTCTGTGTCTAGGTTAGTCTGAGTCTTGAGCCTGTAGGGTAGGGCTCTACCTACATCTGTGAGGGCGCTTGCTGCCCTTGCATCATTTGCCTAGGCATCCCATAGTTAGCAAAACTATCGAGGAGCCCCGCATGAATGACCAAACCACAGCGATAAACCAAATGTCGGGCTTTAATATTCCTGACCCTACGAAAATCGAAAGTCTTCGCGATAAAGTCTCCGCAGAGGAATGGGTGCTTCGTCGTGACCTCGCGGCCACTTACCGTCTTTGTGCATTACACGGCTGGTCCGATTTGGTCTTTACGCATATCTCTGTGCGCTTACCTGATGAGAACGGGCAAGAGCGGTTTTTGATTAACCCCTACGGCGTGATGTTTGATGAAATGACGGCGTCTGCCTTGGTTAAGATTGATATGAACGGTAAAATTTGCCAAGAGACAGAGTATTTTATCAATCCCGCAGGCTTTACAATTCATAGCGCCATCCATGAGGCGCGCGAAGATGCAGCCTGTGTTATTCACGTTCATACGCCTTACGGGATTGCCGTCTCTATTCAGAAAAAAGGCCTGCGCCGTTACTCACAATTCTCGATGCAAGTTTATGACGATATTGCTTATCATGACTATGAAGGCATTGCCCTAGAGCTTGATGAGCGTGAGCGCCTCGTTAATGACATTGGCGATAAGGGTATTATGATCCTGCGCAATCACGGAACATTAGCGGTAGGCAAAAGCTGCGGCACCGCCTTTTTGCGGATGTATTTTCTGGAAAATGCCTGCAAAACCCAAATCCTTGCGCAAGCGGCGGGCGGCGAAGAACACCTGCATGAAGAGCCCGAAGATATGGGCCACAAAGTTTTCGGCCAAGGCGCGGCGGCCTTTGTCCCGGGTATGGGCGATAACCTCGTTTGGCCGGGTCTCATGAGAAAATTAGAGCGAACAAATCCAGGCTACGATCATTAACAGGCTACGATCATTATCTTAGTTATTCATGAGATTGTATGTTTTTTTAAACCTTAAACTCACGTGTAAGTCTTTGGATCGGATTTGGCGCACCCTATAGGATTTGAACCTATGACCTCTGCCTTCGGAGGGCAGCGCTCTATCCAGCTGAGCTAAGGGTGCATCAGGGATAAAGGCGCTATTAGGACAAGCGGAGGCGTTGTGCAACGGTGGATGTGCAATGACTTGCGAAATCAACACAAGATATATCTCGCCAATAGGCCTTAAAATTTAGTAGTGAATTGAGTGTTGAAGTTTGGGCTTTGAGTGTTCATGAGACCTCATGTTTTTCCGCGTTGTAATACTCTCTCTTTTGACTCTTGGTGTGAGTATCGGTTTTAGTGCTTGTGGGGATGCGCCTGTCATTGACGGCGCGGCGCGTAAAGTTGCTGATGCACGGGAGCGGAATGACGGACCTGCGCTTTGGGTCGCTAAAGATTATGACAGCACAGTTTATCTTTTTGGGACGGTGCATTTGCTACCTGATGATTTAAGCTGGATGAGGGATGATGTACGGACGGCTTTTGGCGAGGCAGGGACGGTTTATTTCGAAGTGGATACGGGAACGCAGGGGCAAATTCAGGCGAGTCTTCTTACGCAGAGCCTTGGCATGCGAAGTGACGGTCTGCGTCTCTCAGACGGACTTGATAGTTATCAGCTTAAATTACTCGATGCGGCGGCGCATAATGGGAACATAACTTTAGCCGCACTTGATAGTATGAAGCCGTGGCTCGCGAGTGAATTTTTAACGGTTGCGGCGGCGACCAATGCAGGTCTATCACCAAGGCTTTCAGCGGATAGCGCGCTTAAATCCCGCGCGGCGCGTGAGCAGAAAAACGTGATTTATCTGGAGACAATGGAAGAGCAAATTCGGATTTCAGCTGATCAGCCTGACTTTGTTCAAATGCAAATACTGACAGATACGCTTGAGAACTTTAATTCTTTGGGGCCTGACCTCAAACAGATTGTACAGGCTTGGTCCGTGGGCGGGACTGATTTTCTAACGCGTGAAATGGTTTTAAAATTAAAAACCCGCTCTCCAGATTTTTACAAGGCCTTGCTGACTGACCGGAATGAGAAATGGGCGAAAGTGCTGACCCGCTACATGGAAGGTAGCGGGACAGCTTTTGTTGCGGTAGGCGCGAGCCACCTTTTAGGCGAAGACAGCGTCATCAATTTATTGCGCGACCAAGGCTATAAAGTGACGCGCTTTTATGCGTTTCAAGGTGACAATGTTATAACCCCGACCGAGGTTAAAATTAAGCGGCCTGATACGTCAGAGCGCTAGAGTTTTAAGGCCTTAGAAGGTTAAATTAAGTCCGCCGAAAATAGCGCGCCCCGGGGAGGCAAAACCGACAACTTCTTCATAGTCTTCATCTAGCAAGTTTTCGCCGCGCACAGACAGAGTCGCAAAGTCGTTAACAGCGTAGCTCGCGTTGGCTCCAACAAGTGTAAATGAATCCAGCGTTACGTTGGTAAACGTAGCAAAGTCCGTATCAAGTTGATCGCCATTATAATCAACATTGGCTGTTAAGCTAAGCGTATCTGTTGGTCTCCACGTTGCTGTTGCGCTGGCGAGGAATTCAGGGCGGCGAATTTCTTCGATGTCATCTTGCTCGCTATCAAGATAGGTCGCTGATCCGCGTAAAAATACGGTGTCAGAAACAGTCCAACGGGCTTCGACTTCAACGCC
>JALZWM010000103.1 GCA_023300105.1 Hellea sp.
GTATGATAATGAATGGGGCTTTTCTAACCGTATGCTCGATACCGCCAGAGCTATGAGTAAATTTCTCTAAGTTTTAAGGAAGGCGTATAGCTCAGGCAAAAGCGCGGGATCGCCGACGGCAACAACGCGGCCGCCGTCTACGGCTGAGCCGCCTTCCCAATTGGTGAGCTTACCGCCCGCGCCTTCGATGACAGGCATAAGCGCGCGCACGTCGCAAGGTTTCAACATGGCCTCAATGATAACATCCATACGCCCCGCTGCCACTTGGCCGTAACCATAAGCATCTAATCCGAGCCGCGAGAAACGCACCTCCCGGCGAATATTATTATAAAAGACAAGCTCTTCAGAACTGAGCATCGAGAGGGGTTCCGTACAGCCAAGAATTGCGTCTTTGAGGGTAACGCACCCGCGAGACATTAAAGGTGTTGATTGCCCCGCATGGTCAAGCCATGCCTTGCCTTTGCCATTTTCATCGACCTGCCCCCAGAAACATTTATCTTGGGGCGCGACGTCAATTAAACCTAATATCGGCGCGCCTTTATAACTCACAGCAATGAGCGTGCTCCAAACAGGGATACCCGCCACGAAACCGCGTGTGCCGTCAATCGGGTCAAGCGTCCATAGCCAGTCATTAGCGCCCGCAATATCAGGGAGCTCTTCACCTTCAATGCCGTCTTCGGGAAAAGCCTGCATAATGAGGCCGCGCAGTACACGCTCGGCCTCAACATCAGCTTCAGTGACAGGGTCATAACCCGTTTCAGCTTTATTGATGACGGCCATATCTTGCGCATAAAGCGGCAGGGTTATCGCCCGTGCCGCTTTGGAAAGCGCAGTCATTAAAGTCAGCCGCGCTTCAATATTTTTTTGGGTATATGACATAGGACGGCTTTATCACGCCGTCCCTATTAGTGATAGCCTTTTGGCTCTGCTAATTCTTGCTCTTAAGGTGTTACTAAACGCAGCGCCGCAGTCATAGGCTTTGAACTCGCCTCTAACGACTTGGCCAAATCCAGCAAATGCTTACGCGGACCTTCGCCCATGGAATAATAGGCGCGCACTAAATCCATTGTTTCTTTTTTAGACAACACATCAGGCGCGATAATTTCTGGGTCTGGGTCATTAAACGCAGGATCATTAGCTTCAGATAATCCTTCATAGAAATATTGAATAGGCACAGACAGAGCTTCTGAGAGCTCAAAAAGCCGCGCAGCGCTTACACGGTTTGCGCCGCATTCATATTTTTGAATCTGCTGAAACCGAATGCCGACTTGCTCGGCAAGGTTTTGCTGCGTTAAACCCAGAAGACGACGACGGCGGCGAAGGCGTTTGCCAACATATAGGTCAATATCACTTGTCATTATATCTCATCCTCGTTCAGCGGGTCTGCTGATGTATCCCCATGAGGGAGCAAGGACTATGCCAGTCTCTTTGGGCGTGTTCCCCCCTCAGGGGAGGGAAAATGAGACCTATTCGTATCATTCTGAGGGGAATCCCCTGAGGCGTGTGTCACAACGGGACATAACATAGTTAATAAGGGCAATAGCAGAAACAGATATCTTACAATGCCGTAAAGAGAGTTGAAATCAAACCCAGCCCCTCCAATATAGGTAAAGACCCATACTTCCTCCCTCCCCCGTAGTTTGGGTTGTCGCTTTGAAAGGCCTTTGGCTTTTCAAAGCCTCTTTTAACTGACCGCCTTTGGGCAGTCTTTTTATGAGGGTTCAGAATTTTATGTCAGGGCTTATTAAAACTGGAATTATCACTAGAATTATCACTGCGCCGCAAGAACACTGTTTTGGGCGCGGCTATCGATGATCCCCTTGATTATCGTCTCAAGATTTGCTGCGAGCCGTTCATAACTGCGCTTAGGCTTTAGCGTCACAGGATTCAAATAAAGATCACGGTTCACTTCTATTTGCACAGTCTCAATAGATGACATCGGCTTTCCGTAATGAGACGTTACATATCCGCCCGCATAAGGGTAGTTCCGCGCGACAGTATAATTTAACTGACGGAACGCAGTTTCAATGGCCGCAATTGTTTCGGGATAGCAGGAGACACCAAACCGGTCGCCCAGTATAATATCAGGCCGCCGAGAGCCCATAGGGGCAAAACCCGGCATAGAATGGCAATCAATCAACAGACTATGGCCAAATTTAAGGCTCGACTCTGCAATCAAGCCCTGTAGCGCATCATGATAAGGATGATAAAGAGAGACTAAACGCCCCTTTACAAACCGTGGGGATAAAGGCTTTTTATATATCTCGTTCGTTTCGCTAAGGTGTGTCGGAACAACCCCAAGCCCTGCATTGGCCCGGACTGTACTTTGCGTTCCGCTAGGCAACCACATCTCTGGCAACTCATCTGGGGCGCGGTTCACATCTACAAAACACCTTGGAAAGCGTGCCGATAAAAGCGGCGCGCCCAAAGTCGTCGAAACCGAAAACAAGCGGTCAATAAATGCATCTTCATTGCGGCGTAGTTCATTGAGCGGTACAGCGCTGCGGGCTTTAAAGCCATCAGGATAAAGACAGCCCGAATGAGGAGAGGCAAATATAACACCCGCCCGCCAGTGCTCAGGCCGCACAATATCAACTGCAGTTCCAAAGGCCTTCAGACAATCCACTTCAAGCTTTATATCTCGCATAGTCATGAAACACTCAATTTAATTTTTGAAACTCTTGAATTAACTCCCCCGCGCTTAGAAAATTTTAAGAGACTCTCTCTATAGCTACCTGAGCTGGCGAGGGTTTTGCATATTGTATGACCTAAGAAAGACATCGTGTCATTCTAAGTCAGTCTCGCCTCAAAGGCGAGAAAAATCGGCGCAACCGCAGCGTCCTGAAAAGGGTAAAGAAAAATGGCCACGATTCTATATGCCGAAGATGATGATTCAATGCGTAAATTCTTTGAGAAAGCTTTGGAAAAAGCTGGCCATCATGTCATCGCTTGCTCTGATGGGGATCGTGCTCTGCGGGCCCTAAAATTTGCTGATGGCGCTTTTGATATGCTTCTAACGGATATCATGATGCCAGGCATGGACGGAATTCAACTCGCGAAAGAAGCTGAAGTTCTCTCGCCAGGTATCAAAATTATGTTCATTACAGGCTTTGCCGCTGTCGCTATGTCAGACCTTGGCGCCTCAGAACAAACCGTTCTCTCTAAACCCGTACATCTGCGTCAGCTTGTTGACGAAGTCGACAAATTGATTGCGGCTTAAAATTTAAGCAATCAAGACGACGTCAGAATCATATTAAGGCTTGATAAGACAGAAGCGCAACGATATATGCGCCTTTCTAATTTATCATCCGACAAATTAGACCTATCCTCCAAATGATGGATAAGCGCGATTAGCTCAGCGGGAGAGCACTACATTGACATTGTAGGGGTCACTGGTTCAATCCCAGTATCGCGCACCATCTTTATCCTGTATAATTCACGATAACGTCAACTGCATAGAATATACATATGCTTTAAAGTTTTTGGGCGGCGTTAATCCAAACGCCTTAACGGAGACATATCATGGCAAATGCTGTAAAAGCCCCTGAACTTCGCGTGCCTTATTGGATTGATGGCGCGGGCAAAGAACTCAGCTCTTTCACGCTCGCAGATTTAGGAACTCAGTTTAAAATTATTTTCTGTTTCAAGGCTGAATGTCCTGGCTGTCACGGGCGCGGTTTTCCTTTGATGCAAAAACTTGTGAAAGGCTTAAGCGGCAAAGGCTTTGGCTTTGCTGTCATTCATACGGCTTTTGATGATGATCCGCGAAACTCTCAAGACCGCGTACGTGAAATGCAGATCAAATATGATCTTAAAATACCCTTCGGTCATGATCCCAAAGTCGGAGAACACTATCCCACATTCATGCAGGATTACAGAACACGCGGCACGCCGTTTTTTATTGTACTCAATCCTGAAAATGAGATTGTATTCGGAGATTTTAGCTTAGATGCAGATAAACTCATTGCCAATTTTGTGTGATAGATTGCCAATAAACTCAAACTCAAATGTTTGAGTTCATCAGCTTATTCCTGAAAATAAAATAACAAATATAGCGGTTCATCACTTTAGAAGTGATTGATTGTATCAAACAATTTGCTTGCGCGCATATTTCTGAATCAGATATTTTGCCCAAGGTCGAGGACTGACAGTCGACTTGATTATTAATTGATTTGGCAGCTAAAAATAATTCATTAGATAACATAGACCAATTCGCAGACAGTTTGCGCTCAAGACACCTGAGTCTGACGACTAATGTTACTTTAGCAAATATCTCTTCTGTGTTAGCTAAAACATACAATTTTTCAAAATTAAGCAAGAGCAGGATAAACTTAATGGTTGTATTTTTTGGAACCTATAATATTTTGATGTATGCTTGCTTTTATCTTTTGCCATTCGCCCAAAAGGACGTGACAGTTCTAGGACTCAAGATATATTTGACTATCGCAACGGGTCTCATATTGGGTGTCTATTTTATATTTATTAAAATTAGAGGACCTCGCGAGTTAACCGAATGAGTATTCAAACACATCATAGAGTCTGTAATTTATGTGAGGCCATGTGCGGCATCGAGGTACATTATGATCCGTCAAAAACGGGCGAGCAAAGCATTACGGTTCGGCCTGACCCCAAAGATCCGTTCAGTAAGGGCAGTATGTGCCCTAAAGCGCCGGCGTTGGCCTCTATCCAATTTGATGAAAGCCGCCTCAAATACCCCGTAAAACGCGTAGGCGAGGCGTGGGAGCAGATTAGCTGGGACGAAGCCTTTGATACAATCGAGCGTGAGATTGGAAACATTCGAGAAACGCATGGTGATGATGCTGTTGCCGCCTATTTAGGTAATCCCATTGTCCATAATCTCGGCATGCTATTATTTGTGAAAACTCTTACGGGTGCGCTGGGAACCAAGAATGTCTATTCCGCGACGTCTATGGATCAGCTCCCGCATCATTTTGCAGGACACTTCATGTTCGGTCATGAGTTTAGGATACCGGTTCCCGATATAGACCGCACAGATTACATGATCATCATGGGCGCAAACCCGCTGGCCAGTAATGGCAGTATCATGACGTCGGCCGGGGTGACAGAGCGCCTGAAGCAAATCAAAGGGCGCGGCGGGAAATTTATTGTCATTGATCCGCGCAAAACTGAAACCGCCAAAGTCGCAACCGAGCATTACTTCATTCGGCCTGCTACAGATCTCTACTTTCTGCTCGCATTCTTACATGTGCTTTATCGCGATAATCACATTAAGTTAGAGGCTCTTACGCCTCACCTAAAAGGTGAAAAGGATTTTGCAAAATGGGTCAAACCGTTCAGTCCCGACGCTGTCGAAGAGCTAACAGGCATTGACGCAGCGGATATAGAGCGCCTCGTCCTCGAGTTTACGTCCAGTCCCACAGCCGTGATTTATGGCCGCATGGGCTTGTCAACGCAGCCTCATGGCGGCTTGTGTAACTGGCTGATAAACACCATCAACATTGTTTCGGGGAATTTCGATAAAGCGGGCGGGATGATGTTTCCATCGCCTGCGATAGAACTCGCGCGGTCTAAAAAACAACCCCTCGCATTTGGGCGCTATACCAGTCAAAGCCGCGGTCTCAATGAGTTTTACGGCGAGCTACCGGTCTCCGGTATGGTCGATGAATTTGCGGCGGAAGACGATAAAAAAATCCGTGCCTTTATGACGATTTGCGGCAACCCTGTGCTCTCAACACCAAGCGGGGGACGGCTTGAAGAGCATCTGCCGGATATCGAATTTATGTTTTCAATTGATAATTACATCAATGAAACGACGCGCCACGCGAATATTATTCTACCGACGCCGACAGGTCTGGAAATTGATCATTATGATATGATTTTTCACACAATCTCAGTCAGCAACAACGTTAAATTCTCAGAAGCCCTTTTCCCAATTGAAGAGGGACGGCTTTATGATTGGCAAGTCTTGAAAGAACTTATCGGGCGGTTTTCCAAGTCTGGTCTTGATCTTTATACGCGCCTTGCCACGCCGCGCCGTGTTGTGAATTTTGGCCTCATGCTCGGGCAATATGGAAAATTGAGTCATCCGAAGCGGTGGTTTTCAGGCCTGTCTCTCGCCAAAGTATTGAAATCCGAACATGGCATTCGCCTTAGTCCCATGGTGCCGCGGGTGCCTGAAGGTCTCATAACAGATGATAAGAAAATAAATCTGGCGCCTGATGTTTATGCATCAAGATTGAAAGAAATTATAGCCTCTGAATTTCCACAGCTGCAAAACGTCATCAACGCGCGTGATGATGATGAGCTTATCTATTTTGGCCGCCGCCATGTGAGCACAAACAATAGCTGGATGCACCAATATCGAAAGCTCAGTAAATCCAAAATGGTCCGCTGCACAGCGATGATCCATCCCGACGACGCGGCACGACTAAAGATCGGGGACGGCGATGATATCGAAGTTGCTAGCCGTATTGGTAAAATCCGTATTCCCGCGGAAGTTACGCAAGATATGGTTAAGGGCGGGATTTGTATCCCTCATGGATTTGGCCATCACCGCAAGGGCACACGCGTGCCCGTGGCCTCTGAAAAAGCGGGAGTCAGCATTAACGACATTACCGATCATATGAAGGTCGACCCTGTCACAGGTAATGCCGCATTTTCAGGGCAGATTTTCAAAGTCAAACCACTGATGGAAATGCAGGAAGTCAAAAATATAACCGGCAAGCCCATCACCATTCTTTATGGGTCCCGCACAGGAAATGCCGAGCTTCTCGCCGCTGAAACCGCCCGTTTGGTCGAGTCTCACGGCATGGTCGCCACTGTTTTCGCCATGGATGAGATTGAACCCGAAAGCTTACAGAATATAGACCGTGCGATTATGATTTGCAGCACTTATGGCGAAGGCGAGATGCCTGATAATGCGCAACAACTCTGGGACAATGTCAATGCGGATAAACCTGATTTATCACAGCTGAATTATGCCGTTTTGGCCTTAGGCGATCATGCCTATGAGACTTTCTGCCAAGCGGGCCGTCAATGGGATGAACGCCTTGAAACGCTTGGAGCAAAGCGCGCAGCGCAGCGCGTGGATTGCGGCGTGGATTATACGCCGGCGTGGCAAGACTGGGCCGATGAAGCTTTACCGATTATCGGCAGTCTTGGGGATCAAAAAACAGTGCTCACCCAGCCCTCACGCGCCAACCTTCGCGCCCCGCTCGGCACGAGCCGCAATAATCCGATGGTCTTCACGATAACGGAACACCGCGAGTTGACGACAGAAAATTCAAGTAAAGAAACTTTTCATTATAGCCTCACGGCAGAAGGTGCGGGCACACTCTATCAAGAGGGGGGTATATTAAATGTCCTGCCTGAAAATGATCCAGGCCTTATCAATAAAATTGTTTCTGAACTTAAGCTTGATTTGAGCAAGGACGCTGCGCTCACGGAAAAGTTCAAAACACAATTTGATATTCGGACACCGTCAGATGACCTTATTGCAATGGCGGGACTTAAAAAGACCGAGAATATTGAAGGTCTCGATGTCTTGGATATTTTACGAAAGGTTCCTAAGAAAAAAAGGAACTTAAAGCGCTTTTTGGAGTGCCTGCGCCCGCTTATGCCGCGCGCTTATTCCATCGCCTCAAGCCCATTGCGAAATCCGGATAGCGTTGATTTATGTGTGGCCACAGTCAGATATAAAATAGGCAAGCGGAGTTATGACGGGGTTGGCTCTAGCTATTTGCAAGACAGAGTTTCAGAAGGCAAAACCGTCAAAGGCTATTTCGTGCCGAACAAGTCCTTTGCTTTACCAAAGGATAGCAATCAGCCAGTTATCATGATTGGCCCCGGTACAGGCATCGCCCCATTCCGCGGATTTCTCCAGGCCCATAAAGATAAAGGCTATACAGGCCCGACATGGCTGTTCTTTGGTGAACGCCAAGCGGCTACGGATTTTCTTTACAAGAACGAATTGGGAGCCCTCCAAAATGAGGGCACACTCACGCGCTTGGACACAGCCTTTTCCAGAGACCAAAAACAGAAAATATATGTTCAAAATCGCATGCTCGAAAATGGCGCAGAACTTTTCAAATGGCTCCAAAACGGCGCGGCGGTTTATGTCTGCGGGGATGCTAAATCCATGGCCCATGATGTTGATCTTGCCTTACGCGAAATCATCCAAACTCACGGTGACATGACCAGTGAGCTCGCGGATAAATTTGTCACGCAAATGCAGCAATCCCGCCGCTATCTCAAAGATGTTTACTAGGGGCCGCTCATGCCGAACTCACTACACTCCAATATTGAAACCCATAGCGCGAAATTACCTGGCAAGCTAAAGGCGTATATCTTTCGTGACGCATCTTTGCTGAAAGATGACGAGACGGTTTATGCTATCAATTGGTTTAATACGCGTAGCGCCCGCATATATGATTTTTATAATTGGTTGGCTGTGCGCTCTGTACGCAAAGTCGGCGGCGAACCTTTTATAAAATGCAAATTAGAAAAAACTCTATTGGATGATAATGACTTGCGGCGTGACGTGTTGCTAATCGTAAAATATCCATCCTTGCAGAATTTTCGTCGCATGTTGGAAAATACAATATTTCAACTCGTGAGCCTACTTCGAACCGCAGCCGTCTCGGAATTCACTTTTGGTTTCACCAAACGTCAAGATAAGGGCGCGGATTTACCGCCCCATGATTCAAAAATACCGACTAAGTCCGTTATTGCTGTGATTCAATATACGGGAGAATTTAAGTCCGACAAACTATATCGTCTTTTAGATAAACACGCAGATATCGATTTATATTATAGCGGTATAATTGGCGGTGAAATCGGAACAGGCAAACAGAGCGATGCCTGCAATAGAGTGCCGTGCATTATCAGCGGCATACATGTTCTCAAAGGCGAGAACGCATCGATATTTGAGAACCTTATACAAACCCCAGATTTTCAATCTCTCACGCAAACCCCAAAACAAATCTTCGCAGGACTTTATAACCGCATTTTATAGCGGCAGGATTATTTATGAGCACGTCATCTAAGCACTCCACCCCAAATATTGTTGTCACAGGCGTATCCTCTGGCATTGGCAAAGACATATGCAAGATGCTGATTGAAAAAGGTTACCGCGTATTTGGCAGCGTGCGTAAGCCTAAAGATGCGCAGCCTCTAATGGACGCGTTCTCGGATATGTTCGAGCCGATAATATTTGATGTCTGTGACAGAGCGGCAGTCCAAAGCGAAGCAGAGCGCGTATCCGCAATCGTCGGCAATGATGGAATAACGGGACTGATTAATAATGCTGGCCTTGCTGTCTTTGGGCCGATTGAGTTGCTAGACGACGCAGCCTTTGATCATATCATGCAAGTGAATGTGACAGGCACACGGAACGTAACCAATGCCTTCCTTCCAGCCTTACGCTTGAGCCGTGACCATTTTGGCAAAGCCCGCATTATTAATGTCTCTTCTTTATCTGGGATTTTCAACACCCCTATGAATGGCGGCTATTGTATTTCCAAACACGCCATGGAGAGCCTCGGCGAGATTTATCGCCGGGAACTCCTACCGGAAAATATTGATGTGGTTTCAATCCGCTCTGGTCCGATAGCCACGGAAATCTGGCGCAAAAATATAGAAGAAAAAATTCCCTTTTCGGAAACGAATTACAAAAACATGGCGATTAAATCCCATCGCATCATGCAATATGCGAAGAAATCTGCCTTGCCGCCTAGCGTAATCGCAGAGCTCGTTTTAGGTATACTCGAGGGACGAAAAAAGCGCTTGAGCTATCACTGCGGACAAGGCCGAAATATTGCACGAATTTTCGCGTCGCCTCTGATGCCAAAACGACTCGCAGATCGCTTGATTGTTAATGCGCTAAATAAGCCTCCAAGAGAGACATCATGAATACGCTCATTCTTCAAAACATAGGTGCCGTACTCGCGCTCATGGTCGGGCTGAATGGTCTGTTTCGGCCGCTCCACATGGGCAAAATTGTCGGCCTTGCGCCAGAAACTAAAGTAGGTCTTATTGAGATCAGAGTCCTGTTTGGCTGTTTTTTGACAACCTTACCCTTGATTTTGCTCTTTAAACAAAATGCGGAGCTCTTCACTCTTTTTGGCTATTCCGCCCTCGCTGCCGCCGTCATAAAATCCACATTCACGGTGATAGATAAGTGCCCGATTAAAATCATTTGGGTCGGCATTGCCGTTGATATTATTTTGGCCGCGTTGCTCCTATCGCCTTTATACCTCAGATAAAGTCGCCTGATGTGGCCTATGTAATTCAAACTCACCAACAACTTAATCCTTATAAACATCCCTCTTAAACCCTGCCCCTGCCGCATTTTTTCAAATTCAATACTGGATTTTAAAAGCCGTGATAGGGTGGGGCATGATTTATCAAAACCCGTCTTCAACACCTACCGTCCGGCTCACATCTGAGCTGCAAAAAAATGCTCCCTTTAAACATCAAGGGTTTGATGGAGTAAGCGGGTTTTTGCTTTGGTTTCACCTTTGGGTGGCTTGTACTGTAGAGGGGTTTTTAGTTGACATTGGGCGAGCTGCAAGCCCGCCTAAGAAACACACCGCGAGAGGCTATCAACGTCCGAGGTCCCTTCTACCAAACGCGGCCCGTAGTGCCATGGCGCCGCGTGTCTTAGTCAGCCGCCGTAGTAAGCGGATACTGGCGCGCGGCCTGCCTGCATCGCGGCGTTATTTCGGCTATGAGCATTTGAACGCACGTCAATTAACAGGAAACCAGTTTTTGGAACGCGCGGCGAAGCTCTCAGTAAATGGACGCCTTGGGGTTTACCGTTTGGAATATCGGCTGCGTTTATGCCAATCCATAGAACCACGTTTGCGCAAGTCCACGCGGCTTAAGGATATGACGCTTTGTCCTCGGCCATGGACGCCTAAATTCAGAACACTCAATGCGGGGGTCTGTGATGTGCATCTATATCCAACTTAAATTTCTAAGCACTGTCTAAACAATTTCATATTGGCATATATTACAGCGCGCAACCTGCGGCTGAACATATTCACCTGCCTAGATATTAAAACCATCAGTTCAAGTAACTGTGTTCTCTCACCTATAGGCTTGAACCTATGATTATAAATCTTTATGCGGTTCTTATGCGTTTAATGGGGATGAGATTTAGAGTTCTGCCGAGACTCATTTTGGGTCTCGCGGTAAGCGGAGCGGTCACTTTTGGAAACGGCGAAGCCGCCGCTCAAGCCTCCAATAGATTAAGTCCCGCTGAAACACAGCTCTGCACAACACTACAACAATGCCTCGATATCCTCGACCGCCACGGCCCTGATGAATTTGACTACCATGTTTTACAAAAGGCTATTCTCAAAATGGGGCCTAGTGGTAAATCAGCTCTTTTTCGTAGACTAAGCAGTAAAGACGAAAAAGTTGTAACACGCGTGCAGACTTTATTGTCCAATGGCAGCATTATATATGAGCCACAATATCAAACACAGATTGCCGCATTATGGCCGCGCGGAGATTTAAAGGCTCATGCTGCGATGATGCGGGCTAATCTCTCCCCTGCTGTCATGAGCAGGGCCATTGAAACACTTAGCCATGTAGATGATGATATTCAGGCGCAGTCCCGTAGCATTATTGATGTCGCCGCCAAGTTAAATATTTCACCTATTCTGAATCAAACAGATTATGGTCGCCTCGCTAAAGCCGCCATTGCAGCGCCCTCGCCCGCTATGGTCACCTTATTAAAGAATGCGCCCGCGCAAACAAGCGAACCTATTTTAACGCGCATTCTACGTTCCAGCGATGGCCCGTCCGTAATTGCCGCATATGAAGCCCTATTTGCACATGACCCCAAGACCGCGTTTCAAACTTTGGTTGGTACATTTTATGATCTCAAAGACACAGAAGCCCAGACAGCTTTGGCACTTGCGACCCTCTTACGCCGCCGCCACGAAGACCGCGCGGATGGGTTCTATTTAAAATTCGCGAGTGACATTGCCAAAGATCCTAAAATGAGCGCCATGGGGCGCATGGCAGGGTTTGATGCCGTTATGGGGCATAAAGATAACAAGGCTGATATCCTCACCAATTCTCCTTTGATGGTTGAGAACTTAAAAACTGCCCTCGCCAATTATGACGACCTCCCGCTTGCTTACGCCAAAAACCTCTACAACGTGGCCAAAGACAACCCACAGGCATGGGTGAATGTGATGTGGGCCAAACTCAAATCAGACCCTTATAAACATCCGCAAACCGCAGACGCTTTTTTTAGTCAACTTACGAAATTACCAATCCTCGTCACGCAGGACAGTGTGAACCAAGCCTTTAAGGACACAGGTGATTTCGGATTACTTATTCTAGCGATTAAAACTGCGGTAGCGCAGAAAGATAAAACAAGGTTAGCTCAAATTGAAAAGTTTAAGGCTCACCCTATCTCTGACGTTAGAGCCTATGCTACTTTAGCTGTCACGGCATTAAAGGCAGGTTCTGGATTGGACGCCGGTGAAATCGGCGCCACTATGAATAAAGAAAATAAGTCCACAAAAATTTGCCGCGCCACCCCAACAGACTTTAGGAAAGAAGCCCAACAACTCCCCTTCTTTGACTTAAAAAGTAAGTTTGTACAATCCGTACGCCCGCTTAGGACTTATGTACAAACTGCCGCGCCAACTCTAAGCGGTTGGTTAGTCGGCTACGCAGCAAAAGACGCTGGCGGTGATTTACAATTTTATAACAATACTTCCGGTAATGGCGTATCGCTTTTAGGTAAAACGGAACTGACAAATGTCAGCGCAATACTGCCAGTTATCCCGCAAGCTCTTGGGCAATATGCCTCCGAATTTTGGGCTGTGGTGTCTGATGGAGCTTATAAAGGTCGTGCCGCTATTTACCGCTTATCCGAAGTCGGTAATAACTACCGCATTATCCGTCACGCACAATTGCCGAGCGGCCCCGCGCAAATTACGCAACACGCCAATGGTGATGTTTTTATGAGCTTCTATGACGATACTGATAAAAGCTTTGTACCCCATCCGCCGCTTATTGTGTCCAAGACAGGTAACTTACGCCGTGCTTGCGAGGGCCCCAAAAATAATATTCTGAAAGCCCTGCCTTAAATGTCTTACTCAGAAGCCGCCGCGCTCAAAGCTCTTGGTGACGTTCGTGACCCGCGCACAGGACGGGATATTGTCTCAGCAGGCATGTTGGGGGACCTTGATTTTAAAGACGGCATATTACGCGCGGTTCTTTTAATTGATCCTGCGCTCGCCAACGGCTTTGAGCCTGTGCGTAAATCGGCAGAAGATACACTCAAAGGTTTGGACGACGTCGACAAAGTAACCGTGATTTTAACCGCGCATAAAGCCGCCCCCAAAGTAGGGAAAACCGCGCCTGCAAAGGGTAAAAACCCACACCAAGCGCGGCGCCCCGAAGGTTACCAAGGTGACGGACAAATCACGACTGTGCTGGCTGTCAGTTCAGCCAAGGGCGGTGTTGGCAAATCAACGATCGCTGTGAACCTCGCAGTGGCTCTCGCCAAGCTAGGTAAAGCCGTAGGCCTATTGGACGCCGACATTCACGGCCCAAGCGCGCCGATATTACTTGGCCTAAAAGGCGTGCGCGCACATACCGAAGAGGCTTTTGGACGTCGCTTGATTAAACCCTTTGACGCCCATGGTATCAAAGCCATGTCTATTGGGTTCCTTACAGAAGACGACGGACCGATCATTTGGCGCGGGCCAATGGTGCAAGGCGCCATTTCTAAAATGCTCTGGGACGTGAATTGGGGCAAGCTTGATTACCTTATCATTGATATGCCGCCCGGCACAGGTGACGCGCAATTAGGCCTCGCCCAAGATATTAAACCCAAAGGGGCTATCATAGTCTCAACGCCACAAGACCTTGCATTAGCTGACGCCCGTAAAGGCGTGCGTATGTTTGAAAGAGTCGATATTCCTATCTTTGGTATTGTAGAAAATATGAGTATTTATATCTGTCCAGATTGTGGAAATGGTCATTATATTTTTGGGAAAGACGGCGCAAAAAATGAAGCGAATAAGCTTGGCGTCCCTTACTTAGGCGGGGCACCTTTAGACATATCCATACGTGAGAGCGGAGATAGTGGCACACCCGCCGCGGCAGGAGACGGCGTTGTGACTGAAATATTTACCAAAATGGCTAGAAAACTAATCGCGCAGAATGACGAGAGATAGGAAACTGGGTAAGGTGTGGCAGCCTAAGTTGGCGGCGCAACAGAAACACTCGCGCTCGGCGTTTGAACTTCGCGGAACTTAAAGCGATAAAATTTATGATAGCCGATTTGTTTCGTGAAACGCATATGCGGTGCCCATTTTGGATTCACGTCAACAGTATGATAATGTGTTGAGCTATTCGTTAAAGGCTTCACCCCATTCATTAGTGTCAACGCGGCAATCTCTTGACTACGTATCCAAGATTTTCCGTCTGGTTCGCGCATGGTTGACCCATCACATGTAAAACTAAACTGACAGCCCGTTGTGCGTTCTGCACCTTGATAAACAACGCCGCAAATTGAGTTCGGATAATGCTTGGACTTCACGCGGTTTATAACAACTTCAGCAACAGCTTTTTGGCCAGACGTGGTTTCAGACCGCGCTTCATAATAAACAGCTTCAGACAGGCAACGGTATTCTTGTGATCTGAATTTAGAATTTCCCATCACCTTAGCCGAAACACTCAACAGGTCATCCATCATGGCAAAATCACGCATAAGGGGATTGGCCATATCAGTCGCCGTATGGAAATCAGTTAACGTCTGCGCATGACCAGAAATTTCAATCATAGAAAAATCTACCCCTTGAAAGGCTTCAGCCCGCGCTTGCCATACAGCAGCGTCTCTTTGGCTCGCAGCTTTATCCGCAATCGCTGGAAATGCCCACGCCGCCGCGCAGGTAGCTGTCAGAGCGACAGCCCAGCCTGCAAAAATATATCGTTGTGGTCGCATATAATCTACCATGGCCGCGGGTTTTAATGACCCAACTTGACTTTGACAACTATTCATCACGTCAAAAGCTGTAAAAACAGCAAAAAACATGCTGTTTTTGACATCCTGTCAACTGTTATGCCATTTCATGGTTAACTACAGATTAAATTTTATACGAGTGCCCTATAAATACACGCTATAAGGTCAAATTGTACTGTAATGAGTTCATTACAAACGTAAATTTTACACTATTTTAGAGGAGATTAAAGCTTGAGCTGCTGCCAATTTTGCGATGGGTACGCGGTATGGCGAGCATGAGACATAGTCCAAACCCGCATTGTAACAGAAAGTAATAGACGCTGGATCACCGCCATGCTCACCGCAAATCCCAAGTTTAATATTTGTTTTTTTCGCTTTACCACGTTCAACTGCGATTTGGATGAGGTCTCCAACGCCGTCTTGATCAAGCGTTACAAAGGGGTCTTTTTCCATAATACCGGCCCGAACGTAATCAGGCAGGAATTTACCGGCATCATCACGCGAAAGACCAAATGTTGTCTGGGTCAAATCATTTGTCCCGAAACTAAAGAACTCAGCATGTTCAGCGATATCGCCAGCTCGCAGCGCCGCGCGCGGTAATTCAATCATCGTCCCAATAATATATTCAAGCGCGCCAACATCCTTAGCCACCCCGTCAATAACGGACTTCAAAATTTCTAGCTCTTTCGCAGACGAAACGAGCGGTATCATAATTTCGGCCACAGGCGTTACGCCGCTTTCTTCGGAAACAAGCTTTTGCGCTTCAAAAATCGCGCGGGCCTGCATCTCATAAATTTCGGGATAGCTAATACCAAGACGACACCCCCGGTGTCCCAGCATTGGATTAGATTCGGAGAGTTCACGGGCGCGGGCCATAAGCTCCTTGGCTGGCAGCCCGAGCGTATCAGCGACTGATTGAATATCAACTTCGGCATGGGGTAAGAACTCATGCAGCGGCGGATCAAGCAACCTAATTGTACATGGCAAGTCGCCCATGATACGGAAAATCGCAGCAAAATCTTCGCGCTGAACAGGGAGGATTTTCGCGAGCGCATCCGTGCGGCCGTCTTTATCCGTTGCCAAAATCATTTCGCGGAAATGTGCGAGACGGTCCGCCTCGAAGAACATATGTTCTGTGCGGCAAAGACCAATACCTTCCGCCCCAAAATCTCTGGCCGTTTGAACATCAATCGGCGTTTCAGCATTTGTACGAATACCTAGCGTGCGTGTCTCGTCCGCCCATGTCATGACTTTTGAGAAATCACCAGACAGCTCAGGTTGAATCATATCCACCTCGCCCGCAAAGACTTGGCCCGTTGCGCCGTCAACGGTAACGATGTCGCCTTTTTTAATAATACGGCCTGCCACAGAAAACTGCTGGGCATCATAATCAATACGGATATCACCTGCGCCAGAGACACAAGGCGTACCCATACCGCGCGCAACAACAGCCGCGTGAGAGGTCATACCGCCCCGCGCCGTCACAATAGCTTCTGCAGCATGCATACCGTGAATATCTTCAGGCGATGTTTCAACCCGAACAAGAATGACCTTACGGCCTTCTTTCTTAAGCTCTTCGGCCTCGTCAGAATTAAAGACAACTTCGCCGATCGCGGCGCCTGGAGAAGCCGGAAGGCCCATAGCAACAACGTCGCGCGGCGCGTTCGGGTCAAGTGTCGGATGCAAGAGCTGATCAAGGGATAGCGGGTCAACCCGCATCAAAGCTTCTTCTTTTGTAATCTGTCCAGTCTCCGCCATATCAACGGCGATTTTCAGTGCGGCGCGAGCCGTACGTTTACCTGTCCGTGTTTGCAACATCCAAAGTTTACCTTCTTCAACGGTAAACTCGATGTCTTGCATATCACGGTAATGACCTTCGAGCTTTTCAAAGGTCGCCGCAAGTTCGCTATAAACCTCTGGCAAAGCCTCTTCCATAGACGGCGCGTCTTCACCCATATCAACGCGGGCTTTTTTGGTCAGAGTCTGCGGCGTACGAATACCCGCCACAACATCTTCACCTTGGGCGTTTATCAAAAACTCCCCGTAATAAGCATTTTCACCTGTGGACGGGTCGCGCGTAAAGGCAACACCTGTCGCGGATGTTTCGCCCATATTACCAAAGACCATGGCCTGTACGTTCACGGCTGTGCCCCACGCCGCAGGAATATCGTTTAAGCGGCGGTAAACAACCGCGCGGTTATTCATCCATGAACCAAAAACTGCGTCAATCGCACCTTGGAGCTGCTTGCGCGGATCTTGCGGGAAGTCTCTCCCGAGCGCGCGCTTAATGGCCTCTTTAAAGCCTTCGATAACTTCGGTCCAATCTCCGGCCTGCATTTCAGTATCAAGCATATAGCCTTGGTCGTCTTTATGGCGCTCAAGAATATCTTCGAATGTGTGGTGATGAACACCCAAAACAACATCGGAATACATAGTAATAAAACGGCGGTAACTGTCGAGTGCAAAACGTTTGTCGCCAGAAAGCTCAGCAAGGCCAGCAACAGTTTCATCGTTCAGGCCTAAATTCAAAACAGTATCCATCATGCCGGGCATAGAGGCGCGCGCGCCAGAGCGCACAGAAACGAGAAGCGGGTTTTTGCTATCACCAAATTTCTTGCCTGTTAGCTTTTCAATTTGTGCAAGCCCGTCTTCGGTTTGCGGGTCTAAATCATCAGGGTATTTTTCGCCGTTATCATAATAGCTAGTGCAAACTTCGGCTGTCATTGTGAAGCCCGGAGGAACTGGCAAACCGAGCGAAGCCATTTCGGCGAGGTTCGCACCCTTGCCCCCTAGCAAGTTCTTCATTGTTGTATCGCCTTCGGCTGAACCACCGCCGAAATTATAAACCCATTTTGTCATAAAACTGTTCCACAAATTCCACCCCGTATAGAAGTGTATACCAGAGAAATATTAACCGTTTATACGGTCAAAGTCTGCAATCTGTTGCGCCGTATCACGTATCTGCGATAAAAGTCTAAGGTTGTTTTCTTTGACAGCGGTGTCATCTGCAATAACTTGAACATGTGTGAAAAATGCATCAATTGGCCCGCGTAATGTCGCGAGGTCAGTCATGGCTTGCGTATAATTTTCAGCCGCTAATGCAGCTTCAATTTTAGGCTGAGCCGTTTGAAGCGCCGCATAAAGCGCCGCTGATTCTTTTTCAGCAGGCTTTTCAGGTGCGCCGCTCGGGAGATCACCCTTCTTAGCTTCGGCTTTCAAGATATTCGCAGCCCGTTTATAACCCGCGAGTAGGTTTTCACCTTCGGATGTAGCAAGGAAAATTTGGAGGGCTTCGACGCGATTTACGATGGAGACGAGGTCGTCTTGGTCTTGAGTTAGCGCAGCATCTATGATGTCATGGCGGATACCTTTATCTCGGAGGTAAACTTTTAAACGATCGATAATGAAGGCGATGAGGTCTTCAGCAGCAGATAAAGCATCAAGAATAGACTCTTCAGAATTAATTAAATTCACAACTTCATCAATACTATCGAGGTTACTAGAATGAAATAAGTCGGCTTGTTCCTCAGAAATTAGACTTTTAGCTTTAAGGCTGTCAATTGCCTCACGGACGCTTGAAACGTCTCTAGTAGCAAAAAACAAATTATGCTGACTAAACGGTCTAGCGAGCGCTAAAAGTAATCCAAGTCGAACATCGTTCTCAAGAATAATCCGGACCACGCCGAGGGCTGCACGTCTCAATGCGTAAGGATCTTTCGAACCTGTAGGTTTTTCATCAATCACCCAAAAGCCAACCAATGTATCAAATTTATCCGCAAGGGCTACAGTTACCGCAACAGGGTTAGTTGGCACAGCATCACTTGGACCTTGGGGTTTATAATGCTCTTCAATGGCGGTCGCGATATCTGCATCACCGCCTTCGCGTTTATACATCAAGCTACCGATTTGACCTTGTAGGCTTGTGAACTCCACAACCGTTTGCGTGACCAAATCACATTTGGCGAGCTTCGCCGCTTGTTCTGCTTTATCAGGGTCAGCGCCAACTTTGGGTGCAAGCTCTTTAGTGAGCGCAACAACGCGTTCGGCTTTATCGCGGATAGAGCCAAGCTTCTTATGAAAGACAACTGTACCCAGTTTATCGTAATATGACATCAAACCGCCTTCGGGTTTGGCGTCTTCGCTTTGGAAGAACTGAGCATCTGCCAAACGCGCGGAGAGGACTTTACTGTTTCCTTTAGCTATCTCTTTGCCGCCATCAGGCGCGGCTTGGTTGGCAACCACAATAAAGTTCGGCGCAAGGTCACCTGTCTTCGGATTCTTCACCGCGAAGTATTTTTGATGTGTCCGCATAGAGAGGCGAATGACTTCG
This sequence comes from Hellea sp., assembly GCA_023300105.1. GTDB lineage: Bacteria > Pseudomonadota > Alphaproteobacteria > Caulobacterales > Maricaulaceae > Hellea. The sequence goes on from JALZWM010000103.1 coordinate 19,308, forward strand.
GCGGGAAGCTCTAAAAAGCTCGGGTCCATATCGCCCAAAATCACGACAGGCCATTCAGCTAGGCCTGCGACTTCATTGAGCAAGCCTTCGTCTTCAACCAGTTCCAAGCCTTGGGCCGCGCAAGCCGCGCGGGCCTCTGTCAGAATTTTATCTTTACGCTCACACGTACAGATCATGACATGACCTTTTCCTTCAAGCTGTTTTCTATAATCAGCAAAACCTGTGACCGTGTAAGGCCCCTTACCGTGACGGCGATGTCCCTGTGTGGTGTTACCCGTTTTCACGCCGCCGACTTCGAATTCAATCTTCTTACCATCTAGCAAGCAAATCATAGATTTCAGAGGCCGCACCCAGCGAAATGCCGCCGCGCCAGATTTCATAGATTTCGGCCATGGAAAATTATTCATTATAGTGGGTATAAGCTCTGCGATAATCTCGCCGCTATCCGCGCCAGACTTTTCAATCACCGCAACATAAAACTCACCCTTTTTAGGATCGGTACGAATTTGCGCTTCGGAAATGTCCGACAAACCCGCGCCGCGTAAAAACCCAGCAAGCGCTTGCTCGGGAGAGCCAACACGCGGGCCTTTGCGTTCTTCTGAAATGTCAGGCGAGCGTAATGGAATATCCGCCGTAAATACAAGACGCCGCGGCCCTGTATAACAATGCTCACCTTCAACGGTCAGGCCAGCTTTCTTAAGACCATCAACCAAGGCTTTGGATAAATCTTGCCCTGCCCGTTGCTGCATACGCGCGGGGATTTCTTCGCAGAAAATTTCAAATAAAAACTCAGCCATTATTGCCACGCACGGTCATTGCCAGATGCAGCAACCGCCTTCTCATTTTCGACATGCGCATCCGCGCAGCCTTTGGCCAAGTCACGGACTCGTTTGATATATTCTTGCCGCTGTGTCGGGGAAACTACCCCGCGCGCATCAAGCAGATTAAATAAATGCGACGCCTTAAGCGCGTGCTCATAGGCAGGCAGCGGAAGAGGTGTTTCTAGTGCCAATAAAGTCTTGCATTCTGACTCCGCCATTTTGAAACGCTCTAGGATATTTTCCGTATTGGCGTGCTCAAAGTTATAGGTTGATTGCTGTATTTCATTTTGGTGAAAGACATCGCCGTAAAGAACTTCGGGTGTGCCGTTGGCCTCATTCGCATCCGTAAAGACAAGGTCATAAACATTGTCC
>JALZWM010000104.1 GCA_023300105.1 Hellea sp.
CGTCTTATGATAGAAAGCCATGCATCCATGCGTGATGACTTTGAAATGAGCCTGCCGTCCATTGATAAACTGGTCGATGATGCGGTTAAGTTTGGAGCTATAGGGGCCCGCCTAACGGGCGGCGGATTTGGCGGTTGCATTGTCGCTTGCGTTGCTAATGATTACCTGAACGAATGGACGAAGAAGCTTTTAGCGGCTCACCCTGCCGCTTATGTTGTCGCTTAAGGAATATTTGATGCATTATAACTTAAATAATAATCCAGTCATTGTCGTTGGTGGCGCAGGTTATATTGGCGCTCACGTTTGTAAAACAATTGCTAAACATGGCGGGCGCCCCATTGTCTTTGATAATTTTTCAGCGGGTCATAAACATGCTATCAAATGGGGCCCTCATGTTGAAGTTGACCTGCGTGACCGTAAAGCCACACAAAAAGCTTTCGAGACTCACAGTGACGTTAAAACCGTTATCCATCTCGCCAGTTCAATTGAGGTTGGCATTGGAGAAAAATATCCATCAGAATTTTATGACAACAATGTCAGCGGCGCGCTTAATTTACTTATGGCGATGAAATATACTGGCGCTGACCGCCTAATATTTTCATCAACATGCGCCACTTACGGTGAGACTCAAAATATGCCGCTTCTTGAAACAGAAGTTCAAAACCCTTTTAGTGTTTACGGCAAAACGAAGCTTGCAATCGAACATATGATCCAAAGCTATCACAAAGCTTACGGCATGAAATATGTCACCTTTCGTTATTTCAACGCCTCTGGAGCTGATGCTAGCGGCGAAATTGGCGAAGAACACGACCCTGAAACGCATCTAATTCCTAACGCTTTAAAAGCGGCGGCAGGTCTTGGGCCAAAAATGAAACTCTTTGGAGCCGATTATGATACACCTGATGGAACCTGTATTAGAGACTACATTCACGTTACCGACATTGCTCTTGCCCACATAGATGCGATACGCACTCTTGATGAAGGCGCCACAACGCATGCAGAGGTTAATATTGGTACGGGCGAAGGTTATAGCGTACTGGAAATACTTACCATGATTCAAAAAGTGACAGGCTTGCCTGTTCCTTATGATATTAGTCCACGCCGCGAAGGTGACCTTACCCAACTCTACGCTGATGCGACAAATGCCAAAAAAGTTTTAGGGTTTTCTCCGCAACATTCTGACTTAGAAAACATCATTAAGACGGCTTGGAACTTCCATAGAAAACAATGGGAGTGAGTGCGACAAGAAAAGTTCAAGAAGCGGGCTTTACTGATTAGTCTGCGGTACATCTTCTGGCTTAAAGATAAAGCTAGCTAGAATAAGTCCAATAACGCCTATTGTTATGGCGCTGTCAGCGATGTTAAACACCCACCGAAAGCCAATATCTGAAAAATCTATAAAGTCAGTCACAGCCCCAAAAAGTGCGCGGTCAATCCCGTTACCAATGGCGCCCCCTATAATAAAACTAATAGACAGTCGATTAAGCCAGTCTTTGCTCTGCGTTAACGCATAAGCTAAAACACCGCTCATACCGAGGGCAAATAACGTTAAAAGCCAGCGTTTCAACTGAGAGTCACCTTGAAGCTGTCCCCAGCTTACCCCTGGGTTGCATACGAGAGAAAAGTCGAACAGATTCATAATTTCGTGCTTTAAGCCAGGACGAAGATTAATTTCACAAATATTCATCGGGACATTAAACGAATCAATTATCGCAAATTTGCTCCATTGATCTAAAATAATTACAATAAGCGGCACAATAAGAGCATATATAAGCAATGTTTTTTTCATATCGCAGGAGGTGCCACGGCTTTTATGATTTGGCAAGAGCTGAGACCAACGCAGACACTCGCGTAGATAACAAAACGATATAAACATCAATTCCTACTGCTAACTAACAAATCTTTCATTGGCTTAGTTGCATTATCTCGTTACAAACAACGAGATTCGAGTGCTTTTGCGCTCTTTATACCTATGGACCTATGATATGGCAATTTTGACCTCCAAACAACGGATGTTCGGTACAATCAGCTTTTTAGCTGTAAGTTTGGCGGTTTCGTCCATATCTTTTGGCCAAGTTACAATTTCAGACGAACAAACAACGGCATTAGAAACGAATGGTCAAGACCTTACCATTGCTAATGATGGAGACACTAATAACGGCGCAGTGACATTAACCACAGCCGGCCCCGCCGTCACACTTAATTCGGATAATGATCTTATAAATCAAGGGACAATTACGATTGCGGATGTTGATGACGCAACAGGCGTAAGTCTAGAAGGCGGTACAGGGCGTAACTTTTCTAACTCAGGGAATATAATTCTATCAGAAGATTTTGTCGCAACGAATACAGATGACGACGCTTTTGTTGATGGCCCTTTCGCGGTTGGAACTGGCAGGACAGGTGTTTTAATCTCAGGTGCATCACCATTTGCAGGAAACGTAGAACTTACGAGCACATCCGTAATTGACGTTGAAGGCAATGACAGCTTCGGCATAAACCTTACAAATACAGCGATGGCTCAAGATGGGTTAACTGGAAACCTATCTAATGCTGGCTCCATCAACGTAACAGGTACAAATGCAACAGGCATTAATGTTGCTTCTGGAGTCACAGGCGATGTCTTTAATACAGGATCTATAATAACCACAGGCGAAGGCGCGCAGGCTATAAATATTGATGCGGATATCCAAGGTGGTTTTTCAACAGCAGGAAATATAACAAACACAGGATTTCGTTTTCCAACGAGAACTGGAATTTCTAATACTGACCTAGGGTTATCGGGGCGAGACCAATTTGGTGCAGAAGATTTATTACAAGCTGGCTCTGCGATTAATATTAACGGTAATGTGACAGAAGGCATATTACTCCAAGACATATTACAAGACGTCCTCGACGCGGATGGGAATCAAACATTTACAGATGCGGGTGATGTCATTCAGACAAGAGTCAACATAAGTAATATTACACAAGCAGGCTCGGCCCCTGCAGTTCTTGTCGCTGGCAATGGTCAGGTGATAGACATTGGTTTAGTCGCAAACATTACAGACCCCGCAGCGGATGGTTTTGACGGCGACCTGCAGTATGCTTTCATAAACCAAGGAAATGTTGCTGCAAATGGTGTGTTTGATGATTTTGATGCAACTGCTATTCAAGTTGAAAATGCAAATTTAGCAGGCGGCCTAAGCAACTCTGGCGGCCAACTCACCACCACCACCTTTGTAGGCGCGTCAACCAATGACCCGAGTCTTTCCTCAGGAACAGGTCTGGCCCGCGTCATTGTATTCGGAGACGCTGCAATTGCAGACGAAATAAACAACTCGGGAATAATTACTGCGAGCGCTTCAGAAGCCGCTGACGTCGTATTTTCGGATAGAACTAATATTCCTGCTCCGAGAGCCGTTATGGCGACTGCCATAGAAATTAACTCGGGCGCAGTGGTTAATTCCATACAAAACTCTGGCGGAATTAGCGCCGTCTTAGTTGGAAGAACGGGCGAAGCCATTGCCCTTGTAGATAGGTCAGGCACCTTAAATAGGATCGATAATACAGGCATAATTACGGCAAGCGCCACAAACTCAGACACTCTAGGCGAAGAAGAAACTAATTTTTCCTTAGTCGCAATTGATGTATCAGCCAATTCCAGCGGGTTTACGCTAAATCAACAACAGGGAGATGTATTTACGCCTCTCATAAATGGCGATATACGCCTGGGAACTGGAGATGATACCGTAAATCTTTCTACGGGATCTATTAACGGTGATATCGACTTTAACGCAGGCAACGATGTTTTTGCCTTGTCAGGTGGGTCTACATATGAAGGCTCCATCTCAAACAATGCAGGCTTGGATATAAATGTTACGGAAGGGAGTACTTTAACCTTAGCGAATAGAGACACACTTACTGTTTCTTCCGTCAATTTTGATGGCACCTCAACTTTTACACCTGTATTAGATGGCTCATTACAGAACCAAGACCCAATACTTGTGGCAGCCACTGCCAATAGTTCCGTACTCGCGAATGGAGTTAGCTCCGGAGATATCAACTTTGAAACTGGAGCAACGATTGCTCCGACCCTAACAAATGTGATTGGCCTCGAAAATACCACCTTTGCTGTTGCACGTGCTGAAAATTCTCTAACTATCGGTGATATTGATACACTAACGGCTGTTAACACTCCATTTTTGTATGAAACTGGTTTCGCAATTGATCCCAATGATCCCAACACTCTCCTCGTAACACTGGACTTACGTGATGCGTCGGCTGCGATTGCAGATGGAGGTTTAGGCTTAGACACAGTTCAAGCTGCTGCGTTTGATTCAACCTTTACCGCCTTAAGCTCAAATACAGACCTTGGGGATGCTTTCGCAAATATCACAGAGGGAAATGCATTCAATCAAGCTTTCAATCAAATACTACCAGAATTTTCTGCTGCAGCGCGACAATTCGTTTTAGTTAACGTTGACGGCGCAACCGGAGCTGTTGCTAACCATCTTGATTCAGCCCGCCGTTCGCCTGACAAAACAGGCGGAGCTTGGCTTCAGGAATTTGCTTACTTTGCAGACCGAAGTCTTGAAGGAAACTCTGAACAATATCGCGGTGCTGGCTTTGGCTTCACAGGCGGCCTTGATACAGCTTTAGGTCCCTTTCATGCTGTTGGTGTGAACTTAGGATTTGCTTCAACAGAAATTGAAGACGTTGTAGGCGTTGATGAACCTTTAGACGTAATTACCTTCCAGTCAGGCGTTTATGCAGGTTGGCAAAGTGGTAAATTTAGCGTCGATGCCTATGCAGGCGGCGGGTATAATGAATTCGAACAAAACCGCCGTGTTCGCATCAATACTTTTGAAGGCGCAAGCGTAGGCGAATGGACAGGAACACACATAAACGGCTCTTTACGAGCTGGCTATGATTTAGAACTTAATGACAAATTCTGGTTCCGCCCATCAGTTAGCGTTGATTACCTTCGTCTCTCAGAAAGAGCCTTCGATGAAGAGGGTGATGCAGGCATTGCCGTCTCTGTTGATAGACGGGTATCAGAAGGTGCTGGCGTTACAGGCATGTTTAACTTCGGAGCTAAGTTCCAAGGTAAGCGCACATGGATTCGTCCGTCACTTCGTATCGGCGCTAGACATGAGTTTTTGAACGATCCTGTCCTCACTAATTTCCGATTTATTGGTCTAACTGATGAACAAGGTCAGTCATTTAACAGTGCGGACTCTCTGCTCCAAGCCGAAGCCTTCCCAGACAATGGAATTCTACTCGGATTTTCAATTGCCGCGGGTTCTGCCTTTAGCTCAATCGGGTTTGATTTTGATAGTGACATTAGGGATGGATTCATTCGTCACACAGGACGCGTCGTTGTCAGATTACTATTCTAACCTGAAACCAAAATTTGTTTAAACAACACAACACCACCGCCCAAGCGAGAACGCTTGAGAATAGAAGAATTCAAGAAGACTCAATAACGTCCCAAGCCAATGAAGAGTCAATAGGTAGGTTTCTGGTTGCTCCCTTATATCTTTTGTAGCCTCCAAGTGCCTTGGCTAAAAAACCAAGAATCGGCAAAGGAATACGCAGGTGTTTTATTTTTTTGCCCCCTAACAATATTGAAATTTTATCAATAATTTCTTTTGTTGAAACATCCTCTTTTTCCGAAACCAAAAAAGTACTCTTCATTACTTTCGCAGTTAATGAGGCTTTCACTAAAAACAATATTAAAGTGTCGATATAGATATAACCGTATTTATTCTTAATTTTTCCAAATGGAGAAAATCCAATTTTTGCGAAGACCTTTGCTAAAGTATAAAAAGCCCCTTTGGAGTTTTCAGAAATAATCATCGGCGGCCGAACTATTACCCATTCCATGTTAGATTTTTCTGAAACTGTTCTTACAGCAAGTTCTCCATATAACTTAGATAAAGGATATGAATCGGTACATTCAACAGGGGTACTCAACTCTATTTTTGAAGCGTAATCATCCTTACCATAGACTGAAAATGTGCTTAAAAAGATGAAACGTTTTACTCCGTAATGGCTCGCTTTGCTGACTAACAACTCAGTTAACTCTCCATTTATATTAAACATGGAATTTTCTTTTCCTTGCCCGGGAATTACGCCTGCTATGTGAATAACAACATCAACATTTAAGAGAGCATTCTTCCACTTCGTAAATTTAAAATAATTTGGCACCTCAATTATACGAACATTCTCTTCAGTTAAACTCAGGCTGTCTTTATTCCTCACCAAGGCAACAACTTCTATATTGGAAAAACCTGTCAATTTTCGAACAAGAGCTGTACCCAAGAAACCGTTGGCACCAGTAATTAAAATTCTCAACACTTTTTCTCCCATTGATATTTACTTCCCTTGATATTTACTCATTTAAAAATATGAGTAATTTCTTTCTTGCTATATTTATAATTGAACAGGTAAGTTTTAATATGTTTAAATATAACCAGTGTAACAAATGCGGCAATTCAGATATAAATACGAATATCTTTGCAGCTTTTATTTCTGATAAATTACCATTTTAAATCAATCAATCACAAAAAGACTTGATTCAAGCCTCTATCTACAAGGGCTACTTGAGGACTATGGCTTACCTACGTTAGAGAGTGCCAAAGACGCTCTTAAAGCTCTAGAAGCGATTAATCCAAGCTCAGAAGACGCAATGGCACGATTACTTACCCTTAAAGGGCGTTTCGCATTGGGCTGGGCTGCCTTGTCTATGACCGACAATGCTGATTTCAAAGCCCTCGGTGTATTGCAAAGCCTATTTGCCGAAGCGTCAATTAATACAGCGCTTCAGATAGCCTGGAAGGTAGAAGCCAAAACTCAAAAACTCAAAGATTTGCCAGATACCGTTCCTGGCCTTTTTATTCTTGGCCTCGGTAAACTTGGCGGTTTTGATCTCAACTTTAGCTCTGACGTTGACCTTATCGCTTTTTATGATCCAGAGGTGTTGCCAATCCCTGAACACATGGGACAAGGCTATGTCATCAACAAGGTCCTTAAGACGTTGAGCCAAATTTTAAAACCACGTCATAGTGCAGAATTTGTTTGGCGCGTTGATTGGCGGTTGCGGCCTGAAGCCTCAACAACACAACTCGCTATGCCCATCGACATGGGACAGGACTTTTACTTTTTTAGAGCACAACCTTGGCATCGTCTCGCTTTGATGAAAGCCCGTGTCATTGCAGGAGATATGGATGTGGGAAATGTGTTTCTGAAAACGATCACACCTTTCATATGGCGACAAAACCTTGACTTTCGAGCCTTAGATGAACTCGCACATTTAAAATCTCGTATCAACTTAGAGCATCCGGCGCTTAAACATCAACGCGCAGCGCGTGAGACAATTACCTCAGAGCTTGCTAATTTTAACGTTAAACTCGGGAGCGGCGGCATTCGCGAGATTGAGTTTATCGCTAACGCACAGCAGCTTATTTGGGGTGGAAAACATTATGAGTTACGCACATCAAATACGCTTGAAGCTTTGTCTTATTTATCTTCATTGGGTCACTTGAATTCAGATATAAGCCAACGGTTACACGCCTGCTACATAGCCTTTAGGCAGTTAGAAAACGCCATTCAAATGCTAGAAAATGCCCAAACACATATCGTTCCCACCGCCCAAAATTCGCAGCAAAGCATCTTGACTTTATTAGGCTATGACGATTGGGAAACGCTGCGCACAAAGACCGAAAACATGCGCCGTTTTGTAAATGATGAATTCACGAAAATATTTGATTCTGAAGACCCACATATTAAGCCATCAGAAGAGTTTGATGCCGCTTTATCAAGCCTCTCAACAGTTACCAATGACATCGCAAGTAGCTGGTTAAGTGGGTTTGATAATTTACGTATAAGTCCAGAAAATAATTTGATATTTCAAAAACTTGGAAAGAGTTTGCTAGACACTATATTTAAATCATCCGCCGATAGTGAATCCGCAATTGCTCATATAAATAGCTTTCTCTCGGCGCTCTCTCAGTCTGAGCAATATCTGCATCTCCTATCTAAGAACAAGGATTTGCTGGACAGTCTGATACCCCCGCTTCTGCACTCGCCGCACATGACGGTTCTATTGGAGCAATCCCCGCATATCATTGATATCTTTTTATCGCCTCAAAGAGGTATGGATACGGACTTTATTTTCATGTCAGATGACTATGAAATACGGCTCGAGCGATTACGGCGTTTCGTAAACGAAAACCTCTTTATCCATTATACGCATTTTATGAGCCAGGATGGCTCTTCGCAAATATTGCACAGGAACTTAACGCAGCTTGCTGATATGACAATGGAGGCAGCCCTTAGAATAGTTGCAGACGATCTTGATCTCGCTGAATTACCCATGACGGTTCTCGGCCTTGGGAAAATGGGGACATCTCGTATGTCCCCGCTTTCGGATTTAGACCTGATATTTATATTCGAAGACGGCACCGACCCTGATATCGCTCAGAAAGCTGTTAGGCGTCTGAGAACCGTCCTGACAGCCAAACTTACCGAAGGCATAGCATATGAGCTAGATATGCGCCTACGGCCCTCTGGGCGCTCTGGGCCTGCTGCAGTGATGCTGTCTAGTTTTGAGGACCATCATAATAATCGCGCCTATAATTGGGAGCACATCGCCCTCGCCCATTCGCGTATCGTGGCAGGTGATAAAATCTTGGGCGAGAAGGTACTTGCGATTAGAGATGCCGTCCTATTACGCCCACGCGATAAAGCGCAATTCCTATCCGATGCGAATGTCATGTGGCAACGTATCTCAGATCAACGTATCTCAGATACCCCGTTGGATGCATATAATTCAAAACTTCGTGCAGGCGGCCTGATGCATGCAGAGTACAGTGACGCTTGTAATATCATCTTAGGTGAGGACAGCTCGGGCCTTGCCCCTGCCATCGCCTTCTGGTCTAACCTGCAACTCTGGGAACGTCTTCTTGGCCTGACGGATAAACCTCTGAGCCGAACCCCTCGGTTCTATACGCCCAATTTATTAAACCAGTTTTCAGTCAAAACCATAGCCGATATTGAGCAGCAGGCCCGAAAGCATAGCCAAACTGTTCAGACTAGCTTTGATAAACAGTTTAAGGGCCCGTCAAAGCCGGATAAAACATGGGATGAAACCCGCATTATCTGGCCTCATCAATAACCCTTTTGATAAAGTCCTTGCTCCTGACTAGAATAGATTCATACTTGCACACTGATTCATATTTTCGATTCACGTTTTTATATGCAAGGACTCGCTTAACCCCCAATGACTGCTTCTAAAAAGAAAGACTTGTTCGACGATAAAAAAGCGGCGGCCAGCGCGGCTTATTCTGCTAAGGACATTGAAGTCCTCGAAGGGCTTGAACCTGTGCGTCTACGCCCAGGCATGTATATCGGCGGCACCGACGACCGCGCCCTCCATCATCTTTTTGCCGAGGTCATTGATAACTCCATGGATGAAGCGGTTGCAGGTCATGCCTCCCGTATTGAAGTTGAACTGGACATGGAAGGCTTCTTATCCATCTCAGATAATGGACGCGGCATTCCAGTAGACCCGCATCCAAAATACCCAAAGAAATCAGCTCTTGAAGTCATCATGACAGAGCTTCACTCGGGCGGTAAATTCAAGGGCGACGCTTATGAGACATCTGGTGGCCTTCATGGCGTCGGCGTTTCTGTTGTTAACGCCCTCTCCGATTTCCTAGAAGTCGAAGTAGCCAAGAATAAAAACCTTTACAGCATGAAGTTTCAGCGCGGCAAACCGATTGGAAAGCTAAAAGACCTCGGCGCAATCAATAACCGCCGCGGCACCAAAGTTCGCTTTCATCCTGACCCTGAAATTTTTGGCTCAAAAGCAAAATTCAAAGCAGCGAAGCTTTTCCGTATGGCCCGCGCCAAAGCCTATCTACAGCCCGGCGTCGAAATCCGCTGGAAGTGCGACCCTAAGTTAGTCGAAGAACTTGACATTGTTCCGCACGAAGCTGTCTTTCATTTTCCAGCTGGCCTGGCGGATTACTTAAAAGAGACCCTTGGCTCCAAAGCAACAATTACAACGGAGTTATTTGCAGGACGCTCGAAAAAAGAAAACGGCCACGGACGTGTTGAATGGGCCATCAGCTGGACACCATCTGGATTTGGCGAAGCCGATAGTTTCATTCGTAGCTATTGTAATACCGTCCCAACCGCAGGCGGCGGAACGCATGAAGCTGGCTTCAGAGCCGCGATCACAAAAGGCCTAAGAGCCTATGCTGATATCACAAGCATGGGGAAGAAATTTTCTCACGTCACACCTGATGATGTTATGTTCGGTGCTGGTGCACTTGTATCATGCTTCCTCTCTAATCCAGAGTTCCAAGGTCAAACCAAAGACCGCCTTTCGAATTCCGAAGCCACACGCATCGTCGAGAACGCCGTCAGAGACCCTTTCGACCATTATCTTGCGAGTAGCCCCAAAGACGCAGCAAAACTCTTAGAATGGGCTATAGAACGCGCTGATGAGCGGGTTAAGCGCCGCAAAGCCCGTGATGTACGCCGTAAGACTGCAACAAAGAAACTTCGCCTACCTGGCAAGCTCGCAGATTGTTCTCAAAAAGGCTCAGAAAATACTGAAATTTTCATTGTTGAGGGCGATTCAGCTGGTGGCTCTGCCAAGCAAGCCCGTGACAGAAAAATACAAGCAATTCTGCCACTTAAGGGTAAAATCTTAAACGTAGAAAGTGCGACCCTTTCCAAAATTATGGCCAATGCTGAAATCTCTGACCTCTGCACTGCACTGGGTGTCGGGATTGGTAAAAAATTCGAGCTTGATGACCTACGTTATGAACGCGTGATTATCATGACTGATGCGGATGTGGACGGTGCCCATATTGCGGCGCTACTGATTACGTTCTTCTACCGCTATACGCCCGGCCTTATTGATGCAGGACGCCTGTTTATGGCGATGCCGCCACTATACAGGCTAACCCAAGGCCGTAGAACAGAATACGCTATTGATGAAGCCCATAAAGAAGAACTCATCAAGACCGTCTTTACAGGCAAAGGTAAAATTGAACTCGGACGATTTAAAGGCCTCGGCGAAATGAACGCCCCGCAGCTCAAAGATACAACCATGAACCCCGCGACGCGTAACCTCGCCCGTATCACAATCGACGAAGACAACCTCCCAAGTACAGAGGCGCTTGTTGAAACGCTCATGGGGAAACGCTCAGACCTACGCTATCAATACATCCAAGAACACGCAAAGTTCGTGGACGACGTTGATATTTAGGCCTCAGCTTGTCTTAATGCCCGACTATCTCTCGTAAAAGAGGCGATTAAATAATATGCTACAGATTAAACCTATAGTGATGACGACTATCTTGGCATGTTTTTTCATTATAGGATGCAGTCCTATTACCGCCGAAAAAACTTTATCTACTGATGGGCGGGCGCCATGGATATTGATCGATGATTTTGAATCTAACGCAGACTCAGTTCCCGGTATGGGGATGGGAGCATGGACTCATGTTGATGTTCAAAATGAAACTAAACCTTTTGTACCCAATCCACAAATAGCGGAAGTACGCCTAGAAACTGAAACAGGTAATAAGTACTTACTTAAAAAGCCTGCAGCAGACGGTATAGTTGGCAACCGAAAAGCGCTTGGTTTCAAAGCCTTATCCCATGAAATTCCAGTTGGTGAAACTTATACTATTTATACACGTGTAAATGTTGAATATTTTCCGAATAATCATTCATTCGGACTAAGCAATTTGATAGCGCCTGAAATTTCTCAACAAAACTATAATGCGTTTGAACCAATGATTCGTATTACGGATAAAGTCGAATCAGACGGCAGCCGCAATGATGGAACACTCATGGTTTTGAGCGGTTATAAATCATACAGCAAAATTCTAAATCCTAAAACGAATAAGTCTGCAGCCCCCCTAAAGCCCGGCACATGGTATGAATTATGGTGTGTGGTGAATAATGCTCGTCAAGATGCAGGGGGACAAACATATGACCTCCATGTACGCGGCGGCGAGTTCCTTACACAACACCATGTTTTTAGCGGCGCGGTATTTAGAATGAAACGTGAGGCTTCGTTAAAATACTTTATGACGATATCAAATACAGGCCCGCATGATGCGCCTTATGGGAATGGCGGTGTTAAATATGACGATATTTATATGGCGAGTGGTGAAAACCTTTCATCGCCCTTAAAAGTAACAAATTAAGTTTGAAAGAGTTATCCAAAAATCACTTCGTCACAAATATCTTCACTTCAGCCCGTCCAGAACCGTTACATCATACCCATAAATCCAATTCATCCTATTATGCACAATCTTCGGCGTTAATCGCCCTGCTGCCCACATTGGGCCATAGGTGCTTATTTGGCCGATACGGCTGGCGTGATGGAAGGTTTTCATGTTTGCCCGTGAGGCTGCCTGAACCTTGCTGGTACGATTAAGCCGTATATTTTGATAACGTATCAAAGATTGAGCCACAGAGCGCTCAGAGACACTTAATTTCGCCGCAATAGCCCAAGCATCCTCTACAGCCATGGCAGCGCCCTGGGCTAGAAAGGGTAACATCGGGTGTGCTGCATCGCCTAAAAGCGCCACACGGCCATCTGTCCAGCGCGTTAACGGCACTCGGTCGAATAACGCCCAACGATAGAGTGAGGTCTCATCTGCGGCGTCAAGCACGGCCTTTACGGTTGGGTGCCAGCCCTTGAAATCATTTAGGGCGCCGTGCTTATCGCCGCGTTCTATCCATCCCTCACCCATCCAGTCATCACGTTCCACAACGCCGACGAAGTTTGTAAGCCTGCCTTGGCGTAAACGATATGTAACGGCGTGCCGCCCTCGCCCCATCCACACACAGGCGCTTGGATTTGGGGGCCGTCCCAACGCAGCAGTTTCAACAACGGCGCGCCATGCGACGTTACCCGTAAACTCCGGTTTATCGTCTCCAAGCATAGTCTGCCGAATAACAGATTTAATACCATCTGCAGCAATGATTACATCGCCCTTAAATTGCCTACCGTCAGCTAAATGCAGGGAAGCTTTCTCCGCGTCTTGGGAATAGCCCTTGACCTCGGCATTGGTTCTAATGGCTCCGCGTTGCTTGCTCTCTAAGGCTGTCTTTAGCGCCGTAATATAATCAGCACGATGGATGTGCAGGTACGGCGCACCCCACTTGTTCAGGGCATGCTGTGCCAAAGGAATAGAAAAAATATGACGCCCGCTCTCACCCATTCGGGCTTCTATGGCTTCGGGGCGAAAGGCATTTTCAGCGATTTGTTTTTCAAGGCCCAACGCAGTAAATACTTTCATCGCATTAGGTGATATTTGAATGCCTGCACCGACCTCTGACATCTCAGAGGCTTTTTCAAAAACCATGACGTCATGACCGAAATGATGGCAGCATAAAGCAGCCGTAAGCCCGCCTATTCCACCGCCAACAATCAAGACTTTCATAAACATTCCACGTTTAGGGCATTCAATAATAAATTGGAGCCATGCGTATGATTGACCTAGAATATCGCTGCTGTCTATGCTTTCTGTACCAAAATGAATTGGAGTTTCTATGCCAGTCCCCCACGAAACAAAACCATTATCAGGATATCGCGTTATCGAACTCGCAGGTATCGGCCCTGGGCCTTATGCGGGGCAACTCATGGCAGATATGGGGGCGGAGGTTATTTTAGTAAACCGACCTGGCCCTATGGCGCAAATTCCTATGATCTCTAATCGCGGTAAAAAGACAATTGTTTTAGATCTACGCAAGCCTGAAGGTGTAGAGATTTTATTGAAGCTGGCTAAGAGCGCAGATGTTGTTTTTGAAGGCCTAAGACCCGGCGTTGTTGAAAAACTAGGGGTCGGCCCCGCGGCGTGTCACGCCGTTAACCCCAAACTAGTTTACGGACGCATGACGGGTTGGGGGCAAACAGGACCTTGGGCTAAGACCGCTGGCCATGATATTAATTACATTTCAATAACAGGCGCTTTGGAAGCGATGGGCAAGGCTGGTGAGCCACCAACGCCGCCACTTAATTTGGTTGGTGACTTTGGCGGGGGAACAATGTTTCTCGTAACGGGGATACTGGCCGCGCTTTTGAAAGTACAAAAAACAGGTAAAGGCGAGATTGTGGACGCCGCAATGATTGACGGTGCCTCCTCTATGATGAGCATGTTTTACTCTTTGGCTGGCCTTGGCCAATGGCAAGAAAAACGCGAGTCGAATTTACTCGATGGCGCGATGCCCTATTACCGCTGTTACAAAACTAACGATAATAAATTCATGGCTATCGGCTGTATCGAACCGCAGTTCTTCGCGCTTATGCTTGGGCTATTAAAAATCGACGCTGAAGGGTTTGGCGCGCAGAA
The DNA here is from genome assembly GCA_023300105.1 of Hellea sp. Lineage (GTDB taxonomy): Bacteria > Pseudomonadota > Alphaproteobacteria > Caulobacterales > Maricaulaceae > Hellea. The sequence goes on from JALZWM010000104.1 coordinate 14,370, forward strand.
CAATCCAAAATTCTGGCCTGCGCAACACGCCGAGCTAGAATCAATTTTTGCCTCTAAAACAAGAGCAGAATGGGCCGATATTTTTGACGGTTCAGATGCCTGTGTCTCCCCTGTTTTATCTTACATCGAAGCGGTTGATCACCCTCAAAACAAAGCGCGCGGCGGCTTAAAGAAAGAAGGAAACTTCATACATCCTGGAGCTGCGCCTAAATTCTCTTCTACTGAGGAAAGATCAAACTTTACCATCCCAAGTGCAAATGAGCATGCTTCTGAAATTTTAGTATTGGCAGGTTATAATGAAGACCAAATCGACAACTTACGGCAAACAGGCGTAATGCAAACATAAAAAAACCTACTCCAAAAAGCAGGCTGATTTATATTGAACATATGCTTTAACTTAACTCGTAATACGTGAAGTTGAAAGGCTAATGGCAATTTGATTAAAGGCATTACCTAATTCATCGCCATTTGCAGCACTAAAGAAATTACCAGAACCAGAGGCACACCCTTGCAATAAGTCCAATGTTTTATCATCTTTAATTTCTAGTGCAATTGTATAAATTTCGATGTTGTCGCGTTTTGCATTTTCACACATTTCAACCATCGTAGTATCAGCGCCATTACGGTTCCGAAGTTCATGTGTGAAGCCGTCCTTAGAGCGTGTATTATTACCGTCAGTCACAACAACCATAACATTATCAGTTCTAGCGCTATCCTGATTTCTAGTCTCGGTGAACGGCGCAGTTGGCGTCAAAGTCCGCCACCCCCAAGCAATACCTGCGGGAATATATGTTGACCCTTTAGCGGCTATGTTATTGATTGAATTTTTAACCGTCGTCAGGTTTTGCGTTAAAGGCAAAACAGCCGTGATAGCACACCCTCTTGAACCCACCACACCTGGAATTCTTTGTACTGTAGAATCGATGCGCGTATCCAGAGGAGCCTGACGTGATCCAACACATCCATCCCAGTTACTTGGCGCACTACCTGTCTGTGGAAATTCAAGCCAACTTTCACGTGATAAATTTGTTCCAACATTTACATGTAGAGCAAAAGGAACAACTGAAACATTTACCTCACCCGAGGACGTGCCCAATAGATCAATCAAGTCGTTACCTGCACTCTTCAAACTATCTAACCTTGTCCCACCTGTCGGCGTAGCATTACGCATAGAGCCTGTTGAATCTAGAACCAAGGCAAGGTTTAAATCACGGCTCTCATATACAGCCGTTGAAGCGGCTTTTATACCCAATCCGCTAATCCCAAAAATACCTGCGAAAAATGTTTCTTGATTATTTGACGCAAGTACAGTCACAGCAGGGCCATCACGCGTAATACTTTCCAAATTCACTAAGGCTCCGCTTTCTCCTGGAAATTTCCAATCAAGATATTCTTGAGCGATTTGGTTTAATTCAGTCTGATTATGTATTTCGCTACGCGCGGCTGCCAATGCAATAGCATCTGTTGTGTCTTGTAGAGTTTGTTTAGCTGACCACCCGTTAGATATGTCAATAGCGAGTGAAAGGCCTGCCACTAAAACGCCTATAGTGATGGCGCCTATAATGGCAAAATTACCATCTTCATTACGTACAATGTTTCCCGAAGTAGAAAGAAGTTTAGATTTAACAAATGACTTAAACGTTTTCATAGTATTTCCTCACAAATTGACTGGACGTGATGTCCGGATTTGCGAGAAGCGTTGCATGCACTCTGCCAAGAGGTGAGTTTTGCCCTAGAGTGACCCAATGACCTACTCTTAGGGTTAATTAAGCGTTAAATCCTTTGCGTTTACGAGGTTGTTTCATAAATTTCAGGTAAAATAGGTTTTTATTTTTCTGGTAAAATTTGGACGCGATATGCGTTTTCAGACACAAAAACTGACTGTGCGAGCTGTTTTAGGTCACTTATCGTCATATTTTGATACATTTCAGCTCGGCTACGGTGCCGCTCTAATCTATCGGGATCAGTTTGGGCCTCATTTATGACCCCCATCCAATATCCATTGTTTTCAAGGCTTGTTTCAATACTCTCTATTGCAGGTTTAATCGCCCGTACAAATAAGTCCTCATCAAATTCACCTGCTTTAAATTCAGCCGCAATAGCGTCAACTTTTGCACTTATTCTGTCGATGTCCTTTGGGTTGAGCTCCAAAGATACGCCCATATATCCATAATTAGGATAAGTTCTCGGGTTGAAGTTAAAAGCAGAAGGAGAATAACTAGCCCCCTCTTCTTCTCTCATAACTTCTGTGAGACGAAGCTGAAATACCTCCGACAACATACCCATACGTCTCGAAGTCAGAACATCACGCCCATCTGGTGCTGGCCAAAAAACACGAAGTATTGCCGTATCGGCTTCTCCCGCATGCGATAAAACAACAGGTCGCAGCGTGCCCGCTGGGAATTTAAGCGTACGCAACTTTTCATCGGAACGTTTATGACTTTCTTTGCGGCGCGGTAGAGCACCAAATGTACGTCCAATTTCAGAAATAATCACATCAATATCAACATCGCCAACAACGCCGATTTCAATCGCGCTGTCAGTTAGATATGGATCTAGCCAATTTTCCAACTGAGACATGTCAATATTTATCAAGTCTTCTTCTTTTGGAATTCCGAACCTAGGGTCACCACTACGTATCAGGCGATCTATATCCCTCGCGGCTACTCCGCCTGGGGTCCCATCCAATGTTGGATAAAAAGAAGCAATATACTTGTCGTAACGCGTTTTTGCTTCAGGGCGGTACCCGGGGGCTGTGGCATAGGCCATCATTAAATTAAGCTGATCACCAAGATTCTCAGGTACAGTTGCACCAGAGATATACATTCGTTCAGGCCCAAAACTTGTCGACACACCGACTGTCTTTCCTGCCATTAATGTTTGAATTTCATCTGCGCTATGCGCCTTTAACCCTGCAAGTCCAAGCATATTTGGCGCAAACCACTTAAACCCAGGAAGCTCTTTGGGAAAAAACAATTCACCCGCTCCTAACGCAACGCTAATCGACATAACGTCCTTACGGTAAGGCGTTTTTTTAATATTTAAGCGGACATTATTATCAAAAATAATAGTTTCAAAATCAATATCTTTGACAGTTTTTCGCGTTGCAACGCTACCAGGCTTTCCAAATTCTGTATAAGCAAACTCCGAGGTAGCAACATGTTCTAAAGGTTGAACGTCTACAGCTTTACTTAGATTAAAGGCTTCAATTAAGGCTTGTTCACCCCGCTCAATGACTTCACTTGTTGAGAGATATAACTGTGGCGTATCAATACCGTCCCACTGCTTTTTAAAATATTTATGAATGACTTCAGGCGTAATTGTATCTACGTATGCCTCAAATCGTTTCAAGTTATCCGCAGAGTCTGTAACGACGGTTTCACCTGAAAAACTGCCCATAATTCGCCGCGCAAGACCTGATGTCCTACGTGTCGGTGATGTTTGCACAGCGACTTCTAAAGCTTTACGCGTATTGGCGATCTGCTCATCCAGTTCAGCTTGACTAAATCCGAATTCATAAGCCTGCCGCAAGGCTTGTTCCCCTTGTGCGAGCGCTTTAGCCCAATTTTTCGGCTGTGTTCTTATTGAAAGTGTAGATAGGGCACGAACATCATAAGCTATAGAGCTAGAGCTTGATGCACTTAAAAAGGTTGCACTTTCACTACGAGCTAATTTCGCTAAACGGCGAGATAAAATACGGTTTCCAAGGCCTTCGATAAAACCCTCTTTTCGGTTTTTTGCATTATCCTGTCGAATAATAGGCGCATTCATCACACTGATTGAGACTGACGTCTCTATTTCCGGGTCGACATAATATTCTGCGCTCATATCTCGCTTGGCTAAAACCGCCAATTCTGTGCTGGCTTTACGTTCTCCAACCCCAGTCCAGTCCCCAAAAAATTCTTCGATTTTCCCAACTGCGTAGTCTGTTTTAAAGTCACCAACGAAAACAATAAACGTGTTCTCTGGGCGATAATATCCATTATAAAACGCTTTAAATTGTGCTGGAGTTACGGATTTAATTGTCTCTTCACTGCCAATCGGAATACGCTTTGGCAATAAGGAGCCATCCAGAAAAAAGTCCAAAGAATGAAGCCCTGCCTTGTAAGACGGGCTATTACGTGCGCGTTTTTCTGCAAGAATGACACCTCTTTCTCGCTCAATAGCTTCCGAATCAAGCGTTAAATTACTCGCTGTCTCACGCATAATCATGAGGGTTTCATTGACGATCTCATTATTAACCTCAGGAAGCTCTAATTGATAAATCGTTTCCTCAAAACTGGTCGATGCATTCGTATCTGCTCCAAAGGCAAGTCCAAATTTTTCAAGTCGCTTAATCATTTCACCTTCAGGAATGTTTTTTGACCCGTTAAAAGCCATATGCTCAAGAAAATGCGCTAACCCCAGTTCATCATCGGCCTCATTCAATGACCCTGTATCAATACGCATGAGCAGCGTTGCTGTATTTGAGGGCGTTTCGTTCGCCATAACCGCAAACCCGACCCCGTTAGGCAGGCGTCCGTATTCGACTCCCTCTTCAACCGTTAAGTCACTACTATCATGAGTAAAATATTCGCTTTTTGATTGAGCTTGACAACTAACAAAAAATATCGCTGCAAAAACAATAGGATAGATTTCTCTTATGAACATTTTACTCTCAAATAATTTGCAATAATTAGCACCTGACGTGTACTTATTTGTAAAATCACGCAAGAAAATAATACACTTCTTACTCAAAACACGTTGGTTTAATGAACACTAAATGAATGAGTTACCGATTGTTAACTTTGAGCAGTTCAGAGCCTTGCATAGCACTCCCGAATACCCCTATAGCCAGCACTAACAAGCAATAATGCTCTTTGTTATTTTGGATAATTATGCCGTCTAGTAACGTGACTTCACCAGCCGAAATTACGGTCTTTGACTTCGACGGCACCATTACAACAAAAGATACGTTTGCACTCTTCCTACGCTACTATGCAGGAACGCCAAAATGGGCTGCCAAGATACTTACTTTACTACCAATCTTTAGCGCTTATGGCCTCAAAATTGTTGACCGTAATACTGTCAAAATCCATGTCATAAGACGATTCTTTAAGAACGCTAAAAAAGACATGCTTGATGCAAAAGCCGAAAAATTCGCAACTGAGGTTATTCCTGGTCTAATTCGTCCACAAGCACAGGCCTGTTTAGACAACAAAAAATTATCCCCCGAGTCATTATATATATGCAGCGCTTCTATAGCGCCATATTTAAAGGCTTGGGGCCGCACACAAAACATCCAAAACATCCTAGCAACCGAACTCGATTCGCACGGAGATCGCTACACTGGCGAAATAAAAGGATGGAATATTTGGGGAGAAGGCAAGGTTCGCCGCATTATGGCCGAATTCAACCCCCATGAAGTCAAAATTATTGAAGCTTATGGTGATAGCAGAGGAGATCGGGAGTTATTACACGCCGCTAAGGCGTCTTACTACCGACCTTTTCGCCTATGACCATTTTAGCCATTGAATTTCCCTCTCAATCAATTAAGAGGGGATTAATGCCTAGTCGAACCGTTAAGGTTTTGCTAAGCTATGAGTTATCTGCATGTCGCAGGTATTTGTTTACTGGAGAGTTTGGGGGTTTTATAAAATGAAACGTACTCTACTATTGGCCGTATCGGCCGCGGTTTTAGCCGCACCAACTATCGCTCAGGAGTTGCCACCTGGCGATCCGTTACCTGGCGAGTGTTTTGCTCGGGTCATCGTGCCCGCGGAATATTCTATAACAACTGAGCAGGTCGTTCTTCGACAAGCTGGAGAAGAACTTAAAAAGATACCAGGACGTTTTGAAACCGTTACAGAACGTGTCCTTGTTCAAGAAGCTAGCTACGAAATCGTACCTGTCGGTACGGGCGCAGGCGCAGGCGCAGGCGGCGGCACAGTTCGTTGGGGTGGTAAATCTTACCGTCTTGCAAGCGACCTAAGTGTCTTTGACTCACGCGGAACTCGCGTAGGTCGTCTTGACTCCAACGGAAACGTTGTTGGTGATGCCAATACTGCTTCTGCAGGCAGATCTAATTCTAGCCTAAGTACAGCTACAGGCGGAGCCGCTAGTGGCGCGATTGTCGCGCGCGGCGTATCTGTTGCATATAATAACAGTGGATCATCACGCGGCGCTTCAAGCCCGACATTCCGCACTGTAACAGAAACAGTTGTTGTTCAAGAAGCATCAACAGAGCTCGTTGCTATTCCAGCAACATACGACACAGTTTCTGAAACTGTTGTTGTTCAGCCAGCGTCAGTTGAGTATGTTGCCATACCTGCTGTCTACGAAAGCTACACTGAATCAGTTGTAGCTCAAGAAGCGGCTACAGAGCTTGTGACAATCCCCGCCGTTTTTGAAACAGTCACAGATACTGTTGTCGTTCAAGAAGCGTCTACAGAACTTGTAACAATACCTGCAACATACGGAGCTGTCTCTGAAACTGTTGTTGTTCAGCCTGCTAGCGTAGAATATGTTAGCGTGCCGGCGACTTATGAGACTTTAACTGAAACTGTTGTAAACCAAGAAGCGTCTACTGAGCTCGTTACGATCCCAGCAACGTTTGAAACAGTAACTGAAAATGTTGTTGTTCAAGAAGCGTCTACACAACTTCAAACTATCCCGCCTGTTTTCGAAACAGTTGCGGAAACTGTTGTTGTTCAAGAAGCGTCTACAGAACTTGTTACAATTCCAGCGACTTACGAGACTGTTTCTGAAACAGTTGTCGTCACGCCAGCTTCGGCTTCATATAAGACGATACCTGCGACATTTGAAACTGTGTCAGAGCCAGTTGTTGTTCAAGAAGCCTCTACTGAGCTCGTCTCAATTCCGGCAACTTACGAAACAGTGTCTGAAACAGTTGTTGTTCAAGAAGCTGGATCAGAGCTAATTGCTATCCCAGCAACTTACGGAACAGTTACTGAAACAGTTGTCGTTCAAGAAGCTTCAACTAATCTTGTATCTATCCCAGCGACATATGAAACTGTGACAGATACAGTTGTCGTAACACCGCAATCTGTTGATTACGCTGTTATCCCTGCTGAGTATGAAACATACACAGATACAATTGTTGTTCAGGAAGCCTCTACGGACCTAATCACAATTCCTGCAACATATGAAACAGTGTCTGAAACAATCGTTGTTCAGCCTCAAACTGTTGATTATGTTACAGTTCCTCCTCAGTATGAAACTGTATCTGAGCCTGTAGTTGTTCAAGAAGCATCAACTGAACTCGTAACAATTCCTGCAACTTTCGAAACTGTTTCTGAAACAGTCGTCGTAACACCGCAGACTGTTAACTACGTCAGCATTCCTGCTGTATATGAAACAGTATCTGAGCCTGTAGTTGTTCAAGAAGCATCAACTGAACTCGTAACAATTCCTGCAACTTTCGAAACTGTTTCTGAAACAGTCGTCGTA
>JALZWM010000105.1 GCA_023300105.1 Hellea sp.
GTTGCGAGGTTGAAACTCCTTGCCCCATCTGCAATCGGAATAATGACGCGCGCATCTGCGCGCGCGTGGACCTCTTCGGTGGCGCCTGCGCTTTCGCGTCCAAAGATTAAGCGGTCATCCGCACGAAACTCAAATTCTGTAAGCGGCGTAGCGCCTTTGGTCGTGAACAGAACAAGGCGGCCAGATTCGGGCTTTTCGCCATAGGTTTCCCAGCTTGTATGGCGAATTAGCGTATCCGGCGCGCCGTAATCCATGGCCGTGCGGCGCAGGGCTTTGGCCGTTAAAGGGAAGCCGCAAGGCTCTATAACTTCGAGCGGAATGCCAAGGCAGGCACAGGAGCGCATCGCCGCCCCAAGGTTTCCGGCCATATCAGGCTGAAAAAGAATAATTTTCATGTTTCGGTCTCAATTTTTAGGCACACTGTTGGTTACGGGCTTAAGGACGCATTGCGGCGTTCTGCCGCGAATAAACGGTGGAAATCTTAAGCACATATATATAGAACCCGAACCAGAAGATAAGACTTATTATAAGGATAGACCCGGCTATGTCCGATACTCTGCATAATGATGCCCACGGCGAGACCGTCGATGAAGGCAAACGCGATTTCATTTACATCGCGACAGGCGCTGTTGCAGCGGCTGGCGTGGCGTCACTCGGCTGGCCATTAGTTGCGCAAATGGGCAAGGCCGCGGATACACTCGCGGCGGGCTCTGTTGAAATCGATGTATCTAAGATTGCTGAAGGTCAACAGCTTAAAGTGCTTTGGCGCGGTAAGCCTGTATTTGTGCGCCACCGGACAGCCAAAGAAATTACGGAAGCGGAGAATACTGATGCCGCAGCCTGCCCAGACCCGCAAATGGATAATGAGCGCTTAATCCCAGATACAACAGGAAAATTACGTCCTGAATATTTGGTTATGATCGGCGTTTGTACGCATTTCGGCTGTATTCCAGTTGGCGAAGCAGGTGATTTTGATGGTTGGTACTGCCCATGTCATGGGTCGCATTACGATACATCAGGCCGTATTCGCAAAGGCCCCGCGCCGAAGAATATGGAAATTCCAGAATATCAGTATATCTCTGAAAACGTGATTAAGGTCGGGTAGCTATGTCAGGACATCCTTCAACTTACGAACCAAAATACGCGCCAACGAAATGGTTAGACCAGCGTCTCCCAATCGTTCGCATGGGCGCAGACTTCATGACGTTCCCGTCACCGCGTAACCTTAATTACTGGTACACATTTGGCGGCATCTTAACGATGTGTCTCGCCTCTCAAATTATTACCGGTATCATCTTAGCCATGCATTATGTCCCACATGTGGATATGGCTTTTGATTCTGTTCAGCGAATTCGCCGTGATGTGCCATTTGGCTGGTTAATCCAGCCAATGCATGCTGTTGGCGCGTCGATGTTCTTCTTAGCCGTCTATGTGCATATGTTCCGAGGCCTGTATTATGGGTCCTATAAAGCACCGCGCGAGGTTCTTTGGATTGTTGGCTGCTTAATTTACCTTGCAATGATGGCCACAGGCTTCTTGGGATACACTTTACCTTGGGGTCAAATGTCCTTCTGGGGCGCGACCGTGATTACAGGTTTCTTTGGCGCTGTTCCCGTTGTTGGTGAAAGCCTTCAACAGTGGCTTCTTGGCGGCTATGCCGTTGATAATGCAACGCTGAACCGCTTCTTTGCGCTTCATTATTTGCTGCCATTCGTCATTGCCGGCCTTGTCGGGCTTCATGTTTGGGCTTTGCATCATGTTGGTCAGAATAATCCAATCGGCATTACTGAAAAAACGAAAAAAGATACACTTAGCTTCCATCCTTATTATACCGTCAAAGATGGTTTCGCGATGGTCGTCTTTATGCTGATCTTTGCCTTCTTCGTCTTCTATCAGCCAGATGCACTTGGCCATGCTGATAACTATATCCAAGCCGACGCGCTGAAAACACCGCCGCATATTGTGCCTGAATGGTACTTCTTGCCTTTCTACGCAATCTTACGGGCTGTCCCTGATAAGCTTGCTGGTATTCTCTTGATGCTTGGCGCGATTGTTGTGCTCTTTGTCTTGCCTTGGCTTGATACATCGAGAGTACGCTCGTCTCGCTTCCGTCCCGTTGCGCGTAAGTTCTTTTGGATTTTCATTTTCTTCTGTTTCATCCTTGGCTGGTGCGGCGCGGAGACACCCGATGATATGGTCTTTACCGTTGGCTCGAAAATGGTCGATGGAGAATTAAAACCTATGGGCCTAAACTTTACATGGCTTTCGCGTATCGCAACTTTCTATTACTTCGCTTATTTCTTAGCAATCCTTCCAATATTAGGATTAATTGAGAAACCTCTGGCGCGTCCAGAATCAATTACCAAAGCTGTTCTGGGTGACAAAGCCCACAGTGCTGCTGAATAGGAGACGGATATGACGTTGAATATGAAAACAGCATTTATGGTAGGCGTAACGACTTTGGTCGCGGCGGCATCTACACTGGCCTATGCTGCTGGCGGCGGAACTGGTGATTATAAAATGGAACATAAGCACTGGCATTTTAACGGCGCTTTCGGGACTTACGACAAAGCGGCCGCGCAGCGTGGTTATCAAGTTTACCGTGAAGTCTGTTCTTCTTGTCATCAGCTCAAGCACTTGTCCTTCCGTCACTTAGGTGACAAAGGCGCGCCGTTTTATGATGAAGATTACAAAAATCCGAATGATAATCCTTATGTGAAAAATTTCGCAGCGGATTGGCAAGTTGAGGATATCGATAGCGAAACTGGTGACGTAATTGACCGTCCTGGTGTGCCAGCGGATGCATTTCCAGCGATTTATCCCAATGACGCTGCGGCGCGCGCTGGCAATGGCGGTGGTCTTCCGCCTGACCTGTCTTTGATTGTTGCTGCACGTAACGGCGGAGCAGATTATGTTTATAATCTTCTAACAGCCTATAACACGAAAAAGCCCGATGACGTCGAGCTTACAGCGGGTCTTTATTATAACCCTGTTATGGACGGCGGTAAAATTTCAATGGCGCCACCACTCAATGATGAAGGCGTGGAATATGCTGATGGGACTATTGCAACAGTTGAGCAGATGGCCTCCGATGTTACAGAATTCCTTGCATGGTCTGCAGACCCAAAATTAGAGCAACGAAAAGCGGCTGGCCTCATGACGATGCTTTATCTCTCGATTCTCGCGATTTTGCTTTGGTTCTCTTATAAGCGAGTCTGGAAAGATGTTGAACATTAGAGAGTACAACTCACAATAATTTTAAAACCGCCCACTTCACGTGAGGCGGTTTTTTTGTATGGTGAAATGAAATAAATACGGAAGTAGAGATTATGTCAGAATGGGTATTAGGTATTATTGGGGGCTCTGGCCTTTATGAAATTGAAGGGCTTGAAAACCCTGAATGGATTTCAATTGAGACACCTTGGGGAATGCCGTCTGACGATATTCTCTTTGCCGAACTTGATGGGGTGAAGCTTAGGTTTCTACCTCGTCATGGGCGGGGGCATTTTCTGACGCCGTCAGATGTAAATTATCGTGCCAATATTGACGCGATGAAGCGTGCGGGCTGCACAGATATTCTCTCGCTCTCGGCTGTGGGTTCACTCAAGGAACAATACCCGCCCGGTGATTTTGTTGTCGTTGACCAATTTATCGACAGGACTTTTAAGCGCGAGAAAACCTTTTTTGGCAAAGGCATGGTCGCGCATGTCTCTGTGGCTGACCCTGTGTGTGAGCGTCTTGCCAGCTTGGCTACGAAAGCGGCCAAAGCAGCTGGCGCGAATGTGCATGAGGGCGGTACATATCTTGCGATGGAAGGCCCGCAGTTCTCGACAAAGGCTGAGAGCCATATGTACCGCAGCTGGGGCTGTGATGTTATTGGAATGACCAATATGCCAGAGGCAAAGCTCGCACGAGAAGCTGAACTCCCTTATACGACTGTCGCAATGGTCACAGATTTTGATTGCTGGCATGAAGGCCACGGTAATGTTGACGTTGCCGCCGTAATCGCCGTCTTGATGGAAAATGCGAATAAAGCCAGCAACACGGTCAAAGAAATGGTTAAATTACTGAAAGCCACAGGCCCACGTGAAAACGGGTCTCAAGGCATAGAGACTAATCTTGATGTGGCTTTAATTACAGCGCCAGAAAAGCGAGATCCAAAACTACTGGCAAAACTCGATGCCGTGGCAGGGCGTGTGTTAAAGACGTAACCTCAGTGTGAAGTTACATCACTAATAGTTTATTTCCATAATTCACATCCTATAGTAAGTTAAATTCCCTAGTATTGGCGCTCATATTATGTCTTCACTCTTTCTTCTTCGCCACGGTAAAACGAAATGGACCGAAGAAAAGCGCTTTGCAGGATGGGGAAATGCGCCTTTGAGTGAAACAGGGATTGATGAAGCCTATAGGGCCAGTAAAATTCTTAAAAAATCTGGTTATAGGTTTGATGCCTGCTTCACTTCATGCCTGACACGCGCGCAACATACATCCCAAATCGTTCTCGATGAATTGGGCATACCCCTAGATAAGCTTGAGCATAAATGGCGTTTAAATGAACGTCATTATGGCGCATTACAGGGTGAATTACGCAGTGACATGGTCAGTAAATATGGCGCATCAGACGTTATGAAGTGGCGGAGCACCTATCACGCGCAACCGCCAATTTTACGAGATGATGGTCCACGTTTTCAGGAACAGTTAAAAATATCTCCAGAAATTCCTCAAGATGAGCATCCCAGAAGTGAGAGTATGGCGCAAGCAGCAAAGCGGGCATATCCTTTATGGGCTGAGAACATTGCACCAAGCTTACAGTCAGGAAAAAATGTTTTAGTAATAGCTCATACGAATTCAATCAGAAGTCTGATCAGCGGTCTTGAAAACTTTAATGAAGCGCAATCTGCCGCATTTCGAATTTCAACAGCCACACCTCGGCATTATGAACTTGATGAGGCTCTAAAGCCTTTGAAAGTTCGGGACCTAACTAACAGCCCAAAAGCTAAAATACGTCATTGGGTTATTCGTAAAAGACTGCAGTTAATCGGTTAACTCTCTAAATAAGAGTATGTTCATCTCATTTTATAAGACCCGTAAATTATTCTCCCCAAAGGAGAAGAGTATTGCTTTTTTTGGCTGATATTGAATTATTGAGAACAATAAAAATGGTGTTGAATATGTTTAGTTTTTTTAAATCATCTTTGCTTGCAGCTGCAAGTTTGACCTTATTGGCCACTGAAGCCTCTGCGCAATATTATAACCCTGCACCCGCTCAACAATTGAATGGACATCAACCTGGTGGTCTTGGGCTAGACCTCGGTCTGCGTAACAACGCATTTAACCCAAATGTGGGTCTTGGCATCGGGCAAGTTGGCGCCGGCGTTGGAACAGGTGTTGGCCTTAACGGAATAGGTACAGGCGCTAATGTCGGCGTTGGCCCGCTAGGCGCTTCCGTAGACGGCGGCTTAGGACGGAATGGCCTAGGTGTTCGCGCCTCAAGCGGCATAGGCAATACAGGCGCAGCTTTCAATGGCGGCGTCTCGAAGGGAGGGCTTGGTGTCGGCGCAAATGCAAGAGTTCTTGGATTTGGACCTGGCGCTAGCCTCGGCGTTGGCAAAAATGGACCAGGCCTTGGCGCAAGTCTAGCCTTCGGTTCGCTTGGAACTTTACTGATAGGAAGTCATAGAAACACTTATCCCGGAGCGGAACAAACAGCTGCGCATATGTATCCAGATCAAAAAGCAAATTATTACGCGCCGCAATCCTATGGGAATATGTCTTATTACAAGTCTGCGCCTATGCAGCAGCCTCAGTACCAGCAGCATCAGCAAAGACCTGTTAATTATAGACATTACGTAACACCAAGCTGCCAATCAGAATGGACTTGTTAATCATAACTCCCAAAATACTTTTCCATAGGGTCTGTGCCGCCGAACGCAAATCACTTTCAGTGATGTAAACCAATATCTTTAAACAATTATAGCAAGGTCGCGCCTGCGAATTGCTTCACCTTAAACGGCATATGTATGTCTTCTAAGGGGCCCGTTAAGAGTTATGGATAAACTGCGACGCCAAAGCCGCTCAAGTTTTAAGGCATTTGAGAGTAAAAATTTAAGACCGCTCCAGTGGTAAGAACACATCTATCGTTGTGCCTTCATCCATTTGGCTTGCAACAGCGAAACGTCCGCCGTGAAGTTCAGTCAAAGATTTCACGAGGGATACCCCAAGGCCTGTTCCGCGTTCTTCAGTTTTTTGAGCGCTAGACATTTGCATGTAAGGCGTACCAAGAACGGCAAGTTCAGCATCATTCATGCCGCTACCATGATCCTCAACAGTGAGGTTCAAAGTGTCGCCAACAGCTTTTGCGCCAATGCGTACAGATCCGCCTTTAGGTGAGAATTTAATTGCATTAGAAATCAAGTTCAAAAGAATTTGTCTAATCGCTTTGCGATCAGCCTCAATTAGTAAAGCTTCATCATCTTGGATATCAATATCCATTCTAATGTCGCCAGCATCTGCCACAGGGCGGACCATTTTAACCGTACTTCTGATAACGTCAGAGGCATCAAACATACCATAAGTCAGCTCATATTTTCCCGCTTCGACTTTGGACATATCCAAAACATCACTAATTAAATCGAGCATGTGCTGACCACTATCATGGATAAGATCTGCATATTCCGCGTATTTACCCGGTAACGGCCCAAATAAGCGCGAACGCATCATATCCGAAAATCCAATAATCGCATTAAGTGGCGTGCGTAACTCATGACTTACACCCGCGAAAAAGAGTGACTTTTCATCTGTTTCTTGTGCTGCAATGGCTTGTGTTTGGCGCAAGCCCGCAAGGTTTTCTTCTTGCTCAGTCACATCTTTAACATGAACGACAATATCATTATCGAGCGGTGAAGCTTGGAGATCAAGATATGTAATTTTATCTGCTTCAAACCGTGTTTCTAAACGCAACCTTTCAAAGCTTTCAGACTTGCGAGCGGCAGAGATTAAATGCCCAATAGCCGACTGAGCATTATCATCATGTGGAACCAGCCCCTGTAACGGGAGTTGCGCAGTCCCTAAAGGTATTCCAAAGAGTTTACGCGCCTGATTATTCGCTCCCAGCATATAATCATTATCATCAAATCGTAGCACACTACCATCAATGGCATTCATCATCATTTCACATTCAACAGACCCACTCATTGCGGACGGCCATTTTGCAGAGCGCGAGTGAGATGAAGCCCCGAAAAGCGCAGTAATTATCAAGCTAAACGTCGCCATCAAACCCGTTTGCTGACCCCATAAAACTTGCGTATTGCTAAGTCGTGTTTGCGGAAGACTGCCTATGCTGTACCCATAATAGATTACAGCGGAAATGATTGCGGCAAAGACTAATGCTTCAACAACTTTTTCTGTCTCAAACAAAGCCGCAGCGGCTGGAGCGCAAATAAATAGAAGAGCCATGGGTATGAAGCCAAGTGTGAGGCATCCAATGATAGCTAAGATTAACCAAGAGAAGATAACTAAAATTTGCGCCCATTCTTTACGAAGAATAGGGGTCAATATTAATCCCGCTACGGCAGGCATAGATGCTGTCAAAGCCAGTGGCCAAATTTCCGCTAAATCGATACCGCGTAGAAAAGCCGCCAAAACCGCTGCGGTTAGAGCTGCTATCCATATCAAACTTGGGGCAACCAAGCCATTATATGATGATTTTACGCGCATTTATGCTCCAAAGCATAGGTTTAGGATATATTAAGTTAATTTAGATGCAAAAATCGAGCCAATTCCCCTGAAATCTGTGCACCTAGAAAAGACTCACTTAAGCGTAGCATATGTGAGACTATGATTGGCTAAATATCACCACCAAACGCAGGTACAAAGGGTTGCGCCCATCAACCTGCGTCCCTATTTGAAGCCCATGAACTTACCTCAAGATATTCAAGATATGATAGATGATTTCGCGTTCCTTACAGATTGGGAAGAGCGTTATACCCATGTCATTGATATGGGCAAGAATTTAGCCCAGCTTGAGCCGTCTGAAAAGAATATCGCCAGCAAGGTTAAGGGCTGTGTCAGTCAAGTCTGGCTCGTCTCTGAACGAGACGGCGCAGATGACCCTATCTTGACATTTCGTGGTGATAGCGACGCCCATATCGTTAAAGGCTTGGTGGCGGTCACGCTTCAAATTTTTTCTGGAAGACCCGCTTCAATGATACGCGATCTAGATGCGGTTCACATCCTAAAACAATTAGAGCTGGATGAGCATTTATCGCCGCAACGCTCCAATGGTCTCAAAGCCATGATTGGACGAATAAAGTTAGAAGCTGAAGCGGCACTCTCTTAAACTAAAAATTTTATTCGCCAAAGGTTTCGATGACACTTTTAACAGCGTTTCCATTTCGCGTTATAATATAGAGTCGGTTATATTCGGTCGCCTCAATGATTGGTTCCCCAGCCTGCCCGCCTAATAATTTTGAAAGCGGCGGCGTTGTATTAGAATGACCAACGACAAGAATGTGGCCTCTCTCGTTCAATAACTTTGTTGCTAAACTTTCTAAATCACGAGGATCATAAATTGCGAGATGTTTCTTCTTAGCCTTCAGAACAGGCGCAGCGGTATCACGCGTACGTATGTAATCAGATGAATAAATTTTCGTAAGCGGTACGTCCGTAAGACGGACGGATAAATCCTCAGCGCGTTTATACCCAGCTTCTGTCAGGCCCGGATTATCTTTTTCAGTTGTTTTTTCTGCATGGCGAACGAGATAATAAACAGCATTCGTTTCTGCATTCACTGGCGCCTCTTGCGCGGATTTTTGAACCGTGCAGCTCATGAGTAAAGCGGCGAATATAAGACTGATAGATTTCAGGTAATAATTCACTTCCGGTAAGCTTTAGAAATTATCACTGGCTTGGCCAAAAATTGACCTTGGGTCTGTTCATTATCAGAGACAGAAACCACTTTGCCAGTTTGGATTTTTTTAACGACATCCATGCCGCTAACAACTTTCCCGAAAACCGCATAACCTTGGCCATCAGGATTGCGTTCCCCGCCGTGGTCAAGAAAATTATTATTGCCAATATTGATAAAGAAAAAAGCGGCACTCCCTGTGCCCGGGTCTTCTCTGGCAATGGCGACTGAGCCCGCATCATTACGAAGGCCTGTCATTTTGGTTGTTTCATGTGCAATTGGCGAGCCTAGAGATTCAAGATTAAGACGCCCGCCTTGGATTAAAGACATACCCATTTCGCGAGGATCATTATCTGCGCGCACAACACGGTAAAACCCTTGACCATGATAATATTTTCGGTCGACATAATTTAAAAAGTCAGCCGAACTTATTGGGGCTTTTTTGGGATAAATTTCAATCTCAATCACGCCTAACTCTGTTTCAAATATCAAGTTGGGAGAGTTATCAACTTTACTCCCGCAGCTCGATAAGCTTATGGCTGCGAACGTTAAAGCCGCGCCTTTAACAAGCGCGTTCATTTTGAATCTTCATTTTTGTCATCATCTTCAAGTTTTTTGGTGTTGTTTTTCAATGCAACATCAAGACCCAAGACACCAATAACTGTCGCGACTAACGCAAAGATAGGGTGCCGTAGAACAACAAGTGTCATAATGCCAATAACGACGCCGAGAATAAGTGCATAAGGGTGTATTTTCATAAGTCTAGATTGGCCGTAATTTACAAACTTATCAAGCCTCCAATTCAACATCCCAATATAAGTAATCAAGCCAGCTCTCGTGTAAATGGTTTGGCGGGAACCGCCGCCCTTGTGCTTGGAGTTGATGCATGGTGGGCTGAAAGGGCTTCGTGTGCGGGTGCATATGTGCGTCTTTGGGCAATCGGCCG
Organism: Hellea sp.; assembly: GCA_023300105.1. Classification (GTDB taxonomy): domain Bacteria; phylum Pseudomonadota; class Alphaproteobacteria; order Caulobacterales; family Maricaulaceae; genus Hellea. The sequence goes on from JALZWM010000105.1 coordinate 9,855, forward strand.
CCCTTGCGCAGGTTACAATGCGTGCAAGCCGCAACAATATTATCCCACCGTGTTGTGCCGCCAAGACGGCGGGGTATCACATGATCAAAGGTCAGCTCATTAGGACTATTGCAATACACACACTCAAAACCATCGCGTAGAAATAAGTTAAACCGCGTAAACGCAGGCGAGCGGTTTTGCGCCACATAATCTTTAAGCGCGACAACGCTTGGAATTTCCATCTCAAAAGTCTCAGAGCGTACGGTTTGTTCATATTGGTCAACGACGTGAACACGATCAAGGAACACCGCTTTAACGGCATCTTGCCAAGACCAAAGCGAGAGCGGAAAATAAGAGAGCGGCTGATAATCAGCGTTTAAAATAAGACAAGGATAGTTACCTTGGGCAACAGGTAGTAACTCAGCAGACGCTCCTAAGGGGTCTTGCAGTGTCTGATCCAAATAACTCATAGCCGCGCTCCTCCGCACGTCATGAACTGGACTAAAGATCTGTTTCGTAAAATCTTAAAACTGAAAACAAGGCTCCTTTTCGAATCCTCTACAGCTAACCAAAATGCAGGCTTAATGACAAGGTCTGAATCTCAGTTCAGATTTAGGCCCATAAAAGGTAAAATGTAAAAGGCAAAATAGAGAGAGATAAAAATATAGAGACTGATAAACCCCCTCGTCAAAAGGGGGGCTTCGCGTCATATTAAGTTATGCGATTCGGCTTGGCTCTATGTTTGACTTTTATGATTGGCCTGACGGCTAATGCCACCCCGTGGGACATTGTTCCCGTAATAACTGACGGGGCTAACCCAAATTCAGTTAGGCCTCAAAGCCCGCAGCTCTCTATGCAGCGCGGCGGCTCGTCCGATCAATTGCAAACCATAGAGAGTTTGTCCCTCACTCAATATGCGAAGAACCTTGGGAAGATATCAGCACTTGCCGCCTCTGAGGATGGAACGCTTTATGCCGCTGATTATAAAACGGGCCGTGTTTGGATTCTCAGTGACCGCGGACAAGATGGCAGCCTCGATATGCGCAGACCTATGGCGCAGACCTTTAACAATCCAACGGGTTTAGCCATCATCGGCGAGACGCTTTATGTTGCGGACAGGCAAGCTATCTGGGCCATAGAACCGGGCTCCCAAGCAAGAATGCTCGCACCTCTTAGCAACATAAAAAGTCAAGGCAGTTTTGCACTTATTGCCGAAGACGAGGGCCTCATTCTCGGCATTACACAAAGCGCCTCCACACAAAACGGCGCCGCAATTATTGTCAGCATTGATATCACTACAGGGCAGGCCGAAAAAATTGCAAACATCCAAAACGTGGCCCCTCTTCACAGTATCGCCAAACGCAAAGGCGCGCCGCTCTGGGTGGCCTCTGGTCAATCCATGCAGTCCCTAGATAGTCCCGAAACAAGACTAACCTTTTCACAGCAAAACATTACAGCTATCGCCTTGCCCGGCCAATATACAACGCCCGCCAATTGGCCTCGTGATTTAAAAGAAAGCATTATCGCCTCACAGACAGGGCCGAACTCGATGCAGCTTATAGTCATTCCAACCGAGTTTGGACAGCCTTCTCAAGCCCCTCGTGTGTTAGTCGAAGGTTTTCTCAGTGGGAGCGGACGGAGTGCCTGGGGCCAACCCGGCGCGATTGTTATGGATAAGCGCGGATTGTTTTTCGCAGATACGCACAACGGTACACTTTGGCATTTATCGGTTAAACCCAAAATAGAGCCCCCTAAGGTCGTTGTTGATACCCCTAAAAAGATTGAAAAAACCGTAGAAACAAAGTCTAAAAAATCACCTCTACTTGTTGGAAGCGGGATTAAAGGCAGTCAGATTGGTAAAGCAAGTCAGATAGGGGCCGCCTCCCAACTCAAGACAGGATCAACCCTTATTGACGCGTATGAAAAAGAACAAGCTGAAGCCGAGGCCTTAAAAGCGGCAGAAGAAGACGCTAAAAAACCCTCAAAAAAAAGCCGGTCTAAACGTTCTAATAAATAAGGCTAAGCCTGCTTGCGCGTTTTATAGGTAAATTGCCCCGCATCATTAAGGCGGCGAGAGACAAGTCCGCGGCCCTTTAAACAATTTAAATGCGCAATCGACTCGCCAACGGCCATGATGCGGTTGCTGTCATTAATCGCGCGGCGGAATAAAACAGAATAGACTTCGGTCGACATACGCGGCGTCTTGCAATGTTCAAGCAAACGTTCCAGCGCTTTTTCGTGATGTTCCACCAATTTTTCAAGGCGTCGATGCGCGCCGTAAAAAGGAATGCCATGCGCGGGGCCAATTAAGACATCTTCAGGCAGCGCGGCTTTGAGTTTATGGCAGGAACTTATCCATTCTTCCAGCGGATTACTCTCGGGCTCTGTTGGCCAGACAGACACATTAGAGCTAATATTAGGCAGCAGCTGATCGCCCGTAAGACAGAGATTAAGCTCAGGACAATAAAGACATGCATGTTCAGGCGAATGGCCGCTCCCGATAATGACCTTCCACTCTCGCCCGCCAATCATGCCAAGTTCGCCGTCCTGCAACCGGTCATACCCATGCGGCATAGGCGATATCGCTTTACCAAATCCGCCAAAGCGCATTTTATAAAGCTCGATTTGATCTTCGTTAAATCCGCATTTGCGGTAAAAATTAATCCCTGCCGCAGGCGCTTCCTTGCCTGTATCGGCGGCCATTAAGCGGCAAAGAAAATACTCCCCGCGCGTCATCAAAAGCGGCGCGCCGAATTTACGGCAAATCCAGCCCGCAAGCCCTGTATGATCGGGATGCAAATGCGTACAAATTACGCGGTTTACGGGGCGTCCGCCCATAAGCTCCACAAAATGCTTTTCCCAAATGTCGCGGCTTTCACGGTTCCCAATACCTGTATCAACAACCACCCAGCCATCGCCGTCTTTAATTGCCCAGAGATTGATATGATCAAGCCCCTTCATCGGCAGATCAAAGCGTAGCCAGAAAACGCCATCAGCTATTTCTGTGGCAGACCCAGACGCAGGGGCATCATCGACAATAAATTTCAAGAGGCGCGAAGAATTATCACGCGGGGCTGTTAAGCTCTCATCAGGCGCCGTTTTTGTTTCAGGTTTTGTCATAAGCATCTAATTACATAAAAAGCGTAAAGATTAAATACCCCAATAAGATGTCTTCGCAGTCACATCAGGGCGCACACGTTCCGTAGACGGCGCTAAGGCCTGACCTATATAAACAAAACCCGCGACTTGGTCGCCTGCGTTCATACCTAGAGCCCCCTGAACATCCGCGTCATAGGCATACCATTCCGTGAGCCACTGCGCCCCATACCCCGCAGCTTGCGCGGCAAGCATCAGGTTATAGCAGACAATACCAGAACTCAGCTGTTGCTCCCACACAGGCGTTGCGCGCTTGCACGCGACAGGACTTGAGATAACACCGACCACGAGCGGGGCGCGCATAAACCGTGCGCCTTCAAAAATAGCACGGTCTTGCGAGGCCTCAGGATTAGCTTTCATAAAAGCCGCGCCAATATGTTGCCCAAAATCAGAGCGCGCTTGACCTTCAAATATCACAAAGCGCCACGGCGCGAGTTTACGGTGATCGGGCACACGGGCCGCTATGGAGAGTAGCTCTGCAAGCTCCGCCTCAGACGGCCCCGCCCCGCCCATAACTTTCGCCATGTTCGAGCGTCGCGCTTTCAAAAATGCTGTGACCGCTTCATTTTTTTGCGGCAGGGGCATTATATCGTCAAGCTCTGGCATATCGGGCATCTTTCATATAATAAGGTTATGAATACATTTCCAGATAGCATAACCGCATCAATTCAAGATGTCATCCAAAGCTATCCAAAGACGTGCAAAAATCAGGACTTTAAAATGAAACAGAGCTTAGACATTTTCAATCGCTTAGTGGATGAACTCCTTGCCGATGAAGCTCAAAACCCTGTTGCGGAACACATTCCCTCAGCCGATCTTTTTGAGCGTCTTGATCTTAAATTACAAAAAGAGGGCATGAGCGCCCCCGAACTTGAAGCCGCGCTAAAGGACCTCATCTTTACAACGCCGCGCACCGCCACCAATGCATTTTTCAATCAGCTCTTTGGCGGACGCCAAGAGCGGGCTATCCTTGGCGACCTCCTCTCAGTTATCCTCAATAACAGCATGTACACCTATAAGGCGGGCGGGCCGCAAATCGGCGTCGAGAAAACCATCCTGCGCGAGATTTGCGATATGATTGGCTGGGACGAGACCTCCGACGGCACTTTGGCCCCTGGCGGGTCAATGACGAATTTCATGGGCATGTTAATGGCGCGCGATGCCTATAACGAGACCACAAAGCACGCAGGCGTCCACCAACGCATGACGGTCTATACCTCCGCTGAGAGCCATTACAGCACGCCCAAAAACGCCGCCTTTGCAGGGATTGGCCGCGACAATGTTCGAAAAATAGCCACCGACGCGCAGGGCCGTATGGACAATGCGGTTTTGCGCCAAACCATCCAAGACGACATCGCCAAAGGCCTGCACCCCATCTTGATTAATTGCACAGCAGGCACAACCGTCCTTGGCGCATTTGATGATATTGCTGCCGCCAGCGTCATCGCCAAAGAGTTCAATATTTGGCTCCATGTTGACGGGGCCTATTGCGGCTCTGTTATCCTCAGCGAAAAATATAAGCACCTGATTAAAGGCGTCGAAAACGTCGACTCGTTCACATTAAACGCGCATAAAATGCTCGGCACGCCGCTGGGCTGTTCCTTGATTGTCGTCAAAGATAAAAAGCACCTGCACGATTCGTTTTCCAATGATGCGAGCTACCTCTATCAGACCGATCATGATGAATTTAACCTTGGGAAAATGTCCCTCCAATGTGGCCGCAGAAATGACGCGCTTAAGCTCTGGGTGCTTTGGAAAAGCGTCGGCAC
>JALZWM010000106.1 GCA_023300105.1 Hellea sp.
AGTTTGCGTTTAGTAAGACAGAGGAACCAAAGAGGAAATTTTATCCCAAACCCTGGTATTATGGGTGAGACAATAACTCAGATTGGTGTTTTTCTAAAAGAGCTTTGGCGGCACTTCTCAAACGCTCGACAATAAAGCCATTTCCAGTACTAAAATCGAAAGTAAACTCACTATTTTCTATTTTTGTAATAGTGGATGAACATTATTTCTCCAATGAGAACCCTACTCTCCTCCTGCCGTATTTTTAGTAAGTGATGTGCCCCTAGCTTTATAGACACCTTGTTTGGTAAAACTGGAAGCAAGGAGAGTGTCTTATGGGCGGTCGTGTTAGGTATACAGAAGAGTTTAAATTAGGGGCAGTGGCGCAGGTCACAGACAGGGGGCACAGTGTCACGTCAGTTGCCGGACGGCTCGGCGTGAGCACTAAGTCGCTTTACGATTGGGTCAAGCGATATGGCGATGAGCCTGACAAGGCTTCGGATGCTGCTGATCAGATTGAGATTAGACGCCTCAAGGTCGAGCTCCGCCGCGTCACCGAGGAGCGTGACATCTTAAAAAAGGCCACAGCGTTCTTCGCAAAAGACCACAGGTGAAGTACGCTTTTATAAAAGCGCACCTCTGGAGAAGTTACAAACATCCCCACAGCGGACCTTAAACAAGCACCCTTAATTGGACGATTTTAAGACACTCAGTCGCTGTGATTTGGGTGTTCTGTGATTTGGGTGTTCTTAGTTCCATTATCATTCAGAACCTCTCCCCAATTTTCGAATGCAGGCATTGACGGGATCGGCATGGACACCAATAAAACTGAGGACATCATGGGTAATGTCCTCGCTGACGCCTGTATCTTGGACGTCGAGCTCATTGAATTTGACCATAGCTTATAGTACCGACCCCGTTTCATAAGTATTATTAGAGAGTAAAATTAGAAACCATATTTTGTTGAGAAAGTGAAACGTGATAGTGAACCGTCGGTTCCGTCTTCCAGCTCCCGTTGTCCATAGAGTCCCTCAATACCCACAGTTACCTTTGGCGCTATATCCCATAAATAAGCCGCAAATACGGATTGCGTATTTTCAGTTGCTGTAATCGGTAAGAAGTCAGGATTATCTGCAAAGAGAGCGGATGCTCCAATGTTAAATCTTGATGCATCAGTTAACGGATAGCGTAATGAAACATGGCCACCATAGGATGGAATCGCTTCTAAATCTCCAGTCACAGGATTAACGGCTGCAGCATTTATCGAGTTCAGACCAACATAACGTCCTAAACCTTCACCGCCAGTCAGACTAAACCGGATATCTCCTTCACCAACACCGACACGTCCAGCGGCGCTGACTCCCCAACCAAAGTCACTTTCAGATTCTATCGTAGCCGTATCGAAACGTAATTGACGCCCAATAGCAGCTAAAGATAGATTACCAAAACCACCTTTAAGGTTATATCTCGCCACAACATCAGGCAGGGTATTACTATCTGCTTCTATGCGCCCCGCACCTGTCGCAGGTGTAATCGTTGAATTTCCATTCTCTAGGGCAAATTGGAAGTTACCCGTAGAATACCTAAGTTGAGCTTGACGCACAAAAACCTGACCATCTCCAACCGCATAAAAACTTGCACTTTCTGGAATTGCGGATGTATTCTGAAATGTTGACCACTCTTGACCAACTCTAAATCCATTATAGTCGATATATGCCCGTCTTAAGCGCGGCGCAAAAGAACTTGAGACCCGCTCATTACCTTGCCCAGATAAAAGAAAATCTGTTTCGATATGAGCTGTCGCTTTTTTTCCTCCCACATCACGGCTTCCTGTAACGGAAAAGCGGGAAGATTCTGCTGTTAAGTCCGTTGTAGTCGTACCATTGTCTCCACCGCCAACTGGCGTTGCTCCCGGAATATAAAAATCACGAACAACTGATCCGCCGGCAAAACCACCGTCAGAAAAATCACTCACATGCGCATCAAAATCAACGAACCCGCCAAGCTTGAAGGTCGTATCCCCAACAGTAAAACCTGAACCTGCTTTGGCTGCAGATGCTGTTGGTGCGATTATTGTCTCCGCCTTCCTTTCTAAAACAATTAGATCGTTATCTGTCTGTGCTTTTTCAGCAGCAAGTTCAGCTCTTAACTGATTGACCATAGCTTCAAGAGCTTGCAATCTGGCCTCAGTTGATGAGCTTTGAGCCGCTGCAATAGGCGCAAATGAGCTTGCAATACCGACGAGTAAAATTAATTTTAAACTTTTTTTCATGAGACTCTCCCCTTTGTTATAACAAAGTTGTTACTCATGTTAGCTCTTCGCGCCATTAGCCATTGGTGCTAAGACTAAGGTCTTATACACTAAAGTCTAAACCTGAGTGTATTACAGAATAAAATATAAAAGCTGATGACAAATTAGCTAAAGGGGAAGAGTTGAACGAGGCTGTAGAAGTACTGGTCATTGATGATCATCCGCTCTTTCGAGCCGCATTAGAGCTTGCCTTAATAAAGGCCACTGTCAAACACGAGAACATTCATAGCCGCAGCAGCATTTCTGACGCGCTCGAGGCAATGCAAACTCAGAAGTATGCCCTGACTTTATTGGATTTAAATCTATCAGACTCCATCGACTTTGAAGGATTTTCTAAAATTCGCGCCGCAGATGAAACCGCGCCAATCGTCATTGTCTCAGCGACTGAATCCCCAATAGCATTTTCAACAGCAAAAACATTAGGAGCCGCCGGCTACATTCCAAAAAGTAGTGACTTGGTCGACATCACAAAAGCAATTAAGACAGTCTTAGCTGGCAACACTTCCTTTCCTACATACGCCCTGGGGTCCGATGAAGATACCGACGCAGCTGCAAAGTTAGAGAGTTTAACCCCCGCACAATACCGCGTAATGAGTTGTCTATCTGATGGCTTGCTCAACAAACAAATCGCCTTTGAAATGAGTATTTCTGAGGCGACTGTCAAAGCGCATATGACAGCTATATTTAGAAAATTAGGGGCCAATAACCGCACGCAAGCCTTACTGATTTTTCGCAATGCGACGCGTTTATAGCCGATAGACTTAGGCCGAATTTTTCGCGGGGATACAGGTAAGTAAAAACTGTCTTATATCTTCTGGGTTAGCGGGTTTTGAGAGCACACGAACACGATTATTAGCCGCGCTCTTCTCCATATCCTTTGTCTTACGTGCAGATAAGAGGCACACATTCTCAGCCGCATAAAGATGAGGCCGCAGATGCGCGATGACATCTAGCCCATTTTCTTTTTCGCCGAGTTGATAATCTGCAATGATGGCTTGGACTTTATTATTACAAGCAAGCTCAATTGCGTCTTCACCATTCGTACACGTCAAAACGCGGCAATTCCACCGAGATAAAAGCGCGGACATACCCTCTAAAATCGTAACTTCATCATCAATACAAAGCACGGTTAAACCTTTAAGTTCGTCTCTTTTTACTTTTACAATGGGGGCTACCGAACTAAAATAACGGGGTTGATTTTTTGCCCGTTTAAAAATGACAGAAAAAACACTGCCCTTATCTACCACAGTTTTTAAAGCGATTTCACTCCCCATTAGATTGGCCATACGACGCGCAACCGAAAGACCTAATCCTGCTCCGCGTATGCCGAGGTTATCAACATCTTCAATACGTTGAAATTCCTCAAAAATTAGCTCTTGCCCTTCAAGGTTTATACCGGGCCCTGAATCCCAGACTTCTATCCTTACATCCTTGCCTAATCGGCGGGCCCCTAAAACAATGCCCCCTTTTTTTGTATAGCGCCGCGCATTCGATAGAAAATTTCTCAGAATACTTATTAAAAAATCAGGATCAGCCTTTACGCTTAAACTTGTTGGGACAAACCTTAAATCAAGACCTGCTTTCGCCGCCATAGGCGCGGCTTCGTCGACAAGATCTTCGAATAAAGGGCCTAGCGGTATATCTGTAATTTTAGCTTCAACACTTGTGTGATCTAAACGCGATATATCTAAAAGGCCCTTCAAGAGTTGATCCGCAGATTGAATAGCTTGGTCAGCTTTATTCAAAAGCCCCGTTGTCTCTTTATCACTATCAACGGCGCCAAGAAAAAGCCTTGCCGCATTAAGCGGCTGTAAAAGGTCATGACTTGCGGCCGCTAGAAACCTAGTCTTAGAGGCATTAGCGCCAACAGCTTCTTCCCTCGCGCCGTCCAACTCTACGGTAAGCTCTTCGAGTTTTTGCGTACGGGCCTGCACACGAACTTCTAACGTTTCATTCGCCTCAATTAAATCTTGCTCTCGCCGCTTGTCTTCGGTGATATCTGTAAAGGTTGTGACATAGCCTCCCCCTGGCATCGGGTTACCCTTTATCCGTATAAATCTACCATCAGGATTTTTTCGCTCATAACTATGTGGCTTTCCTGATTTCATATGATTAACGCGGCGTCGGGCTTGGCCCGCCAGATTATCACCCTCAATCCACCCCGAATTAATATTATGCTCTATTAATGACTGAATGGCCGCACCAACATAAATGAGGTCTGGCGGGTAGTTAAACAACTCAACATAAGCTCCATTCCACGCGATTAATTTTTGATGATTGTCGACCACACTTATACCCTGCGAAACATTCTCTAGAGTCGCTTGCAACATATGTTGATCAAAGCGGTCAGAATAATTTCTTTGATCAAAAATTGTGAGAACATCATCAAGTTCAACATCAACCCCTGCGAGAATAGAAGACATAATCACTCTCGCGGATGAAGCCCCAATCGCGCGGGCTAAAAGTTTTTCTGTGTGCTGCACAAGTTGCCAATCAGCAGGCCCCGCACCTTTGATTTTAGCTCCGCTATCGAGGCCAAATTTTTCAAAAGAATGCGCGACAGCTTCAGCGTCCAAGAACCGAGACGCTAAAGCTGATAGCCCGTCTGGGGATGCCGTTGATATCTGTGTATTAGGTTTTACGCCGCTAATAATTTTTTCTTGCCCTAGCGCTGTGAAAGCAACGGCCTGAACCCTGTCTCTAAGGCGCTCTTTCGATAAGAGAGAGATTAAGACGAAACCAATTAAATTGACACTGAGACTCCAAAAAACACCATGGGTTAGGCTATCACCGAAACTTGTTCCAAATAGCCCATGTGGATTAAAGGCGGCTGGTATTATTGACGCCAAAGTTTCAAGACCAAACACTGCAGGTAAAAACAGCGTATACCCCCAGATGATCATGCCGGATGTTAGCCCAAATATAACGCCCACTTTCTTGCCGTGACGCCAATATATAGAGGCCAATAAAGCTGGGGCGAATTGCGCAGCTGCTGCAAAAGACAACAATCCAATTTGCGCTAAAGCGGCACTATCTTCTGCTAATCGGTAATATCCATACGCCAACAAAAGAAGCGCAACGATAACTAAGCGGCGAATAAGAATAAGGCGGGCGCCTCCATCCCCCGATCCTGAAGTCAGCTTACCCCGTTCCAAAAAAATCGGAACGATCATGTCATTTGTGACCATTGTTGATAAGGCAATCGTCGAGACAATGACCATCCCTGTCGCCGCAGAAAACCCACCAAGAAATACAAACATAGCGAGGAAGCCATCGCCTTGAGAAAGTGGTAATTGTAGGACGAACAAGTCAGGTGATACGCCAGTAGGGAATTGTGACAATCCAGCCATTGTAATAGGAATGACGACAAGTGAAGTTAGCAAAAGATAGAATGGGAATATCCAGCGCGCCCAATCAACCTCACCTGGCTGCCTTCGTTCAATGATTGCAACATGGAATTGACGCGGCAAGCATATCACAGCGGCCATAGATAGAAGCAAAATTGTTATAGACCGCGAAGATAAACTATCACTTGCAAAATGTGATTGGGCGTCATTGATGATTGTGCTCACGCCGTCATCAACCATTGTAATAGACAAAGCACACACCATCATTAACGCTGATAATTTAATGACCGCTTCAAAACAAAGAACATTCATTAATCCGCGATTATGTTTCGTAACATCAGATTGCCTTGCACCAAAAAAGATAGCAAAGGCCGCCATGGCCATTGCTGTCAAAAGCACGCTCTCATTTGAAGCCTGAATTTTATCACCGTCGTTAGCTCCCATAGCGCTTAGGCTCACGCCGACAGATTTAAGCTGTAAGGCAATATAGGGTAAACTGCCCATAACTGCTGCAAGCGTCGCTAACATCGCAACACCTCGGCTTTTCCCGTAACGGGCCGCTAAGAAATCTGATAAAGAGGTAATACTTTCGCGCTGAGCGATATCGCCAATACGCCGAATAACATGGGGAAAAAACAAAAATACAAGAGCTGGTCCTGCATATATCCAGATAAAATCCCACCCTGCTGAGGCCGCGGTACCGACAGCGCCAAAATATGTCCATGAGGTACAATAAACAGCCAGAGCTAGCGCATAAACAAATCCGTTGACGGGTTTGGGTTGATTATCAACAGCTTCAATATTGGCAGTTTTATCTCCCTTCCAGGCGATAAAAAACAGTCCCAAGACATAGATCGTCGTGACAACTATAATAAGCCAAACGGGCATAATTAATCCTTACATTCCCACTATGTGCAAATTAAATCTATTTAGCAATCTCGCTTATAGTCTAACATGAAAAAGCCGCATCCAATTTAGGACGCGGCTAATTACTCGACGTTTTCGAAAACGTCTATTCTGCGGGTGCCATTCCACCTTCAGCCATGCCATGCGCTTTGCGTTGGCCTGGAATGCGGATATCCTGAACAAGGTCCTGGATTTCCTGCGGTGGCGGCGGTGTCATCTTAGCGACGATAATACCAGCGCCTGCTGACAGCCACATGAAGACGAAACCAATACCTTCAGGAGACACGCCCATTAACCACTGTTCAGACGTACCACCCCCAAATTTGAAGTAGTAAATATAGCTAAATGTTGTGACTAGCCCGATAACCATAGATGTAATCGCGCCTTCCTTATTCATCCGCTTCCAGAAGATACC
>JALZWM010000107.1 GCA_023300105.1 Hellea sp.
AGATTAGACGTATACAAAACAGCACCCGATAGTCGCTACCGCTGGGGCGCTATTGGGGCATGGGCATGGCAAACCTCGTTAATATCAAATGTGTTAGATCAAGATGAGCGGTTCTCTCATACTATTGCTTATGGACATTCACGTTATGGAAAGGCGGCGTTACTCGCGGCCGCCTATGACGATTCGATAGATGCCGTCATCGCGCATCAGTCAGGCACAGGCGGAGCGTCTCTCTCACGCGATAAGCCCGGTGAAACGGTGGCCTCAATAACGGCGCAATATCCGCACTGGTTCACCCCTGCATATGATGAAGATAACATAACAATTGACCAGCACCACCTTCTGGCTGTTGTTGCACCGCGCCCAATATTAATCGGAAACGCGAAACGTGACGTATGGTCAGATCCAGAAGGTGCTTTTCGCGCAGCAAGAGACGCAACCCCTATTTATAAGCTTTATAATTCAAATGGTCTTGACCAAGATAAGTTAAATCAATTCAATCCAGAGGCTGATTTATCTTTTTGGATAAGGCCCGGGACGCATGGAATTGTCAAAGAAGATTGGCCAGCATTCCTTGCGTTTTTAGACTCTCATTTTTAGGTGCACAATTTTAGACATCCAATTTTGACTGGGGTTTTCAAATTTCCATTTTAAGAAATTGAAGGTGGCGGGCCCGGTAGGACTTGAACCTACAACCTGCCGCTTAGAAGGCGGCTGCTCTATCCAGTTGAGCTACGGACCCTAAAAAGGTTTGGCTCTAATGCGTCCAAGGAAGCTTTCTGTCAAAGGCAAAGTTGTCTCCATATGACCTAGGGATACGTTTTACCTTATTTGATTGCACAACTTGATGCGGAATGTTTTTCGATTTGGCATAAGCCACAGCATTTTCAAGCGAATCAAACTTCAGATCTAATTGAGAGTGCATATTCGTGGAGCGGTTTGTGCCTGTAAGCGGGTCAATCCCTCCAGATTTTCCGCCCATAAATTCAAGCACCCAAAACTTCGTATTTCCACGACCAGACGTCATAGCAGAAGGCGAAGGTTGATATATTTTTGCGAGCATAATTCATATCCAAATCGGTGTTCGAACTTGCATACAGCCCATAGGCAAGACTGTAAATTACATATCTCGATTAAAGGCCGTATTGAGTACAGATTTTACATCTGTCAAACTTTGCGGCCTTTGGGCAGATAATCCCTGTAACCGTTGCCGCATATTTGCTGTTGCATTAAGTACGGCTTGTTGGGGTTGGGGCTGAGATTGAGGTTGAGGCCGAGATTGAGGCTGAGGCTGAGGAACAGCCTGTCTAATGGGGCTTTGAGTGGGCGCGGAACGTATGTTTTGCCGAATCGATGGCGGAGCCGTTACTTCATCTTGAGCCTTGGGCCGTTTAACAGGTTGATCGATTAAACTACGTGCACGCCATCTGTCAAAAACAAGATCCATAAACTCATCTGAGACTTCTGGACGGTTCCAGAGGTCTGTAAACTCAGCACTTGAACTATGGGGTCTATATTCTTCTTCAAGCGTATTAAGGATAACCCGCATAGGCAAGTTGACGGCTTCGCCAAACACCATTGTTTCCGCAGTCCCCAAAGATGGCAGGAAGGAAAGAAGCTCTGCTGCACCATCAGGAACAGCCGCACGTACAAAATTTTGATCAACTTCATTTGATAACCGCATAGAGAAAATTGTCGAACACTGCGATAGCGTCGAAGCTTCTAACTCAGAGGGTCTTTGAGAAATAATAGCCAATGAAACGCCGTATTTACGCCCCTCTTTGGCGATACGAGCAATGATTTTCCGAGTAGAATGAAACCCAAGCTTAGGATCACTTGGAATATATCTATGCGCTTCTTCACATACGAGTAAAATTGGCAATCTACGCTCACTCCAGGTCGCAAGCTCGAAAGCCATACGGCTAACAACGGAAACAACCACATTCAAAGCTTCAGACGGAATACCTGAAAAATCGAGAATAGAGATAGGTTTATTATTGACGGGAATCCGAAAAATGCGACCAACTAACGATTCAATCGGAAGCGGTGCGGCTTGGTTGCGGAATACAAATTGATAACGCGGATCGCTCATTAAAGACTGAATGCGGCGCTTCAAACGCTTATATGGGCCAAGGTTTGAATTATTTTCTAACCGTCCCATACTCATATCTAAGAGTTTAAGGACATCACGAATACGGTAAGGCACCGGGGAATCTAATGTTATATGGGTCGCGCGCTGTAACTCAGCGTCAACATCATCAAGTTTCAGTTGACCCGTAACATCACCACTTTTCTGAGCCCGGTCAAACAGGCGTTTCGCTTTTAAAAGGATGTCATGAAGGACATCTTCCTCTTCTCTTTTGTGGTCTTCAATGTCACTCGCTAAAAGTTCTACTGTTTCTACGAAGTCAAACATCCATAAAGGTATATCGAGTGTGTCATTACTAATGACCTCAGCCATATCACCAAAACTTTTTGAATATTCATTATGCGGATCAAACAGTACGACATGCGCCATGCTATTTTCTTTTAAAATTGCTTGAAGAACCAAGGCGACTGTACATGACTTACCAGAGCCTGTTGATCCGATAATGGCGAAATGCTTTGACAGCAAATCGTCAGTCCGCACTTTAGCAACGATTGAATTATCTTGTTGAAGACGCCCAACTTCGATGCAGGGTGTATTTTCTTTGTTGAATATAAGCTGCAAATCCGCAGGTGTCATACTGTAAACACCCTCGCCGATAACAGGAAATGAGCGTACACCTCTAAAAAACTTAGTTTCTCTTGTCGTTTGGTTAGTTGTTATTTCGCCAAGAATGTTCAAACTGGCCGTACAACCATCACTCATACCTTCTTCATCATTAGCGCCAATTTTAAGCGATGAAACCATAACCACAACGACAGACTTACTTGTCACAACTTTCAAAATAGTACCAATTTGAGCTAAATTCAGCTTGCCGTTTCTAATAAGATTGGTGCCAATTTGCATCACAGCTACGGAGGAGCCTACGTTCATTATACGCCCGACCTCTGAAGTATTAGTCTCCTTGGTCACTTCAACCGAAGATTGAGCGCGTTCTGTTGCTATACTAGGAGTAGGTGTCATAGGAATCCCCAAAAATTCCACTTAACTCTAGAACTTTAAAGTTATCAAAACCTTACTACGCCAGCAGGCTGGTATATTTATATACAATATTTAAGTAGCAGCGTCACACGTCGGTTCATATCAAGTCCATTGCAGACATATGAATCATTCATAAGTCTACATTTTAGTCATGTCTTGCAATGCCTGAAGAGCATCCTCAGCTCTGTCAGCAGGAACGAACAGATGATCATGATAAAAGGCGGACACAGGATTTACGCCCATTGCCAAAGTGGCTAAACGCGTTGTTATAGCAGCTAGAAAACCAACAGCGTCGAGTGCGGAGTGGATATTGAGTGTAATCATTCGGCAGGGAAACTCTCCCTCAAGCTGGTGAAGCTCAGCTTT
>JALZWM010000108.1 GCA_023300105.1 Hellea sp.
GTAGCTCTCGCCCCAACCTTTGTGACAAGACTCGAGCGCGACGCGCATAACATCGACATTACCGATGCACTCAAATGTGTAATCTGCGCCGCCGCCTGTAATGTCGACGATGTGACCTGTCAGGTCGCCTTTGATTTTCGTGGGGTTGACGAAATCTGTCATACCGAAGGAGCGGGCGATGGCCTCGCGTTCAGGGTTTAAATCGACGCCGACAATTTGTTTTGCGCCAATCATTTTCAGGCCTTGGATAACGTTAAGACCAATGCCGCCAAGACCGAACACAACTGCGCGGCAATTAGGTTCAGCTTTGGCAGAATAGATAACCGCGCCAACGCCCGTTGTCACGCCGCAGCCAATATAGCAGGCCATATCAAAGGGCGCGTCTTTGCGGATTTTGGCAAGGGAGACTTCGGGCAGGACTGTGTAATTAGAAAACGTTGAACATCCCATATAGTGCAGGATTTTTTGACCTTTATAGCTAAAGCGAGAGGTGCCATCAGGCATTAAACCTTGCCCCTGTGTTGAGCGCACAGATTGGCACAGATTTGTTTTCGGGTGCAGGCAGAAGTCACATTCGCGGCACTCCGCCGTATAAAGCGGAATAACATGATCGCCCACGGCAAGGGAGGTTACGCCTGCGCCGACTTCGCGCACAATACCTGCGCCTTCATGGCCAAGGATAGCCGGGAAAGCGCCTTCTGGGTCATCGCCAGAGAGCGTAAACGCGTCCGTGTGGCATATGCCTGTGGCTTTAATCTCGACAAGGACTTCGCCGGCTTTTGGGCCTTCAACGTCAACTTCGACAATCTCTAAATCTTTTCCAGCTTCAAAAGCGACGGCAGCGCGTGATTTCATGGTCTTATCTTTCTCAGTTCGGTAAACTTAAGCATCAGTAGCAAGGTTCTGGCTCGGTGTTAATTTAATTTTTGTCTAAACGTAGAATTCGATGAAGAGTATTAGGAGAACCATGTTGTACTCAAACTGTACTGCAAACCCTTGCGAAGAAACCTATTTAGCTTTATCGGCACGCCATGACAAAAGAACGCTACAATAAACTCGATCAACTAGGCCAACAAAACCCGCTACCCGCTTCGCCAGACGAGGCGGTTTTAGAACGGGTGAAGAACCCTTGCGCTGAGCCTTATATGGTGCGCTTGGTGGCGCCTGAGTTTACATCAATTTGCCCCGTCACAGGACAGCCAGATTTTGCGCATCTTGTGGTCGATTATTGCCCCGATGAATGGATTGTCGAAAGCAAGGCTTTCAAACTCTTCCTCGGAAGCTACCGCAATCATGGCGATTTTCACGAGGCCTGCACAACAGGTATCGCGCAGCGCCTTGTCAAAGAGATTAGCCCTAAGTGGCTACGCATTGGCGGTTATTGGTATCCGCGCGGCGGCATTCCGATTGATGTATTCTACCAATACGGCAAAGCCCCAGAAGGGCTTTGGATTCCAGATCAAGGCGTTCCGCCTTATCGAGGACGGGGTTAGTTTTTAGCTTCCGCGTCTATTTAAAAAGGCGAGGCGTTCAAATAAGTGAACATCTTGCTCATTCTTAAGCAGCGCGCCGTGCAGCGGCGGGATAAGCTTCTTAGGATCAGATTCTTTTAAAAGTTCTGGGTCGATATCTTCGACAAGTAAAAGCTTTAACCAATCAAGTAATTCACTTGTGCTGGGTTTCTTTTTAAGTCCGGGCATAGCGCGCACATCAAAGAAGCGTTTCATCGCCGCCGATAGAAGTTTGGGCTTAATCTTTGGAAAATGAACATCCACAATTTTCGTCATTGTTTCCGCATCTGGGAATTGAATGTAATGGAAGAAACAACGACGCAAAAACGCATCCGGTAAGTCTTTCTCATTATTCGACGTGATGATGATAATTGGACGATTTTTGGCGACAATCGTTTCGCCCGTCTCATAGACATGAAAGCTCATTTTATCGAGTTCATGCAACAAATCATTTGGAAACTCGATGTCAGCTTTATCAATCTCGTCGATAAGAAGGATACAGCGCTCTTCGGATTCGAAAGCTTCCCAAAGTTTACCTTTTTTGATGTAGTTTGAAATGTCGTGGACACGGTCATCTCCGAGTTGAGAGTCGCGCAGACGGGCAACAGCGTCATACTCATACAGGCCTTGCTGGGCTTTAGTCGTGGATTTTATGTTCCACTCCAAAAGAGGTGTTTTTAACCCCTTGGCGATTTCATGGGCCAAAACCGTCTTCCCCGTGCCGGGTTCGCCTTTAATAAGGAGGGGGCGTTCTAGGGTAATCGCGGCATTGACGGCCATTTTCAGGTCTTGTGTCGCGACGTAATTCTTTGTGCCTTCAAACTTCATTCTTATATCCTTGGTTGTATAGTTCTTTTAAGGCTCAAGCGCGGTCTTTCAAGCGTAAAACGCGTTCACGAAATATTGTGCGTAACTATATTGTACACACCCCGCTCACGCGATATATCGCAGCGAAACACAACCCTTAAATGAGTCGTCGTTTTACGAAATTTAATGCGTAGGAAATATATCATGGCTGCTGACAAAAAGGCTAAAAAACCAGTGAAATTACCTCAAGGCTATGTGCCTTCGGACGATGAAAAATTCATGAATGCTAAACAGAAAGAGTATTTCCGCCAAAAATTACTCGCGTGGAAATCTGATATTTTTGAACAAAATAAAGATACAGTTGAATATCTTCAAGAGGTCAACGTTAGCTATCCTGACCCAGTCGACACAGCGGCGGCCAATGCTGACCGCCAATTAGAACTGCGGACCCGTGATCGCCTGCGTAAACTTATAAATCAAATTGATAAAGCCATGAGCCGCATTGACGATGGCACCTATGGTATTTGCCAAGAGACAGGTGACCCTATTCGCTTGCAACGCCTTGAAGTGAGACCAACGGCTAAGCTGTCCTTGGAAGCCCAAGAAATGCACGAACGCGGAGAACGCATTCGCGCAAGTTAGTCGCAAATTAGTAGCTAATTAGACAATGGATTTGCGTTAAGCAAATCCACCTAACTAAAGCCTAGCCTTTACTGGCTACCCAATCATTGACACGCTCTTCTAAGATATTGAGCGGGACTGGGCCTGCATCCAAAACGACCGAATGATATTCGCGTATATCGAATTTTTCACCAAGTTTGCTTTTAGCCGCAGCGCGCAATTCCAGAATTTTCAACATCCCGATTTTATAAGCAGTCGCTTGCCCCGGCATGACGATATAACGCTCAATCGCCTTGATACAGTCATTCTCTGGGTTGGGTGTGTTTGTTGTCAGATAATCGATAGCTTCTTGGCGAGTCCATTTTTGATCGTGCAGTCCCGTATCAACAACGAGGCGCGCCGCGCGCCAAATTTCCATCGCGAGGCGTCCAAAGTCTGAATAGGGGTCTTCATAGAATCCCATTTCCTTGGGTAGGAATTCTGAGTAGAGACCCCAGCCTTCCGTATAGGCTGTATAGCGCCCAAATTTACGAAACTTAGGAATGCCTTCAAGTTCTTGCGCCATGGCGATTTGCATATGGTGACCCGGGATGCCTTCATGATAGGCGAGGGCTTCCATTTGGTACTTTGGCATATCTGTTATTTGATAGAGGTTGGCATAGTAATAGCCGGGGCGTGATCCATCTGGCGCAGGTTGGTTATAAAAAGCTTTACCCGCCGCTTTCTCGCGGAAGGCTTCAACGCGGCGCACTTCGAGTTCCGCTTTTGGCTTTGATAGAAAGACGTCGTCCAAGCGGGTCTTCATAACATCAATAATGCGCGTGGCTTCGTTCAGGTAAGCGTCGCGGCCCGCAATGCTGTCTTCATAGGTAAAGCGGGGTTCATCTTGGAGGTATTTGAAAAATTCTTGTAGCGAGCCTTCAAAACCAACCTTTGTCATAATGGCCTGCATTTCTTCGTGAATGCGGGCAACTTCTGAGAGGCCGAGTTCATGAATTTCAGTGGCCGTGAGGTCAATTGTTGTCATGGTCTTTAAACGATAGGCGTAAAAACCATCCCCTTCTGGGAGTTTCCAGACACCGTCATCATCTGTCGCGACCGCTTTTTGACGCTGCATTTCTGCAATGAGATCATCATATGCAGGCTTCATGGAAGTTTGCAGGGCGTTAATAGCGCTTGTGTAAAGGACTTTGTTCTCGTCGTCTGAAAGGTCTAATTTTTCGATCTTCTTTTTGAAGTCAGCCAGAATGAGGTTAAGCTTTTCGCTATTATCAAAAGGGGCACCCGTGATGATATTTTCAGATGTGCTTATCACATGGTCAAATACAAATTTCGGCGGTATGATGCCTTTTTCAGCGCTTGCTTTAGAGTTTTTGATAACGCCGCCAAGATAGGTGCCAATGCCATTGAGGCGTTTTACATAATTTTCAGCGTCTTCAACGTTATCGATGGGGTGGTTGTTAATCAAAAAAGTCGGAATCGAAGAATGTGTGCCGAACATTTGCGTAAAGGCATAGCGGTGGTGCCACCATTTCGAGCCCGCTAGTTCGTCTTCTGATTGTTCGGTATAAAGACGGTATGACAGGGCGTGCGACGCATCTAAGTCTTCAGGATTAAATGTGGCCTTAAGCTCTTCTAAGTCCTGACGCGTTTGGTCAAGTTCTTCTAGGTCAAAGGCACGGCTGGGGTCATTCCACTCATCTGTACGCTCCTTAATACCAAGCTGAGCGAGGAATTGAGGGTAGCGGCGAACGCCGTCCATGAATTTTGTTTCAAACCATGCATCCAGCTGCGCGTTTGCGTCAGTCTCTTTGATTATTTTTGTTGCCTCAGTTACAACGTCATCATTCGCCGCCTTTTGAGCAGGCTGACAAGCCGTCAGGGCCGTTGTTAATGTTAGGACTGAAAGTCCAGTAAGAAGTAATGCGCGCATAATATTTCCTTTATAACCTTAATTTATTCTAGTTTTGGTTTGCAGACTCAACCCAGTTATCAACGAGTTCCTCTAACACTTTTAGCGGGACAGATCCGTTAGCCAATACAACATCATGAAATTCGCGAATGTCAAATTTATCGCCGAGGCGGTCTTCTGCGTCTTTTCGCAAATCTTGGATTTTTAACATACCAATTTTATAGGCTGTCGCTTGGCCGGGCCAGACGATATAACGGTCAATTTCGGCGCGCACATCACCTTCGGGATTAGGAATATTGTCGAGGTAATATTGTACGGCTTGTTCGCGGGTCCATTTTTTTGTGTGAATACCTGTATCAACGACAAGCCGCGCAGCGCGGAATATTTCCATTGAGAGGCGTCCAAAATCTTTATAAGGGTCAGTGTAAAGGCCTAACGCCTTTGGGACGGATTCTGAATATAAAGCCCACCCTTCGATATAGCTTGTATGCCCGCCCAGTGTTCTAAATTTAGGCAAGCCTTCAAGCTCCATCCCAATAGCAATTTGCATGTGATGACCCGGTATGCCTTCGTGATAGGCGAGGGCTTGCATTAAGTAAATTGGCTGCTCTTTTACATCCTTTAGATTGACATAATATGTTCCAGGCCGAGACCCATCTGCGGCGGGGCGGTCATAAAAGGCACCAAAGGCCGTATCTTCTCTAAAGGGTTCGACGCGTTTGACGACCATATCCGCTTTGGGTTTGGTTATGAATAATCCGTCTAGTTTAGATTTCATATCATCAATAATTTGAGTGGCTTCGATGATGTAACTTGCGCGGCCTTCATCCGTGTTTGGCAGCGTAAATTGTGGGTCCGTGCGTAGGAAATCGAAGAACTCTTTGAGCGAACCTTCGAAACCAACTTGGGTCATGATTTCGCGCATTTCGTCTTGTATACGTGCGACTTCTGTTAAGCCTATATCATGTATCTCTTGTGCGCTCATATCTGTGGTGGTGTAGTGACGTAGCCGCGCTGCGTAATAGTCTTCCGCATTTGGGAGTTTCCAAACGCCGTCATCTTTACTCGCCCCGTCTTGGTGACGCTTAAACATATCAATCATGTCAAGATACGCGGGTTGAACGGAGGTCAAGAGAGCTGATTTCGCTTCGTCTATGAGTGCGTTTTTTTCGTCGTCTGAGACATCCAGTTTTTCAAACTTCGCTTTTACATCTGCGAAGAGAGGGCTGTCTGCGCCTTCGGAGAAAGGTGCACCTGTAATGATATTGCGAGAGGCATCTGAAACTTTAGCATAAACAAATTTAGGGAGGATAACGCCATTCGTAAATTGAGCTTCTGCCCGCTCAATATTCTGCCCCATATAAGTTTGAAAGGCGTTTAAACGCGCGATGTAATTGCGAGCATCTTCCACATTTTCTACGGTTTGGTAATTTATAATAAATGCAGGCAGGTTAGCATGAGGACCATTCATATGTTGAAAGACATATTCGTTAGTCGCAAATTCATGCGTTGCTAGGGCGTCCTCTGCTGCGAATTCATATAAGCGATATGATAGCGCTGTTTGAGAATTTAGCCGGTCAATGTCAAAGTCGCGACGCATTTCAGCGAGCCAAGCTTTTTGCAATGCGGCGTCCTCATTCATGGCAAGTTGTGAGACGTCATCTAACTTATCTCTATTGGTTTCTTTGCCAAGATAAGTTTGATTCATCGGGGATCTCGCTAATTCATCTTGAAATCGCGCTTCGAACCATTCATTGAGAGCTTGGCTTTGAGATTGAATGATTTCGGCTTTATCCGGAACTTTCTGACTCGCCGGCTGGCACGCAGACAAGACGAGCCCCGCCGATAAGGCAGATGTAAGTAAGAAAGTTAAATGCCGCATTGAAATTCCTTTTGAATTTTTTGTAGTTTATCAATCCATCCTCAAAGACCAAGGTCGATTTTGAAGATGAAATAGAATTATTCGCCAAAATGTACTGTAAAGTCGGGCATTCCTTCTTATTGTCATAAAATGAAATCAGTGATTCGAGATAATGAGGATATCGATACATCCCCAAAGAGGACGTGGGGGCATGGATTGTTCATTATTATACTCGTTGTTCTTGTTTTTGTCAGCATAACCATTGCAGGGCTTAATGCGCCTAATTTAGGGTGGTCTGCATTTGTTTTACTTTGCGGCGTTATCTTGGTCGGCGTCTTAGCGCTTTCAACGATTTTTTTGAATAGCCGTGAAAAACCTGATCTAACTGATCGTCGGTTTGCAAATAGAGATACGCCATATTCCGAGGCTTTTTTTAAAAGTCCGCAAGCCAGCCTTATCACAAGAGATGGAAAACCCGTTCATGCGAACCAAGCCTATTTAACTCTCGCGAAAGCCATTGGTGCTATGGGCGTCAGTCAATCCCCGCCATCTGTGGACCGTTTATTTAACGGGGCTGGCAAAGAGACGGCCTCTGCTATTTTTCGTCTACACCATATGAGTTCGGAAAATCCGGAAGCTGAAGAATATGTCGACCTGCTCGATAGTGAGAGTAATCTTCGGCGCTATCAAATTATTGTGCAATCCCTAGGGGAAGAACAACTGTGGTTGATTACGGATAAAACCGTAGACGATTACAGAGAAGAGCGTTTGCTCGTAGATGCTCCAGTGGGACTATTTTCTGTCACGCGAAATGGAGCAATTGTTGCCACTAATTCTGTTCTAAATAGATGGCTTGGCGGGGAAGACTATGTTTCGCCAGAACACATGAATGAATTTGTTGAAGATTTTGATTCCCTTCTGGACAGTCCAGCAGCATCTGGCCGCATAATCCGTATTGATACTAGACTGATCACGCGAAAAGGCATTGTGACGCCAAGCCTTATGATAGGGACTTGGAACAAACTCAATAACGGAGAAGAGGTTGCCAGTGTTGCGCTCTATGGCCATTCTAGCTTTCGTGCGAGTAAGACTGTAACCTCGGTCTCGCCTGAAACTGTATCGTCCAATGTTTCATCGAGTTTCGCGTCTGCCCCCGTAGCTGTACTGCAACTTGTTGGAAATGAACTTGGAACGGCTGTCGTTCAAAGTGCAAACCCCGCATTTGAAAGCATGAGCGATGGACTCTCTTGGAAAGATTTGCGGTTTAAGAAAATCTTTGCTGAAAAAGATAATGAGCATCGTTTCTTAGGTATGAGAGCGAGTGATTGCGATGCAAGAAAACCTTTTGATGCGACTCTTGCGGGGGACAAAGCTGTTCCTGTCTCCGT
Organism: Hellea sp.; assembly: GCA_023300105.1. Taxonomy (GTDB): domain Bacteria; phylum Pseudomonadota; class Alphaproteobacteria; order Caulobacterales; family Maricaulaceae; genus Hellea. The sequence continues at coordinate 8,101 of JALZWM010000108.1, forward strand.
TTATATCGTGACTGATCCCGCCCATCATAATACGAGCTGGGTCTATATGGTTGATGTTTCTGCGAGGAAGTCCTTAGAAGATCAACTCGTTCAATCACAAAAGATGCAGGCTATTGGCCAACTTGCAGCGGGTGTCGCCCATGATTTTAATAACCTGTTGACGGCCATCCGCCTCAATACAGATGAGCTTTTGCAGCGTCATCCTGTAGGGGATCCATCTTATCCTGAATTACAAAATATAAATACGACGGGTATACGGGCGGCAGCCTTAGTCAAAAAGCTACTCGCATTTTCGAGAAAGCAAACCCGCCGCACAGAGCTTCTCAGTGTCACAGATACGATCTCCGATATGGCTGTGACGTTAAAGCAGACCTTGGGAGAACGCGCGAAATTAAATATGGTGCATGGGCGCGGCCTGTCACCGATTAAGGCAGATAAGAGCCAAATAGATACGATCCTCATGAACCTTTGCGTAAATGCAAGAGACGCTATGGAAGAGCAGGGCGGTGGCGACATTACAATTAAAAGCTCAGAGGTAGCGCGCAGCGACCTTGCTGACCAAAGCATTATTCTTGCCCTTAAAGATATCAAGGCAGAGAGCTTTATAATTATCGATGTTACCGACACGGGTACAGGGATGACAGATAGTGTGAAGTCTAAAATTTTTGAGCCTTTCTTCACAACAAAAGAACAAGGTAAGGGGACGGGTTTAGGCCTCGCAACTGTTTACGGTATTGTTCAACAATCTGGCGGTCACCTGACGGTAGATAGCCGTCTTGGTAAGGGAACGACTTTCCGGATGTACTTACCTGCGGCGGACCCCGCCGAGGCGATGAACGAGCCTGAGGTTAAAGCCCCTGTAGATGTTCGTAAGCCTGTTAATCTTGCGGGGCAGGGCACCATTCTATTCGTTGAGGACGAAGCCTCGGTTCGCCTTATTGCCGCCAAGACCCTTCGTCGGCGCGGCTATAAAGTTATTGAAGCCGAAGATGGTGAAGAGGCGTATGAAATCCTAGAAGAGGGTGAGCATAAGTTCGACATGATGATTTCCGACGTTGTTATGCCGGGCATGGACGGACCGACCTTGCTTAAGAAGGGGCGTAAAATGCTAGGTGATGCGCGAATCGTCTTTATCTCAGGCTATGCAGAAGAAGAGTTTTCTGAGCTTTTATCTGAAGAACCAGACGTCACGTTCCTGCCTAAGCCCTTCACATTGGCGCAATTAGCCGAAAAAGTGAAAGCTGAGATCGGTGAAAGTGATGTTTAGGCGCTTATACTGAATAAAATGTTCCATTTTTGTTCTTTTTGCTTGCAAGAAAAGAACAATTGTGGAACAAAACTATTACGGCAGTCCGATACCAGCCGAAATTTCAAGACAATGACCGAAGGGCTCCGGTCATTTATACTGGAGTTCTCATATGGCCCGAAATTCAACACCCCTAACCGTCGTGGGTAAAGTCGCCGACAAAAATAAATCAGCTGCACTTGATGCAGCTCTCTCTCAAATTGACCGTGCCTTTGGTAAAGGCTCTGTCATGAAATTGGGCTCAAAGACAACAATGGATGTCGAAGCTATTTCAACAGGCTCGCTCGGGCTTGATATTGCGCTTGGTATAGGCGGTTTGCCTCGGGGCCGTGTTATCGAAGTTTACGGGCCAGAAAGTTCAGGTAAGACAACGCTGACCCTTCATGTTATCGCTGAAATGCAAAAAACGGGCGGCGTTGCGGCCTTTATCGATGCGGAGCATGCGCTGGACCCTGTCTACGCGGGTAAACTTGGCGTTGACGTTAATGAACTTTTGATTGCTCAGCCTGATACAGGTGAGCAGGCGCTAGAAATTGCTGACACACTCGTGCGATCAGGCGCTGTTGACATTCTTGTTGTTGACTCTGTTGCTGCTTTGACGCCGCGCGCTGAACTTGAAGGCGATATGGGCGATAGTCTGCCGGGTCTTCAAGCGCGCCTCATGAGCCAAGCTCTGCGTAAACTCACTGGCTCTATTTCAAAATCTGGCTGTATGGTTATCTTTATCAATCAAATTCGTCATAAAATTGGCGTTATGTACGGGTCTCCTGAAACAACAACTGGGGGTAACGCGCTTAAGTTCTATAGTTCTGTCCGTCTTGATATCCGCCGTATTGGCGCGATTAAGTACCGTGAAGAAGTTATCGGAAACCAAACACGGGTGAAAGTCGTTAAAAACAAAGTTGCGCCGCCATTCCGCCAAGTTGAATTTGATATTATGTACGGCCAAGGTATTTCAAAAACAGGCGAGCTTATCGATCTCGGTGTTAAGGCCGGCGTTGTTGAGAAGTCTGGCTCTTGGTTCTCTTATGGGGATGAGCGTATCGGTCAAGGCCGTGAGAACGTAAGAAAGTTCCTTCTCGAGCATCCAGAAATGGCAGAACGCCTTGAGCAACAAATTCGAGTCAATGAAGGCCTCATCGAAGGTGAATTACTTATGCCGACTGAAGAGCAGGTTGAAGATGATGGCGATAAGGTTGAGGATGATAAGGTCGCTAAGCTCAAAGCCTAATCCTATAATATCAAAGAACAGCCCCTCCTTTAGCTGTTTTTAGGTCAGGGGGCCGTTATCCCCCTGATTTTTTCCTGACCGAAATTTGAAAAGAGCGCTTGGCACTGCCCAGCGCTCTTTCTATATGAGAGGTCAGATTAATGAAGAAACGTACCGCATGACCAGCCTCAGAGACATCCGTAAGCAATTTTTAAATTACTTTGAAGGGCAGGGTCACACTATTGCGGCTTCTAGCGCGCTTGTGCCTGATAATGACCCAACGCTTCTTTTTACCAATGCTGGCATGGTTCAGTTCAAAGATTATTTTACGGGCGGGACAACGCCGCCTTATCCTCGGGCTGTTACATCTCAAAAATGTGTACGGGCTGGCGGGAAACATAATGACCTTGATAATGTAGGCTACACAGCGCGGCATCACACATTTTTTGAAATGCTCGGAAACTTTAGTTTTGGCGATTACTTTAAAGCTCAAGCTATCGAGAATGCTTGGAACCTTGTCACTAAAGATTTTGGGTTTGAAAAAGAAAAACTCTTGGTCACCGTCTATCACACAGATGATGAAGCTTTTGATCTTTGGAAGAAAATCGCGGGACTTTCTGATGATAGAATTATCCGTATTTCAACGAATGATAATTTTTGGGCTATGGGCGATACGGGACCGTGTGGTCCATGTTCAGAAATATTTTATGACCACGGCGCGCATATCCCGGGCGGCCCTCCAGGGTCTGCTGATGAAGATGGTGATCGTTTTATTGAAATTTGGAACTTGGTTTTCATGCAGTTCCAAAGACATGCTGACGGTACGCAAGTTCCGCTGCCTAAGCCCTCTATTGATACGGGCATGGGGCTAGAGCGTACAGCGGCTATCTTGCAGGGCAAACATGACAATTACGATATTGACCTGTTCCAGAACTTAATCGGCTCATCTGTTGATCTCACAGGAGTAAAAGCAGAAGGGGACGCGATGTTCTCTCACCGCGTTATTGCGGACCACCTGCGCTCTTGCTCATTCTTGATGGCTGACGGCGTCTCTCCGTCTAATGAGGGCCGAGGCTATGTGCTGCGCCGCATAATGCGCCGCGCGATGCGCCACGCGCATATTCTAGGCGCAAAAGATCCGCTGATGCACCGTCTTGTCCCAAGTTTAATAAGCGAAATGGGCGATGCCTACCCAGAGCTTGGCCGCGCTAAGGCCTCGATTGAGGCCACCTTTGAACAAGAGGAAGAACGTTTTCGCCGGACATTGGGGCGCGGGACCGCTTTGCTTAATGAGGCGACACACTCACTTGGCGATGGTGACACGCTTGACGGCGAAACAGCTTTTAAACTTTATGACACCTTTGGCTTCCCGTTGGACCTGACGCAAGATGCGTTAAAGTCAAAAGGAATTGCCGTTGATACAGCGGGTTTCGACGCGGCTATGGCGCGACAGAAAGAAGGTTCAAAAGCGGCTGGGTTTAAGTCTGGGGATATGGGCAATGATGATGTTTGGTTAGCGGCAAGAGAAGCTAACGGCGCAACAGAATTTACTGGCTTTGAGAGTTTAACCGCTGAGGATAGTGTTCATACTATATTTGCAGACGGGAATATCGTTGAAAACGCACAAGACACTGACTTGCAAGATAATAGCGTGATGTTTGTAACTAAGAACACACCGTTTTATGCCGAGAGCGGCGGGCAAGCGGGCGATAAAGGCATAGCTAAGTTTCCTAATGGCCAAGTTGTTGTGAGCGATGTTTTGAAAAAGGCAGGTGATTTACACGTTCATATTGGAAAATTAACAGGTAAGATATCAAAGGGTGATACCGTGCATCTCTCTGTCGAGTCGGATAACCGTAAACGTACTATGGCTAATCATTCATCGGCGCATCTTATGCATGAGGCTTTACGTAGAGTATTAGGGGAACATGTCACGCAAAAGGGGCAGATGGTTGATGGAGACCGTATTCGTTTTGATATATCCCACGGCGCTGCGATAACGCGCGAAGAGCTAGGTAAGGTTGAAGATCAGGTCAATCAGGTCATTCAACAAAATGCAGACGCGCAGACACGGCTTATGAATCCTGAGGCCGCTATGGAAGCGGGTGCTATGGCTTTGTTCGGTGAAAAATACGGCGATGAAGTGCGCGTGTTATCATTGGGCGAGCCGATAGATAATGATCCGAAAGCTTACTCAGTTGAGCTTTGCGGCGGCACCCATGTCGCGCGGACAGGTGATATTGCCTTATTCAAAATCGTGTCTGAAGGCGCGGTTGCCGCAGGTATTCGCCGTGTTGAGGCTGTCAGCGGCGAAGCGGCCAGACAGTATCTCGAAACATATGCAGGTTATACGCGCGCAGCGGCGGATACGCTAAAATCAAAACCCGAAGATGTGCCGGCGCGCATTACGGCGCTTTTAGCTGATCGTAAGAAGCTCGAAAAAGAACTTTCCGAAGCTAAAAAAGCATTAGCTTTAGGCGGTTCTGGCGGCGCTGCGAAATCTGAAGAAATAAACGGCGTGAAGTTTATCGGCGGCGTGCTCGACGGCGTTTCAGGAAAAGACCTCCGCGCGATGCTTAATGACCAACTCTCCGCTATTGGCTCTGGCATTGTGGCCTTTGTCGCCAAAGACGGCGAGAAAGTGGCTGTAGCGGTTGCTGTGACAGACGACCTCATCGGCACGCATTCTGCGGCAACGCTTGTGAATGCAGGCGCTGAGAAAGTCGGCGGGCGCGGGGGCGGGAAACCGGGCATGGCGCAAGCTGGCGGGACAAATGTGGCGGGTGCGGATGATGCGTTAGCGGCGATTAAAGCCGCGATTTAGCGCTCTGTGTTGCAAATATATTTCGCATTAATCAATCCAAGGCCAAAAATTGTATCTTTTCCTTTTGGACCAAGATCTGTCGCGGAGCGCGAAAAATACTGAATTATATCATCGCGGTTTTTATAATCCTTCATGCCTAATGATGAGGCTATCGCAGCTGTGATAAAAGGCGCCGCGATAGAGGTCCCCGATATATATCTATTTTGGCCTTCAATATTGATATATATGTCAACGCCGGGCGCTGAAAAATCGACATGATGCCCTCGCACGGCTTTGTCGTAAATATCGCCTTCAACATCAACGGCTGTTGCCGCCAAGACTGTATTATAAGCGGCAGGAAATTGAGGTGGCGAATTTTGCCCTTGGTTTCCAACGGCGGCCACAATCAAAAATCCCTTGTCAGAGGCCACATCAAGGGCGGCTTCTAAAACTTTGTTTGGCGGGCCTGACAGGCTAATATTGACGACTTTTACGTCATTTAAAAGCATCCAGTTAAGGGCTTTAAGTATGGCGGTAGGGCTTGAGTAATCATTTCCATTTTCGTCTTGTTCAACCACAGCGGCTGAATATAGCATAACGTTTTTAAGACGTGCAGGGTCAGTTAATATCGCGGCAATAGAGGTGCCATGGCGCACGGCCGTTTCCGAGGGGGCTTGCTCTATGAATGATTTATTATAGATTTTTGCAGATGTCTGTTCTCTAAACTTTTCAGATAAGCCGCCATCAATAATACCAATTTTGACAGGCACATCACACCCTGACTTAGGCCAGCTCAGCATTTCATTAGCAAATGTCTTGGGGGCTTGAGACGGTAAGAAAGAAACCTTAGAGCTGTTGAGTGAATATTTGTTAAGCTCTCCTACGGAGGACTTAGGCTGAAGCCTTTCAAGCTCGAGCGATGCATCCTTGGGACTTACGCCAGGAGGGCAATCAAATGTGAGCAGATAGAGGTCGAGGCCTGCTAACTTTTCTTGCTTATGGAGTGTATAGCCCCATTCCAAAGCTTGGCGTTCTAAATCAACAGCAACCGACTTACTCTTAACTGTGGCGACAACCTGTGAACGGGTGACCAATTCAGAAGATGCTTCGTTGATTGCAGGCTTCGTAATTTGAGCATTTGGCGCGCTCTGGACTTGGGGTAAGCTTTCACAAGCTGTCAAAAACAGAGCTAAAACGGAACTCACTAATAGAGGGGATTGTAAAATTTTCATAATTAATACCTATGTCAATTCCTTTGACGTGCGAGACACTTAAAGGTTCAATCAAAATTAAATTCCGTCGATAATATAAAGACCTGTGCATTCGAATTAAAACTATTCGCATTATAATCTGCATATTCTAACCCAAATCGGACGCTTTTCCACTTCCCACTAAGCTCGAAGTCAATTTCTTCCCCGAAATTACTATTTCCTTCATCAGATTCAAACCAATGATAGCTTGCGCCTGCGCGAATGTCCTCAAATATTCCAATTTGCCTGAGCTTATAATTTGCAGATACCGAGAAATCACGTAAGCCTTCATCTGGTATCGTTAAAAATTGATCTGCAATACCGTTCAGCCTATGCAAAGTCCCCAAGGGCGTCTGTAGAGCTTGCCCATTGTCACTGCCAAGATGCTCAGCTTTGACTGTAAAGTCATAATTGCGATATTCCACCCCCAGCTTTGCGGCGGCATAGAGAGTAGCATAATCATTGGGATTGTCGGCAAAATCTGTTTGCCTTGCGATAGAACCGTCCCAATTTAACCCCCAATCCGTCCACTTATGGCGTCCATTAATGCGAACACCTAATGTTGAAGAACTCAAATCTGAGACCCGGTTTTCGTCAGGCCCCGTTTCAAGATCAAGCCCATAATAAAAAGCCACAAGACGTCCTAGGGGCGTGATAACACCGTAATTTAAAATCAAAGAGTCACCATCAAATTCGCCGAGAGGACTGTCATTTCCAAATTGCCTTTGCACATGCCCTACATAGGCGGCATCTAAAAGGCCGGGCCCAATTTTGCGTTCAAGTCTCGCCGCGTCAAAAGTTTGCTCATTGTTCCGAAAATTCCAATGTCCAATGAAGCGCCAATCATCCAAAGCAATTCTTTGACGACCTAAAGTGAGCCGTGTATTTGGTATGATGTCAGTTTGAAATTGAAGCCGATTAATTTCAAAGTTTTCAGGGTCAGAAATAACAGGACGGCCTATTTGACCATTGAGAGTGTCGTTGAAGTTTTCTAAAAAATTTTTAGCCCCTTCAAATTCAATTAAGGCGGTAGAGTTTTCAAAAATATTAAACTCGAACCCCAATTTAATACGCAAGGATAAAGCCTCTGCTGATTGCTCAAATGCGTCTTGATCGACCGTATGATATCTAAAGCGAGCATCGCCAAAGCTATTGATCTTAATGGGTTTAAAATCGTCTTGCCCAAAAACAGGCGCCGGCGCCGTATTAAATAGAAAGGCTAAAAGACAGGAGAATAGTAAGCCATTCGCTTTTCTAATGTGTGCTGCAAGATGTGTAAGTATCGACAAGGTTCTCTTTCGAAATGAGTGTGCCAATCATAGATAAGCAATTTTCCTTATCAGGAAAGGACACAGTATAAATACCTAGTTTACTAGGGCCAGATATAATTTGAGAATTGTGATTGATTAGTAAATCAGACACGTCCGTAAAATTGACATGAGATTTAAAACTTAACTGCAAAGAAACACCCGATGCCTCTGTCTCGCTCGCGAGTTGGTAATGTTTGGAGGTTTCAGAGTTTGTAATATAAAAAGCCTGCCCAATTGAAACGCAGGCGAGCGCTAAGGCAGCTATTTTCCACATCCCTCCTAAAACAGTTATGTTTTTGGTCTTTGTTTGGACGGTTGAAGTTTCAGTGTTTTTAGACTCTAAATTATCTATGCTGCGCGATAGTCTAGCCCAGCCAAATTCAAGGCCTGATGGGTCTGGCTCATCGGCTCTTGCCGCCATAAGATTACGCTGAAACTCTATATCGGCTTGAAAATCGGGATTTTCGTTTAGATAAGCCTCAAACTCTGCGGTTTGCGCGGCCGAAAGCTCGCCGCGTAAATAGCGAGGAACAAGCAATGAAAATGTTTCTTCATGTGTCATCAGGCTGCCTTTTTAAGTCTGTACATTATCTTTGTCGATTTGATTGTAGAAAAGGTTCAAACTAAAATTACTTATTTAAATTTTGTAAGATGTGTTGAAGACTACGTTTTGCGTATAATATTCTCGTTTTAATCGTGCCTTCAGGACATCCTTCAAGCGCGGCAATTTCTTTATAGGTCAAATCTTCAAAAAATGAGAGATGTATCGCGCGGCGATGATCGGGTTTTAATTGCTCAACCGCCTTTCTCACAACGCTCGTCTCTTGTGAAAGATTAAATAATTCGGCAGCGTTTAGCGCGTCATCCTTTATATCAATGAGCTCATCAGAATATTTAAGGCGCGCATGTTTTCGGTTTCTGTCTATTGATTTATTTTTAGCAATCGAAAATATCCATGTTTTAAGAGACGAACGTCCTTCAAAACGATCTGCTTTGCGCCAAACCTCTAACATCGTATCGTGAATAATATCAGCCACATCATTTGGGTCTGCGAGAAATAACCGAATGAAGCCGTTTAAAGCAGGTGCATAGACTTTATAAATTTCATTCATGGCATTTTTATTGCCCTTAACAACTCCCTCAATCAGGGCTTTATCTAATTCCCGTCTTTTGTCCGGAGCCATATGTTGCATGAATAGCGCACTTTATCTGCAGGTGTAATTGTCTTCGCATAAACATGACTGACTTTGTCCTTAACATCAAGCGGGGTGTAAGCCGTTATAACTACCCCTTACTAAAATATTTTAAAAAACTTTGAACCTTTCCCGTTGCTCCAACGACATAGGAGGGCAAGGCCAAAATTACTCCCTTGATTTAGTCTTCTATCCACTCCCGATCTACACGATCGATAACGCATTAAAGGACATTCAAAATGAATATCAAAAAAACACTTTTATATAGCGTGACTGGCTTCATTACGGCTGCCAGTCTCGTTGCTTGCGGCGATACCAGTTCCATTGTTACCACACCGCCTGTTGCCGAACTGCCTGCGCTACCTGCTACTCCAGCAGCGGACCCTCAAGGGGCTTGCCCAGCAGTCGGAAACCTTGTGCCGGTTGAAGTTGCTGCGGGGCAGTGCACTATAAGCGGCGTTCTTGATCAAAATGCAACACTCACAGCTGATATGACATGGTTCTTGGATGACCGTCTTCAAGTCGGAAATAACCAATTCAGCTCTAGCCTCACAATAGACGCAGGAACGCAAATCCGCGGATCTGGTACAGATCATATTCTTGTGTGGCCTGGCTCAACTATACTGGCCAATGGCACCTCTACAGCGCCTATCCAAATGCTATCTGATGATGATGATACATCTGGTTCAGGTGAATGGGGGGGGCTCTTCTTACGCGGTTTTAACGGTTTGCCTACACTAACGGGTACGCAGGGTGCAAATGTGCTTGATTATGTCGTTGTCTCCGAAGCTGGCGCCCCTGTCGATGTGACTATTGATGGCAACACTGTTCAATATCAGGATAATATTGTCCTCAATGGGGTTGATAACACCACTACACTCAGCTTTGTTCAGTCACATTACTCAGCGCGTGACGGATTTCATATCCTAAATGGTGATCCGCGCATGTCATGGCTCCTATCAACAGCGGCAACACGCGACGGTGTTTGGTACCGGGATTTCACGGGCTTGATTAAAGATTTAATGGTTATCCATAATCCTGATGCAGGCCGCGCAGGTATTTATGCCAGTGAAACAATTGCAGGCGATTCAAACCCTCGTATTGTTAACGCCACATTAGTTGGCCGCGCTTCTCAAAGCATTAATGCGACCAATGATGATAGCGCCAGCCAAGTCGGAATTTTATTCGCCGATAACACTGACCAAATTCGTATGGCAAATGTTCTGATTGCGAATTTCACCAATGGATGTTTCATTGCTAATGACGGTGCTGACCTCTCAGCTATTGATACAGCTATCCCTGGACCAAATTATTTGGACGGCGTTCATTGTGCCAATAATAATGGCGGCAATGGCGGGTTCGGACCTATCCGTTCCTCAGCAATTGCTGGATTCCCAGCGGGGACAATCGCCCCGAATAACTCCAATGGTGACGGCCTTGTTTATTATAATGGCGCGGCTAACCCCATTGTATTCTCAGGCTCACTTACAGACCTATCTGCAAGCTTCACAGCGAATTGGTACTTAAATAACATTGGCGGTATCGCGAATGGTTTATTGGGAACAGAAGCCAATATCTTAAATGGCTTCCTAGATGGTGACACCAATAATGACGGCGTGTTAGATGCATCTGATAATGGCTCACCCTTTATAATTGGTGATAATGCCTTTAATAGTGACGTTGCTGCTGACACTTTTGGATATGACCTCACGCATGTTGGGGCGTCGCGTAGCGGTAATCCAGCCAATGCATCTCAATTTGATGGTTGGACGATCGCAACAGGTCCAGGCGAAGGCTTCTTGGTTCCAGCGCCTTAGTTAATTAAACGCAGAATAAGATAAGCCTTCAAAGCAAGGCTTATCTTTAAATTTGTCACGTTAGCGTGACAAATGTCCCGCCTAACGTCTCCTCTTTGACGATAACTACTTCCAACCTTGCCATAACATTAAATCTAATCCTCGATAATTCATCTCGTGGTATATTGCGGCCATGTCGTTTGAAACGTCACATATTCGCGCTTTGCCTCATTGCAAAGCGGCCTCATTAAGAGGCTCTCTCCTTACTGCACCCGCAGGCTTTGGAATAGGCGGGCACGCTTTGCCCGAAAATGGTATAAGTGGATTTCTAGTGTGGCTCAGACTTTGGCTTGGCTGTGTGGCGGAAGGTGTTCTTACAGACATCTTTTCTCATTACCGAAACCCTAATTCACAAAGCGGCTATCAGCGCCCGCAATCTCTCTTACCCGATGCGGCCCGCGCCGCGATTGCGCCGCAGGTTTTATGTGGCCGCCGCCGCCGCCGTATCATAGCAAGAGGCATTCCTGCGTCGCGCCGCTATGACGGTTTGCAATATTTAAATGATCGCCAATTAACGGGGAACCAATTCCTAGAACGGGCTTGCCGTCTTTCGGTCAATGGACGCGTAGGGATATATGGCCTCGAGTACCGCTTGCGGCTCTGCCAAAGACGGCATGAGGTCTGCACCTGTATGACTAATATTTGTGTGACTAATATAAAGACACATGCCCCAAGCGGGAGCGGTGTCAGCGTTGGTGTGTCAAAATTTCATCTCGGCCCAGATTAAGATGCGTATTTTTAGCCGTCCTGAATTCCATAATGCTCATTGATGCAATGAGTGAGCATATCCGCTTGTTTGAAATTAAGAGCGGGCCCTTTACCGCATATATCAACGCGAAAGTCTCCGAATAGACCTAAAGTCTTAAAATCCGTTTACCATGTTGCTTAGATAATTATAAATCATTCTAAGGTTAAAGTGTCCCATAATTAGAAAAATATCTAAGTGTGAACGTGTTGAAAAAAATATCTAAAACAAGAGCCGGTAAAGCTACCAAGTCACCTGTACGGAAGACACTGTCATCCATGCGAAAAGCATGGATAGGGGTCGGACTGCTCAGCCTCTTCGTCAATGTCCTGATGTTGACGGGGCCACTATATATGCTGCAAGTCTATGACCGCGTCATAACAAGTCAGAGCATGTCAACTTTGGTTGTGCTCTCTATTTTGATGGTCGCCATGTATGCCTTTATGGGTCTAATGGACTTCCTGCGCTCACGTATTTTAGTGCGCATTGGTAATTATGTTGAGAGCGAATTAAGCGCGCCTATTTTCAAATCATGGTTATCTCAAGGTGTGAAGGGCAATATGAGACATGGGCAGCGGCCGCTTCAAAGCCTCGCGACTCTAAAGCGGTTCTTGACGGGCGCCTCACCAACAACATTTTTCGATATACCTTGGACGCCTATATATATTGCCGTCATCTTTATGATTGACTGGACTCTTGGTGTCTTCGCGATATTTGGCGCTCTTGTTGTTCTTGCGATTGCAATTGCCGCTGATTTTCGTACGCGCAAACAAGAAGCTGAGTCTCAATCAGCGCGTTCAGATAGTCATGCTTTCACACAGAAAATTTATGCGAACTCCGAAGCCATCATTTCTATGGGCATGGTTGGCGATATGACTGAAAAATGGAACGGTATAAAAAGTTCTGGCGATGCTAGCGAGCTCTCCGCAAGTGATATTTCTGGCGGCGCTACGGCAGTTTCAAAAGCTTTCAGAATGTTCCTACAGTCAGCTATTCTAGGCATAGGCGCTGCTTTAGCTGTGCAGCAAATCGTGACGCCGGGCGCAATGATTGCAGGGTCGATTATTTTAGGACGGGCTTTAGCGCCAATCCAAATGGTGATTAGTCAATGGAGAGGCTTCATTCAAACGAAAGGGGCTTATCGCGACCTGAATAGTTTTTACGAGAGCTTGCCTGAAGAAATAGAAAAAGTGGTCCTACCAACGCCGACGGGTAAAATAAGTGTACAAAAGCTCTCAGCAGGACCTCCAGGCTCAAAGACAGCGACGCTTAAAGGTTTGAATTTTGACCTTATGCCTGGTGATGGGTTGTGTGTTCTCGGTCATAGTGGCTCTGGTAAATCATCTCTTTCACGTCTTCTTGTTGGGGTTTGGATGCCTCAGATGGGGTCTGTCAGACTAGATGGCGCGACACTTGATCAGTGGGATAATGCTGCCCTTGGACAACATATCGGCTATCTGCCTCAAACGGTTGAACTCTTTGATGGTACTGTTGGTGAAAATATTTGCCGCTTCAAGTCTGATGTACATTCAGATTCTATCATCCGGGCAGCTCAAATTGCAGGTGTTCATGAGTTCATTCTAAGCCTACCAGATGGATATAGTACAAAGTTAGGGACAGGCGGTGTTATCCTCTCCGTTGGACAAGTCCAACGCATGGCATTGGCCCGCGCGCTCTTTGGTGACCCTTGTCTCGTTGTTCTTGATGAGCCTAACTCAAACCTCGATGCTCAAGGTGACAAAGCTTTGAATGCCGCAATCCAATATATGCGGGCTCAAAACAAGACCGTCATTATTGTTTCCCACCGTCCAACGGCTATGGCGGCTGTTAATAAAGTTCTCGTTCTTAAAGGCGGGCAACAAGAGAAATTCGGTCTGCGAGATGAGGTTCTCAATGTCGGTAACCGTGTCCCAGCAGGACAAACTATGCAGCAGTTACAACGTGCGCAACAACAGGCGCGTCAAATACAACAGGCGCATCAAGTACCTACAGCGCAGCAAATTTCCAGAGCTCAACAGTATCAAAGTCAATCTGTGAACACGGCGACTGCGATAGCAGCAAATCCATATCAGAACCAGCAGGCATAAAGATGGCAAAATTACCAACACATATGCAGTATCAGTCAATGGATAAATATCTACGCGTGAGTTACGGTAGTTTATTTCTACTGGTTGTGGTTTTCGGCGGGTGGACATACCTTGCAAAAATTCAAGGTGCTGTCATCGCGACAGGACAGGTGGCCGTCGAAGGGAAACCTCAAATTGTTCAACATCTCGAAGGTGGCATCGTGAGTAACATCACTGTCAAAGAAGGAGATGTCGTCACAAAAGGTCAAACTGTTCTCAAATTAGACTCAACAATTTTGAATGCTAACTTGGATGCAGCACAAACAAATTACTTTGAAAACCAAGCGCTGATAAGTCGTTTGATGGCTGAGAAAACGCGGCAAGAAACAATTTTTTGGTCCGAGAGTTTGCTGCGTAGAAGTAAGTCACCACGCGTGAGGCTCGCGATGAATGGGCAAGAACAGCTATTTCATGCTCGGCGTAATGCTCTCGAAGGAGAAATCAATCAGTTTTCCCAACGCATAGAACAGCTAAATGATCAAGACACGGGTCTTATCTCTGAAATCGAATTTACGGGTTCTGAATTGTCTCTTGTTGAACAAGAGTTTAGCAAGTTGTCTGAACTCCTGCGTCAAAATTTAATTTCTAGGAACCGCGTTACTGATTTGGAACGCGATAGAACACGACTTAGGAATGCCGTCTCTAAGTTAAAATCTGACCGCGCAGGGGTCATGAACGGCATCAAAGAAGCTCAAATTCAAATTTCTCAAGTTCAACGCCTTCGTAATGAAGAAGTTTTGACAGAACTGCGTCTCGCGCAAACTCAAGCGGATAATTATGCGGAAACTTTAAAGACTGTGTCGAGTCGAACAAGTTTGGTAAAAATTAAAGCGCCTGCGTCTGGCGTTGTGCATGAAATGACCGCCTCTACAGTAGGGGGGGTGATTGCACCAGGGCAAGAAATTATGAAAATTATTCCTGAGCGTGAGAGCCTTGTAATCTCTGCGCAAGTCATGCCTGCTGATCTTGATCAGGTGACTTTAGGACAGGATACAAATGTTATCTTTTCTTCCCTTAAGCAAGATTCAGCGCCAGAGCTTGATGGGGTCGTTTCATATATCTCAGCAGACGACTTGATAGACCCGATTACCGGATCATCATATTTTGTTGTTGAAGTCGAGATTGCGGATAGACAACTCCCTAAGCTTAATGGCCAATCTTTGGTGGCCGGTATGCCTGCTGATATATTCATTCAAACCGAAAGTAGGTCTGTTCTCGATTACTTATTAGGGCCGTTAAAGAATACACTCAAAAAGACAATGCGGGATGGTTAATCGCATGATAAATTTGATGCAAAACCCGAGCGTGAGAGCGTTGATTGTTGCTGGCTTAGGTCTAAGCTTTACGGCTTGTATGGCGGAAAACTCTTTACCGCAGGTGCAAAAAAATACCGTAAATCAAGTGACGACGCCAAAATACGCATCTGCTTATCAGCCTCATAATAGAACGTCATCACCCTATGTCTTAATGGCTCAAAACAACGCCGTCCCTCATTTAAGGGGTATAGCACAGAACCCGAGAAACGTTCAAAGGGCATATTATCAAGACTACCCAACACAATCTCAAAACCAGTATGGTTCGGCGCGGCGTGTTATGGGGCATAACATAACAAAGCAAAACTTTAGTCATCATCTTGATGCGCCTCGCGTTCATCAGTCCAAGCGTCTTAACCATCATCTTGATGAGGGCATGACGCCGCGTGGCTATTATGTTCAAAAAACTCAATCCCGAACGTCTTTAAATCAATATCAAAGGGCTTCGTTAGTTCAATCTGCTCAACAAAGTGCTCAGGCAAGTGTTGTCGCGCGGGCTAATTCAGCCACTAGAGTTACTAATGCGGCAACTACGAGATCTTCTGTCTCTACGGTCTCGCCAAATTCGATCCATAACTCATTAATTAACGCGCGTGGTGAATCTCCACGCTTGGCTATTGAAAACTTAAGAATTCAAGAAGCTGAAGAGGGATTGGTTCAGGCAGAAGCTCTGAGTAAGGTCCGGCTTAACTTCGATAGTACAATTGGTGTTAGCCAATCTGAAACAGAATTTAATGTTATTGAGAGGACGGATGCTGATACGCGTTTGAGGCGGGCTGCAAGGATTGACCTTTCATTGCCAATTTATCAAGGTGGGATAAATAAAGCTCAAAAAAATGTCGCGAAGGTTGGAATCAAGACCGCAGAGGCGAATTATGAGATTGTTGAGAGTGCTGTGACTGAGGAAGCTGCAATTGCTCATCTTAACGTCATTCGTGACCGTAAACTCATCCAGGCTTATACGCGTAATGTAGACCTTTTAAGAAATCAGAAACAGAATGTGCAAGCTATGGTAAGAGCTGGTGAGAACACAGTTACTGATGAAGCCCTAATAGATGCACGGCTTGCGTCGATTGAAGTGCGGTTAGAGCAATCCAAAGCTAATCTAGCCATCAGTGAAAGTAATTATAAAAAACTTACTGGGAGTCAGGCTTCATCGCTTGTTACTGTGGGGGCCGTTAAACTTCCGAGTAGCCTTCAGGAAATTAAAGTGGCCGCACAAAAAAATAACGCACAGATTAAGGCTGGTGAAACACAGGCCGAAGCGGCTTTTCATAATATAGCAGTTGCAAAGTCTTACGGGCGACCAAAATTATCTTTGCAAGGTGTTTTAAGAACAGCTGAAGGGCAGTCTGAAACTATCAGTAGAGATTCTGCTGCTGAACTTTTATTGAACCTAAATGTACCTTTGTTGTCTGGCGGTGAAAATAAATCCCGCGTTCGTCAAGCGGTTTTAGCCCAGTCTCGCGCCTTTCTTGAAACACGCGAGTTACATGATAACCTTAACGAGAGGGTAGAACAGCTCTGGGCGAGTGTTCAATCTGCGCGCCGCAGTAAAGCGCCTAATCAAGCGCAAAAGGTTGCTGCTCAAAAAGCTTATGAGGCAATTACCAAGCAAAGAAACGCTGGCCTTGCGACATCACTTGATGTGTTATCTGTCGAGCAAACATTACTTGATGCGGAAATTAATCTTCTTCAGGCCCAAAACTCTGAAGATGTCGCCCGCTTTCAAATCTTGGGGCTGATGGGCGCATTATAAAAGTACTCATCCCTTAAGTTGGCACGTAAATTGCTCCTCTGAATTTAAGAAAATTTAGCAAGGAGCACATAACGTGACAGTTTTTTTAAATCGAGCAGGAAATAACACTTTTACGGGAACAGCAGGTGGCTATGATCAAGTTGATTATGACGCTCCGTTATCAGAGTTCTCTATCTATAGTAATGCGAATGGCAGTGTAACGATTAGTCATCCGACACTGGGCACAGATACATTGGTCAATATTAATGGTTTATGGTCTGATGCAGATCAGTCTTGGTACTCAATCGAAGATGCTATTTCCCTAACAGCGAATGCACCACAAAGTAGCACACCACAAAATAATTCACCGCAACCAAATGACATTGGCGTGTTTTTAAATAGCGCGGGTAATGAAACATTTAATGGGGTGTCTAACGACTATAACCAAGTCGATTATGATGGAAAGCTATCTGATTATTCTATTTCTCGCAATAATGATGGAACAATTTCAGTTTCTCACGCGACACTCGGAACGGACACACTTTCCAATATTGACGGGTTGTGGCTCGATGGAGATCAGCAATGGTACTCTACAGAAGATGCGATTTCGCTAACAGGCGGACAATTAATACCCGGACCCGGACCTACACCGACACCAACACCAGATGCAGGTTTCGAAGTTGATGACTTTGGCGTTTTACGCGGATCTGACGGAAATGATGTTCTGAACGATACAGGTGCCATTAATTCACTTTATGGTGGCCGTGGTAATGATACATTGAACGGTACAGCTAATGAATATTCGCAAGCCGAATATGACGGTGCTGCGTCTGAATATAGTTTTACACAAAATGCTAATGGCACTGTAACAGTTACGCATCCTACTTATGGAACTGATACTCTTTCTAACATCGACGGTTTTTGGTTCCAAGGTGAGCAAGAATGGTATGCATTGGAAGACTTAGTAAATGCTAACGCACCAGCGCCAACACCTGCGCCGACTCCACAACAACCAAATGATACAGGAACACCGATTGACGGCGTTATTACGGGGTCTAATAATGTAAATGATTTCCTCAATGGCACAGCGGGCAATGATACATTTTTCGCAGGCCGCGGTACTGACGTCATTAATGGCGGCGCTGGTAACGATACGCTTAACGTTGACGGCGACATCTTTGAGTGGACATTCTCTGCCAATGCAGATGGGTCTATCACGATGACTCACCCGACATGGGGCGAGAATACGCTTATCGGTATCGAGCAAATCTTGTCACAACGTTCAGGAGAGACTTTCTCAATTGATGATGCGATTGCTGCAACCAATGGCCTGCCGCGTTTCCGTCTTGATAATGATAATGTTATCAACGGAACAAATGGTAATGATGACATCCAAGGCGGTGCTGATGTTCAAGGCTTCTACGGCGGAACAGGCAATGATGTCTACTTCGGGACTGATGGCTTTGAACAGGTCAATTACGACGGTGCACGCGCTGAGTATAACATCACGCAGAACGGTAACGGATCTATCACAGTTGATCACCCGATTTGGGGAAGAGATACCCTCAATGACATTGATGCCTTGATCTTCACAGGCGTTGAGCCTGGTGTTGGCGGCGCGCAAACAGCGGCGTTCGAATTCATCGCAACGGATGATCTATTCGCTTAAACCCTGCATTATAACAACGTAATAGCCGCCTTGAGGTCCCTCAAGGCGGCTTTTTATTGCTTAATAAGGGGACTTTAAGTTTTGGGCTAAGCTAAAGGTGAGAAATAAGATTTAGTTTACTAACATCTCGTTTACCATAAAGCGTTATGACTAGTTCTATGATGGAAAAAGCTGAATTTATACATTTAGAGGTCGAAGATATTCGGCTGGCAGTGCGTCATCCAGATGAAACCGTTCGGGCTTTGGCAACACAACGCATTTGTAGAGAAATGCGCGATAACGCGCTCTCAAAGCATGAACGTATTTTTTCTAACAAGCTTTTGGAATATATTGCGCAAGATAGTGCAGAGCTCGTTCGGCGCGCCTTGGCTGTGACTTTGAAAAACTCACCAAAATTACCACGGGATATTGCAATTAAACTTGCTAGGGATATCGAAACAATTGCTGTGCCTGTTTTAACGCATTCTCCTGTATTTACTGATCAAGATCTCGTTGATATTTTGAAATCCAAGGCCGCGGCCAAGGCCATAGCTGTTGCAAAACGCATCAGCGTAAGTGACCATGTTGCGAAGGCGATTATTCGGTTTGGAGATAGTTCTGCCGTTGCAGAAGTTGCCGCAAATGATGGGGCCTTGATCTCAGAAGATACGGCTTCCGAAATGTTAGACATATATAAAAATGATGATCTTATTGCCCAGGCAATGATTGAAAAAGGTATGATCGCTCGGCGCGATCTTCCGTCACGTATTGTTGAAAAAATGATTACCTTAGTTAGCGAAGACGTTGCCGTTCAACTTGTTAAACAGCATTCTGTTCCTATTTCTCTTGCTATTGACTTGGCGAGTCG
This sequence comes from Hellea sp., assembly GCA_023300105.1. Classification (GTDB taxonomy): domain Bacteria; phylum Pseudomonadota; class Alphaproteobacteria; order Caulobacterales; family Maricaulaceae; genus Hellea. Next base: position 27,467 of record JALZWM010000108.1, read on the forward strand.
CACGCGAGAACGTGCGCTGTTGGACTTTATAGATCAGTCTTGGGTCGCCAAAGATTTATCTGGCTTAGTGAAAGCGATTGATGCTCAAGGGCGTTTAACGACGTCACTGATTATCAGAGCTGCTGGTAGTGGACAGATACGATTCTTAGAACAAGCCCTCGCGCAGCTATCGGGTGTTGGTATTCGTAAAGCAGTTCTTATGGTCCATGACGGTGGTCCATTTGGACTAAAGGCATTGTGCGATCGCGTAGGGTTAGATGAGAATTCAACTCAAATTATTCGAGCCGCGTGTGCTATATTTAGAGATTTGGAATTAACAGGTCTAACATATCACCGCCGCTCTTTCCAAGAGCTTATGATTGAGCGTGTGCTTACATTGCCATTCGAGCTTCCGGAAGCGGAACAACTTTGGTTTTTGGAAGTACTCGACGGTTTTTCGGATGTCGAACTTGCATCTTAAAGTAAATTTGATTTTCGAGGGTCCCTAAATCTGAATAGGCTAGGAAGCAAATTGCTCGCGGAGTATTTTTTCTCCTAGGCCATGATTTGGATCAAATAGAAGCGTCAAAGATGTTTGGCTGTCTTGTTCAATACTTACTTTTTCAATATTTCGAATTTCTTGATTATCGGCGGATGCCGCAACCGGGCGTTTGTCACTGTTCAAGACCTCGAATTCTACTTTTGCATCAGCGTTGAGTAACGCGCCTCTCCAACGTCTGGGACGAAAAGCACTAATGGGGGTTAGCGCGAGTATATGTGCGCCTAAGGGGATAACAGGGCCATGAGCTGACAAATTATAAGCGGTAGACCCAGCAGGCGTCGCAATTAGGACGCCGTCAGCAATTAAGTGCTCTAACCGTGTTTTTCCGTCGACAGATATTTTTATATGCGCCGCTTGCTGAGTTTGTCGGTAAAGCGAGACTTCATTAAAGGCGAGCTCTTCATATGTAGTGCCTTTGCCGGTTGCCGTCATTTTCAAGGGACGGACTGTCGTTTCTTCGGCTTTTGACACGCGTTCAAGAAGGCCAATTTCGCTATATTCATTCATTAAAAAACCAATCGTGCCTTTATTCATGCCGTAAATAGGCAACCCTTTGCGAATGAGATGTATATGGGTGCGTAATGTTTGAAGCATGAAGCCGTCTCCGCCTAAGGCAACGATGGCATCAGCTTCGGAAGGGGTATGATGACCATATTGCGCTGTGAGCGTTTTAAGCGCGTCTTGCGCAGAAGGCTTTTGACTGGCCGCAAAGGCAAGCTTTTTCATTGTTTTAGAAGGCTTAGCCAAGGGTTTCTCCATGTTACTCTTAAATTATAGCATTTGACTTGCCTTATAGGCAAAGATTAAAACTAATCGGGGGAATTTGAAATTCACTATCTTTATATATACAAATATCTTTTCCAGTTTGGGCTGATGACGTTGTTATGGATAGGGTCCGTTTCAATGGCGCATGCTGGGGCTTGGAATTTTGCGCCTGGGGATGGACAAATTATTTCAACATTTGACTATAGTGTCGCTAATTCTACATTTAGCGACATTGAAGTTGATGAAGGTATGTTGTCATTTTCTAAAAACGAGGGGCGGGTATTTATCGAGCATGGACTTACGAAGGATTGGGCCTTCGTTGGAAATGGGGCCCACCAAACAATTCAATTATCTGGAAGTCAAAGCGATATAAATTTTTCAGACTTTGCCGATATTGAACTAGGCTTACGATACCAGATAGCTCGGACACAAGGATTGGCCGTTGCCTTACAGGGCAGTTATATTATAGGCGGCGGTCCTCCGAACTCCATTTTGGATGTGAACGGGCCTGATGATAGTATTGAACTTCGCGGACTTATTGGAAAAAATAAAATTTTTGAAAAGTTTACCCTTTTTTATGAGGCCCAACTTGCCGCTCGTTCAGATAATTTTGATGATATTGATGAATGGCATACTGATTTCAGTTTGGGGGTCAAGACGGCTAAAAAATATACATTTATAGGACAGCTTTTTAATGCCAATCGTACCTCTTTTGCACGAGATGGGTTTTCTGTACCTCCCCAAAGGATAACAAAGCTAAAAGCATCGTTTGTCTATGAGTACAAGCCTAATAGGCTGGTGCAAATAGGCGTTCAAGAAACGTTTTCAGGGCGAAATGTTGTTAGAGAACGTGGTATCTCTCTTGGTACTTGGGTGCGTTATTAGAGCTTGAAATTATGGAGCTGTCTTGGCCCTTAAATAGACTTGTACCGCGTCGCGATCTTCTTGTTTTTTCAGACCTATGAAACTCATGCGGTTGCCCTTCATGAATTCTGACGGTTTTTGTATATAAGCATCGAGCGTTTCTGCATCCCATATAACGGTCGATGCCGCCATAACCTTAGAATAAGCGAAGCCTTCTTTCGAACCCGCTTTAGAACCGTAAATAGCCCATAAATTAGGGCCAACTTTATGTTTCCCGCCTTGGTTTAAAGTATGACAGGCCTTGCAGCGTTTATACAGTTTTGCGCCTCTATCTATGGGAGGCATTTCTGCGGACACCTGCGCAATGGGCGCGGGTGTCGTCGCACGCGGCGCATGCTTAGCTGTTGTATTTGGCGCGTCACCTCCGCAAGACACCAGAGCCATAGACGCAAGAGGGAATACAAATAAAACTAGATGTGTGAATTTCATGATAATCCTCTTGAGTGATGTGCTTAGACGCTGACAATCGGTGCTAAATTGACTGCTTTTGGTCCTTTACCACGCGGGTCGGCTTCAGTGTCAAAACTGATTTTCATGTCATCGCTCAGGGCGGGGCAACCAGAGGCTTCGACAGCCGAGATATGGACGAATACATCGGCGCTTCCATCATCGGGTGAGATAAATCCAAATCCTTTGGATTGATTAAAAAATTTTACAACTCCAGTGGCCATAATAAATACCTTTTCGAAACTTTACTCAGAGTGACAGATGGTGGCGTAATAGTATAGCGGCAATTTATACCCTTATTTTTACAGTCTAGATATGCAATTAGATGCATAATATTTGAGGACATACATGACTTTTACAGCACCAAAAAACACGATTGAATTTTTGCTCAATCATTCCGTAGATATTGATGAGGTTTTGGCCGCGCCAGCTTTTGCCGATACCAACCGAGATCTTATTAGCGATATTCTTTCCGGGGCAGCTGATTTTGCTGAAAATGTTTGGGCACCGACCAATTGGTCTGGAGATCAGAACCCAGCAACGTTGGATGGAGATGATGTAAAATCTTCACCCGGGTTTAAAGGAGCTTATGATGCTTTTGTTGACGCGGCATGGCTAAGTCTTGCGACTGCGCCCGAAATTGGCGGCATGGGGCTTCCACAAGTTGTTAAAGCTGGAACAGATGAAATGTTTTATGCTGCGAATATGGCATTAGGCCTATGTCCAATGCTGACCTCAAGTGCGGCAAAAGCTATCCACGCTCATGCTAACGATGATGTTAAAGCTAAGTATCTACCAAAAATGGTGAACGGTGAGTGGACCGGCGCTATGTGCCTCACAGAGCCACAAGCGGGTTCTGACCTTGGGCCTGTTCGTACGAAAGCTATCGATAATGGCGATGGTACCTATGCTATATCTGGACAAAAAATATATATTACATGGGGCGATCATGACATCGCCGATAATATTATTCATCTCGTTCTTGCGCGTTTACCTGATGCGCCTGAAGGTTCAAAGGGGATATCTCTTTTCTTATGTCCAAAGGTCTTCGTAGATGATGCAGGTAACCTTGGTGAGCGCAATAGTTTCAAACCCATCGGGCTTGAGCATAAATTAGGGATTCACGGGTCACCGACCTGTGTGATGGAATTTAATAAGGCAACGGGTTGGCTTGTCGGGGAACCTAACCGGGGACTGTCCTGCATGTTTACGATGATGAATGAAGCACGTTTATTCGTGGGCGTTCAAGGCGTGGCGATTGGGGAGCGAGCTTACCAAGCGGCGCTCATCTATGCCAATGAGCGCGTTCAAGGCCGCGCAATTAATGCCGAGGCAGACGCGCCCATTATTGCGCATCCTGATGTGCGCCGTAATTTAATAGATATGAAAGCACGTCTTGCTGGCGCTCGCGCTATTTGCATGGCGACAGCGGCAGCGGGTGACTTGGCGGTTCATGCCGAGGATGAGGATGTGCGGAAAGCTTCTCACACACGCGAGACATTACTAACCCCAATCGCGAAATCTTACGGTTCAGATACTGGCGTTGATGTGAGCTCTATCGGCGTACAAATTCATGGCGGCATGGGCTTTGTTGAAGAGACAGGCGCCGCGCAACATTATCGCGATAGCCGTATTGCGCCTATTTATGAAGGTACTAACGGTATTCAGGCTATGGACCTTGTTGGCCGCAAACTTCGCCGCGATGGCGGGGAAGGTATGAAGGCTCTGATTGATGACCTTGAGGCTATTTTGATCTTGGCCAATAAAACTAATGAGACTTTGGATATGAACGCCTGTATTCACGCCCTTAAAAATGGTATCGAAACGGTGAAGACAGCCACGGATATAATGTTGAATGCCGATGACGCGAATGCTTTGGCTGGTGCAACGCCTTACCTCAATCTGGTTGCTGATGTGATTTCAGGCGCTTTCTTGATTAAGGCGGTGGCAAACGGCGCGCTGGCTGGTGATGCTTTGACTGAAAATATGGCAAGTCTAGCGCGCTATCACGCGCTCTCTGTCATGCCGCGGGCTGACGCACATTTAAATTTTCTACGCGGCGGGGCAAAAGCGGTCTTTGATTTTCCGATGGATCAACTAGCTGATTTATAAACAAAACGAAGATTGCTTGACAGCTTGCCCTGAGCCTTCAAGACTCTTATATCTTCTCTGAGCTCTTATACCGAGAGCGAGCTTGGATTAAATTATGTCAGCACAAAGCCACGTATCAAGAATGACGGCGCCAGCAATTACGGCGCGTAAGGGGGGTGATCCTATTGTTTGTCTGACGGCTTATGATGCGCCGACTGCTGCTATTTTGGATGAGCATTGTGACTTGATTTTAGTCGGCGATAGCGTCGGCATGGTTGTTCATGGACTGACAACGACTGTCGGTGTTACGTTGGACATGATGATATTGCACGGCAAAGCGGTTATGCGCGGCTCGCAAAAGGCCCTTGTTGTTGTTGACCTGCCGTTTGGTTCCTATGAAGATAGTCCATTAACTGCCTTTAAAAATGCCTCGCGTGTTATGATGGAAACAGGATGTCAGGCGGTTAAAATTGAGAGTGGTTCATACGCTGCTGAAACAATTAGCTATCTTGTTGAACGCGGTATTCCCGTCATGAGCCATGTAGGACTAAGGCCTCAAAGTATGAATGTTTTAGGGGGCTTTCGCGCACGCGGACGTGAACTTGCGGTTGAAGATGAAATTATTGCAAATGCGATTGCTGCCGATAAAGCAGGCTCATTCGCGGTTGTTGTTGAGGGTGTTTCTCAAGACATCGCCGACAAAGTGACGAAAGCCGTTTCTATTCCAACGATTGGCATTGGGGCGTCTGCGGGATGTGATGGTCAAATTTTAGTGACGCCAGATATGTTGGGGTTATTCGATCGTGTGCCTAAATTTGTTAAAAAATTTGGAAAAATGAGAACTATGGTCAAGGGCGCTGTTGAAGATTACGCTAAAGAAGTGAAGGCTCGAAGTTTTCCAGGTGATGCAAATACCTATAAATTCACTAAAAAATAAGTCTTAATCCCCTTTAGCCTTTATAAAATGACTTGAAATCTTACCGTCTCTTCATGCCGTTAACGGTTGCGAATAGTTGGGCATAGAGATAGGTTCCGCAAAATTAAGGCCGTTGTGCCAAACTGATTCAAAGGTGCCCCTGTGGTCGATTTTATTAATGAAGTCGAAGAAGAACTTCGAAAAGACGAGTATAATCGTCTGCTTAAAAGATACGGTCCTTATATATTGGCGGTTATCATTGCAATTGTGGCTGGAACTGGGTTTCTGGAATACCGTAAGTTCGCAAAAGATAAAGCGGCGCGTGCAACCTCTGCAAGCTATGTAGCGGCCTCTAATAAGGCGACTGAAGGTCAGCAAGGTACCGCAATTAAAGAGTTTTTGGGTATCGCGGATAAGGCCCCTGCGGGGTATGCGGGTTTATCTTTGGTTCGCGCGGCGTCTCTTAAATTAGAAACCGGAGACCGTGCTGAAGCTGTTAGGCTTTTGGATCAAGCTGCGACAACCTTTGAGAC
>JALZWM010000109.1 GCA_023300105.1 Hellea sp.
TGTTTAAAAAAACATAGATACGATTAAACATTCTCTCACATGTATCAGAAAAAAACTTTTTTCAAAATGAGGATTTACGCAAGTTAACCAGCGGCTTATTTTGGGCGTTTAAGGACACTGGCGTGCGTCCTTCTTTGGGCGACTTAAGCCTCTGAGCTAATGGCTTGTTTGCCCCAATCCGTTATCAATCCTCCCCCATAACCTCCCTAAACCTCACGCCCACCGCATTGTCTTGGCGGCAAGCCATGACGCATGTTTGGTTAAACCGCAAAGACCTGAGAGGGGTCTTTGAAGCTTTTGAACTCTAGGGCGTTACCGCTGGGGTCATAGAAAAACATCGTCGCTTGCTCGCCCGTTTCGCCTTTGAAGCGGATATAGGGCTCTATGACGAAAGCTGTGTTTTCAGAGATGAGGCGCTCACGTAGGCTATGCCATTGCGTCCACTCTAGGATAGCGCCGAAATGACGGACAGGGACATCTTTGCCGTCAACGGGGTTGGTGGCCTCAGCCGTTCCAAAGCTTTCGGGTTTGACGTGGAAACTGAGTTGGTGACCAAAGAAGTCGAAATCAATCCACGTCTGGGCTTCGCGGCCTTGGGCGCAACCGAGAATATCGGTGTAGAAGCGCCGAGTCTCTTCTTTGTCCTTAATAGGGTAGGCAAGGTGGAATATCGCAGTCACGTTTGAGCTAGCTTTTAGGGCCGTATGCGTAGTCACCCCCGCGCTCTAGCGCTTTGAGGTAGGCAGGGCGTTTATGGATTTTATCAACAAATTCATTACAGGCTTCATAGCCTTTAAGACGTCCGCGCGCTTTTGCGGCCTCTAATGGGAAGATCATTTGAATGTCTGCACCAGTTAATTTGTCCCCCGCGAAATACTCATTTCGGATGAGGCGATATTCGCAGTAATCGAGAACGCCTTTAATCTCGTTCATAATCATGGGCTGTATCGGGGCCGCAGCGTCGCCAAGGAAACCCGTATAAAGCGCGAGTAGCAGCGGCAACATAGCGGAGCCTTCCGCGAAATGGAGGAAGTGAACATAGTCGATATATTCTTGCGTGCCGCGTTCTGGGCGGAGTTTGCCTTTGCCGTATTTGTCCAGAATATAAACAATGATTGCGCCTGTTTCGGCAACAATGTCATCGCCGTCTTCAATCACGGGTGATTTACCCAGCGGATGTATCGCTTTTAGCTCTGCTGGCGCTTTGCTTGTATCGGGATCGCGTTGATAATGTTTGATTTCATACTCGACTTCCATTTCTTCTAGAAGCCAAAGGATCCGCTGTGAGCGTGAATTATTCAAATGGTGTACAGTAAGCATGATAATATTCTGCCCCTGAAATTATGCTTAGGCAAGTATATTTTTATTTAGGAGGAAGAGTTATTCAAAAAGACTTATTCAAAAAGACTTAGGACTGTATCTTTTTCGGGCCGTCGCCATCTCTGAACTTTAGGGAGTAAACAGACGGCGCAAGCCAGCTATCGACGTGGTTTATTTGGCCCGGAATTATTTCGCGCAGCATCGACGCCGACACCAAAAGCTCAGATGGCTTCTTATCCAAAAAGGCTTGTTGATAGACATAGACCGTGCGGCCTTCAAATTCTGCGCCCAGAATTTCAAGCTCGATTTCCGCGCCGCCCATAAAGAGCCTAAACTGCTCTTGTGTATACAGCGCCAGTTTTGCGCGGGCGCGCAGCGAGGTGAGGTCTGGTTTGTTGATGATGCCCTTTGCCGCCAGCGCCGTTTCAGCGTCATGCATGTGGTAACTATGGGTGACGTAAAGCGCTTTATCAGCCGTATTCCAGTCAATTTTGGAAAGCGTCGTTTTTTGATCATGTGCAAATGCAGGAAGGGGCAGAGCCGAAACGGCTCCAGCCCCTAAAAGCATAAGTGTTTTACGTTTTGTAATCATAGATGAGATCATAATGGGGCTATTTTTTTCCCATCATCTTTTCAAGCGTACGGCGCAGAGAGTTTTTCTTTGTGTCAGATTTTTTATTATCAGGGGCCATTTTATCTGACTCTATATTGCCTGAGTCCATTTCATCTAAGTTTGATGTCATATTTTCAGATGTCACATTTTCAGATTTCATCTTATCAGATTTTACCTTATCTGATTTTATGGCTTTTGAATTGTCTTTGGATTTAGCGCCATCTTCAAGAGGCATATCCTTATCTGAACCTTTGGGCTTATCTTTGTCGTCGTCTTCAGATTTAAGCTCGGTTAACATATCAGCCATCATACTTTTCTTTTTAAAGTCAGATTTGTACATTTTAAGACGGCCCGTATGCATAACAGGGGGGAAGCTATTATTGCTATAATCCGCATCTGCCGTTTGATGGGCGGGGTCGAGTTCAATCGACTTCACGCGGTTCTTGCGAATGATAAGTTTTGTGACAGCATCGCTATTACGGCGCCAAATTTCAGCTGGAACCATCATGTCTTCTGTGTCGCCATTCGTATATGTTAGCTTCAAAGGCAGAGGCGATATAAGGCCGCCGTGGTTTTTAAAGTCAACAAAGTAAAGGTAATTACCATCTTCTTGGGCACGTTCCCAGACCTCTTTCTCCCAACCATCAAGACCTTTTTCGAATTTAGCAAATTTGTTGCGGTCTTTATTGGTGATCGCAAATCTGTCATTTTCGTTATAAAAATCGTTCAAATCATCAAAACGCTGAAGACGGGTTTTAATGCCTTCTTCGCGGTTACGGCGCTGCGTGATATTTTCAGGGCGATCACGAATGTCGTCTTCGCGGTCTTTATCAAACTCTTGCTCAGGGTCCCCAGATGAAATCGTGTACTCGCGCATATCGCTAATGGCCATATCAACATGGTCCGTTCCGAAATACCATCCGCGCCAGAACCAATCGAGGTCAACAGCGGAGGCGTCTTCCATGGTACGGAAGAAGTCAGCAGGGGTTGGGCGTTTGAACTTCCAACGGTTCGCGTATTCTTTGAAAGCAAAGTCAAAAAGCTCGCGGCCCATAACGGTTTCGCGCAGAACAATAAGAGAGGCGGCAGGTTTGGAATATGCATTGGGGCCAAATTGAAGCACGCTATCTGATTGCGTCATAATAGGGACTTGGTTTGAGCTTGTCATGTAACGCGTAATATCATCTAGCGGGTTTTGCTGTCCGTTGCGCGTAATCGGGAAGTTCTCTTCCCACTCATATTCTGCGAGATATTCAAGAAAGCTGTTCAAGCCTTCATCCATCCATGTCCAGCGGCGCTCATCAGAATTGACCACCATAGGGAAATAGATGTGCCCGATTTCGTGAATGATAACACCGACGAGGCCGTATTTTACGCCGCGTGAGTAAACCATTTCTTTTGAATCTTTATCTTCATATGGACGATAGCCATTAAAGGTAATCATCGGATATTCCATCCCGCCGCGTTCCCATGAGTTGACAGATTGGGCTGTCGGGTAAGGGTAGGGGAATGAGAATTTAGAATAGACATCCATTGTGTGAACAACGGCTTGTGTTGAATATTGTGACCAAATCGGATTGGCTTCTTTTGGGTAGAAGCTCATCGCTGTCACAGTTGGGTTTTTATCATCTTCTTGTTCGTGGATCATCGCATCCCAGATGTATTTACGCGAGCTTGACCATGCGAAGTCCCGTACATTCTCAGCTTCAAAGCGCCATGTTTTTGTGCCAGAGGCTTTGGACTTTTCGTTCTCTTCGGCTTCTTCTGGTGTGACGATGAAAACAGGTTTGTCTGAATTGGCTTCGTCCATACGCTTACGTTGTTTCGCGGTCATGACTTGGCGTGGGTTTTGGAGGACACCTGTTGCCGCTACAATGTGATCGCTTGGAACGTTGAGGTTTACAGTGTAGTCGCCAAATTCGAGTGTAAATTCACCACGTCCGAGGAACTGCTTGTTCTGCCAACCCGTGTAATCAGTATAGGCCGCCATGCGCGGGAACCACTGCGCGAGACCAAAGATGCAATTGCCGTCTTCGTCTTCTGCGTCAAAGCACTCGTAACCGCCGCGGCCACCAACGGCTTCTTCGTCTATGATATTATGTTCCCAGTCTATTTTGAAACCGAAACGCGCATCAGGTTCTAAGCCTTCAGGGAGGTCAATGCGCATCATGGAGTCGTTGATGATGTATGTTAACTCTTCGCCTTCGGCATCTGTGACAGATGTGAATTCAAACCCATATTCACGGTCTTGCATCGCTTGCTGATAACGCATGGTCCCAAAACTCACGCGGTCTGAACCAGCTTTCCCATCGCCTCGGCGTGAGCCAGCCGCAGATGCGATTGTCGACTCGCGGGCAAGCGAGCCATCTTTGAAACGATTCTGATCTAGGGCAAGCCAAATGTAATTGAGTTTATCGGGGGAGTTATTGACATAATCGATTTCCATAGAGGCAATGATGCGTTTTGCGTCTTCATCGAGCGCGGCGTCAATGTTCACATTGGCTTGTTGTTGCCAATAGGCGGGACCGGGCGCACCAGCAGCATTGCGAAAGATATTTGCGGTTGGAAGCTCTGTGCCTAATTGACGAAATTTTGCGACTTGGTCGCCTACTGTTCCTGCCGGGCCATCTTCGGCGAATGCTTGTGTTGTTAGGACCAAAGTACCTATCGCCGTCGTAGTCGCGATTAAGCCGTATTTAAATGCTTTTGATATGCCGCTCATAAGTAATCCCAGATAAAGTTTTTATGTAATCTATGTTTACGAATAGAATAGAGGAAAACTATGACGAATTCCCACTAAGTTCGCGTTAATGGGGAAAACTTTAACCATTTTTAAACCGTAAACGATGGATTGCATCTAAAGAGGTTTTCACAGGGTGTTTTTTGCGGAAAATATGGCGGCCATGAATAGTTCTGTTTTTTTGAGGCGGTTCAGTATTGTGTTTGGCTTGAACAATATTCGCGATAACATTGACAAGGTTATATTCATTTAGCACCTGTTCACGGGCTTTTTTGATTGCGGGCAGGCGTTTTTCATATTCGCCGCCTGCTATTGCTTTTCGAATGATGACTTCTGTTCCGTCTATATCAAAAATATCGATAGGTATGATTGAATTCGCAGGAAAATATTCGCTGATATTAGGAGGACCATAATAGAAAGGAAGACAATATGCCAGGAAGCAGTCTGCTATCTTTTCTGTCCAATGGTCTGTTTCGATATGGTTCTCAATTGCAATATGGTAACGAAAATCATCCATCGCTTCCGCTTTATTGGAAATGGGGTTTATACCTCTCCCGAATAAACTTAGGTCGTCGCCCAGACGTTTTTTGAGTTCCATTACGCAGTCATATCGTTGTGCATGGAGAGTATGTTGCATGCGTTTGTTGCTGCAAACTGTTGATAAATCATATTTTTTTGGAATTTCATTTTGAGACATAAATAAATCTACATCTAAATACTTATCGTCACCTTCTGACATAGGACGGCCATAAAACCAGCGTAGGGGTGGCGTTTGTTGTATCTGTCTAGGATGTTTGACGAGCTTGGGGTGCTTTGCCGTGAGCACATGGCCAAATTGTTTTAAAAAATGCGGGCCGTCTATACGAATAGAGAACGGCTCTGTCGTAATTAAAAGCGTATTTTCTTGGGCGCAATTAAGGTTTTCACTACGATTTATTTTCTTCTCATTAGATAAAGGGGGGAGACCTTCGTAAACCACCAACCAATCATAAGTCTGATAATCTAAGTCAAAGTGAAAGTGGCAATCGCCTATTATGGGATCTCTATTTGGAAATAAAGATAGCCAAAGGTTTGGGTCTTGATTTGGCGATGTTTTCGCCAAAAATTTTATATTTATTACCATATGGGCTAATTGCTAGATAAGTTGACTCGTAACTGTTTGCATTATTTTCTCATTTCATCACGAAGGGCGCGGAACTCAGTACCTTCATACCAGTTTGGCCAGTCTTCTGAGTTTGCAATGCCGTAACCCAGCTCAAACCATATTTCAGAAGCTTGCTCTAAGCCTTTGAGATCCCAGCTATTATCATATTCATCCGAGGGCTTGTGATAACGTTCTTCTGTATATGTTTTGGCAAAGTCTTCGCCAAATGTGAGGCCGTTAATGACATGATCATTTCCTGTGTCTGAATAAAGCATGGGGACGCCTTTCTTGGCGATACTGATGTGATCAGAACGGTAGTAATATCCTGCCTCTGGCTTATCATCCGGCACGATATACATGTCGCGTTTGTCGAGAACTATCTTTAAGCGGTCTTCTAGTTCTGAGGCACCAAAGCCAATAACCTTCATGTCTTTAGTTTTTCCCGTTGGAAGAACGCCGTCGATATTAATGCCTGCGACTGTATTCTTTAATGGAACTAAGGGGTCTTCTGCATAATAGGCAGAACCTAAGAGCCCAGATTCTTCAGCTGTAACAGCGACAAAAATTGCAGAACGTTCAGGCGCACCCTGCTGAGCGAAGGCTTCTCCGATTTCAATTATTGCCGCAGTCCCTGTAGCGTTATCTACTGCGCCATTATAAATTTTATCGTCTCCCAGCGCATTTTCGTTTTTTCCAAGATGGTCCCAATGGGCCATGTAAAGGATATAGTCGTCTGGATATTTAGTGCCTATCACGCCGCCAGCCACGTTGCGGCTTTCAACCGTTTTGATTTCTTGGTTTAGCGTGGCCTCTAACGTGAGGCCGTCCATGACGACGGGTTTAAAACCTTTTTCGAGGGCTTTAGTTTTCATCTTTGTGTAATCGAGGCCAGACGCTTTAAAGAGAGATTCTGCCGTATCCTTATGCCACCACCCTTCAATGTTAGTCCGCGACGCTCCGCCGTCTGGACGGACAAGGTCATATTGCGCCCCAGTCCATGAGCCAGAGACAACATCCCAGCCATAGCTGGCAGGTTTGGTTTCATGTATGACAATTGCTGCTGCCGCGCCTTGGCGGCCTGCTTCTTCGAATTTATATGTCCATCGGCCATAATAGGTCATGGCATTACCCTTGAAGAGCGTTTCGTCACCAGATGCAAAGCCAGGGTCATTAACAAGCATAACAACGGTTTTGCCTTTTACGTCCATGCCTGCATAATCATTCCAATCATATTCTGGGGCGACAACACCGTAGCCAACAAATACGACATCACTATCTGTGATGACTTGAGTCTCGTCTAAGCGTTTTGTCCAAAAAACAGAATTGGTTGTTTGGTCAGCCTCCATCAGGACATCGTCACCTTTGCTTATGCGCAGGGATGATGATGGCAGAACTTTTGTTTCTGTAAGCTTTACGGGCTGAAAGTAAGTTTTATTAGTACCCATTGGAATAAGACCTGCGGCCTTCATCTCATCAGCAATATATTGTGAGGCGGCGATTCCTCCGGGTGTGCCTGGCGCGCGGCCTTCAAATTCATCTGATGAGAGACGTTCTATGCGTCGTCCTATATCGGCTGCGGAGGCAACAGGCGGCTTCGCTTCGGTATTCGGCGCTACTGTCGCTTCGCAGCACGCAAGAAATACGAGCGGGGCGCTTAGTAGTAATAATCCAAGACGTGTCATAACAATTCCCCATTTTTTTCTTTTTTATTGAAAACTCATTGGCTGTGTCTAATCATAGGGGCAATAAATTAAAAGGTAAACTATGCGCTCTTTTCTCATCTCTCTGTTAGCAACTACCTGTTTGGTAGGATGTTCCGACGTTTCAACACAGCTTGATAAAGCGGCGGCATCGACTTCGGAAGTGGTTTCAAAAGTCAAACGTAGCCCTGAAGTCGACAAGTTAATCAATGCGGCCATAGCCGGCACTCATGCTTATGATATCACCGAAAGCCTTACGACAGAAATAGGTCCTCGGGTTGGCGGGTCGCCGCAAGAAGCCTTGGCAAGAGAATGGGCTGTGGCGAAGTTTAAAGAGATTGGTCTGCAAAATGTAAGGATTGAACCGTTTACTATGCCTTATTGGGAACGCGGTATTGAAACCGCTTCAATTGTGACGCCGTTCCCTCAGCCACTTTACATTACATCACTTGGGGGGTCCGTTGCAACGCCTGCTGATGGGATAGAGGCTGAGATTGCTTATTTCCCAACATTTGAGGCATTAAAGAATGCGCCAGCTGGAGGTCTTGAGGGGAAAGTCGTCTTTATTTCTGGGCGGATGAAAAAGGCTCCTGATGGGGCAGGGTACGGTCCTGCTAATCAAAAACGTCGTCAGGGTGCGACAGAAGCTGCAAAACGCGGCGCTATCGCGGTTGTTATTCGATCTGTCGGAACAGATAGCCACCGTTTCCCGCACACGGGTATGATGCGTTATGCAGAAGACGTAAAAAAAATTCCGATAGCGGCTTTATCCGCACCAGATGCTGATCAGTTAGAACGGACTTTGGAACGCGGGCAAACGGTTACTCTGAAAATGACTCTCACGCCAAAATGGTTGGGTGATAGACAGTCTGGTAATGTCATAGGCGAAATTATTGGCTCTGAACGTCCTGATGAAATCGTATTAGTGGGTGGCCATCTCGATTCTTGGGACCTTGGAACAGGAGCAATTGATGATGGAGCTGGGATTGGAATATCTGCTGGCGCTGCTCAAGTGATTATAGAAAGCGGCCTAAAGCCTAAAAGAACATTGCGCGTCGTTGCTTTCGGGGCGGAAGAAGTTGGCCTCCTTGGAGGGTATGCTTATGTCGAAGCACATAAAGACACGGATTTAGACAAACATGTCCTCGCAACGGAATCGGATTTTGGCGCTAAACCAGCCTATGAAGTTAAAGCTAGTGTAAAGTCAGGCGAAAGTGTTGTTCGGGATATGGCTGATGTAATGGGGATCCCTTTTGTTGACGCCGCAACAAATGGCGGGCCCGATATTGGGCCAATGTTTGCGCAAGGCGTTCCTGCTATGCGTTTTCAGCAAGACGGAACAGATTATTTTGACCTGCACCACACACCAGATGATACATTTGATAAAATCGATGCAGATGAAATTGCGCAAAATGTTGCCGCTTTCACTGTGATGATGTGGCTTGCATCAGAAACCGATACGAATTTTAGAGGAGAATAACATTGAAGACTGTTTTTAAAACGGCGGCACTTTTGGGTGCGGTTATGTGTTTGAGCGCAAATGCGCAGGCTGAAACACTTATGGATGTTTATAAGCATCTTCATGCAAATCCTGAACTCTCTAGTATGGAAACAGAGACGGCTTCATTTCTAGCGAAACGTATGAAGGGGCTTGGCTTTGATGTAACTGAAAAGTTTGGCGGAACGGGGGTCGTGTCTATTATGAAAAATGGGCCTGGCAAGACGATTATGATACGTGCGGATATGGATGGGTTACCTGTTAAAGAGGCGACGGGTTTATCATTTGCCAGTGAAGTGATAAAGAAAGACAGATTTGGTAAAGAATGGCCTGTTATGCATGCTTGCGGTCATGACATACATATGACGACGTTTTTGGGAACCGCGCAAGAACTTGTCGCAAATAAAGACCTTTGGTCTGGTACACTTGTGATGATCCTGCAACCCGCTGAAGAGATTAGTCATGGGGCGAAAGATATGCTTAAGGCCGGGCTTTTTACAAAATTTCCGCGTCCTGATTATAACCTCGCTTTGCATGCAAATTCTGCCATGCCAGCAGGCATGGTCGGTATTACGTCTGGATATGCGCTCGCAAATGTCGACTCAGTTGATATTACAGTACGCGGCATAGGTGGTCATGGGGCTTATCCTCAAACGACTAAAGATCCGGTTGTTCTCGCATCTCAAATTGTTTTGGCTCTACAAACTATCGTGTCCCGTGAAGTTGCGGCTCAAGATTCTGCTGTGGTCACTGTCGGCGCGATTAACGGCGGAACAAAGCATAATATTATCGGCGAAGAAGTTAAACTGCAGCTGACTGTGCGATCTTATTCTGATGAAACGCGAGACAAGTTACTTGCCTCTATCACGCGTATATCTGAGAATATGGGCCGCGTTGCAGGCTTGCCTGATGACAAATTGCCACTCGTTGAGATTAAAGATGAATATACGCCAGCTGCCTTTAATGACCCAGAGTTAGCGCAAAAAGCGATGACTGTCATGAAAGAGGTCATTGGTAATTCGCAAGTGATTGCATCTGATCCTGTCATGGGCGGGGAGGATTTTGGACGCTATGGCCGCGTTAATCCTAAAATCCCTGGATTGATATATTGGTTAGGTGCTGCTGACCCTCTAGAGGTTAAGGCAGCTAAAAAGGCAGGGAAGTCCATGCCATCTCTGCATTCTCCGTTTTTCAAACCAAATGCAGCAAAAGCTATTCCCGTCGGAGTCGAGACTATGACAGCGACGGCTGTTAGTTTGTTCGGCGACTAGCGAGTTTTTCCTAGACTTCCGCTCATATGCATATAATTGCATATATAACTAAAAGAACTCTTTAAAGGATTACTCATGTCACTTCCTCCAATTCTGCAAAATCTTGAAATGCCTATTGTTGCGGCGCCAATGTTCATTGTTTCGGGACCCGAGCTTGTTATTGCTCAGTGTAAAGCAGGAATTGTAGGGTCTTTCCCTGCGCTAAATGCGCGTCCTGCGGAAGAGTTAGAAAAGTGGATTGTTAGGATAAAGCTGGAACTTGAAGAATACCAGAAAGATAACCCTGATAAAAAAGTCGCGCCTTTTGCCGTAAATCAAATTTGCCATGCCTCTAATAACCGGTTGGAGCACGACACAGAAATTTGTACGAAACACGAAGTTCCCATTATTATTACAAGCCTTCAAGCCAATCAGGCTGTTTATGATGCCGCGCACAGTTATGGCGGTATTATTCTCCATGATGTGGTCAATATTCGCCATTCTAAAAAAGCTTTGTCTATGGGCGCTGATGGATTAATTGCAGTCTGTTCCGGCGCAGGCGGTCATGCAGGGCGTTTATCGCCTTTTGCCCTCATTCCTGAGATACGCCAGTTCCATGATGGACCGCTTTTGTTATCTGGTTCCATAGCAACGGGCGGGTCTGTTGCTGCGGCATTAGCCATTGGCGCTGACTTGGCTTATATCGGAACGCGTTTTATTGCGTGCAAAGAAGCCAATGCAGAGCAGGGCTATAAGGACGAAATTGTTGAATCTTCTGGAGAAGATATTGTTTATTCATCTCTCTTCACAGGGGTTCATGGAAATTACTTGCGCGGGTCTATTGAGAAAGCAGGGCTTGATCCTGACAATCTTCCCACGGCAGGTAAGGACAGCATGAACTTTGGGTCGGGTGGTAATACCGAAGCAAAAGCTTGGAAAGATATATGGGGGGCTGGGCAGGGTGTTGGTAGCGTAAGTGACGCACCGGCTATGCAGGACATTATTGACCAGTTTAAGGTGGAATATGACGCTGCTCAAAAACGAGTTTCTACTAATTAGATAACTTTAATTTCTGTTTTTTTAAACTCACTGTAATTTTATTATGAATGTATAATGAACGGTAAAAAAAGTTAATTTGCTTCATTGCTACTAACTCACCAATCCGTTAATACTTTTAATCGAGTCTATTTGACTTGCCAAATTTCTATGGAGGAATGTTATGGGAGCGAAATGGTTGAAGGGGATTATTATTCTCGCCATTGTATCGCTTGTGTGGACTTTATTTACGGCACCTAAAAGGTCAACCGCAATGGGGGAAGATATCCAAAATGCTTTAACAAGCGCTGGGTCTAACGCAGAAGTGAAAATGAGTGGCAATGTTGCCACGTTAACGGGGGTTGCGCAAACAGATGCTGAAATGGCTAACGCCAAAAGTATTGCTGAAAACACTGAGTGTTCGACCTGTAATGATAGCAAAAAGTTTTTCTTTGCTAAACAAAAAAAGTGGCACAAAGTAAAAAACAACATGTCATTAAAAGCAGTGGCTGATCAATCTCCTTATACGTTTAATGCGGTTAAGGATGCAGACGGAAATGTGCTTCTTGATGGTTTTGTGCGTAACGAAGAAGAGCGTGAAGCTGTATTGGCGCAAGCAAATGCTTTGTTTCCGAATAAGGTCACTGACAGAACGGTTCGTATCGCTCCAGGCTCTCCTAATGCAGGTTGGGGTAATGTATTATCTCAAAACATCGACGATCTAAACAGTCTTGATACAGGTAGTTTCTCGATGAAAGATAAGAGTTCTGTAATTACAGGCACGACATCTTCAACAGATATTCGTGATTCAATTGCGGCACGCGCATCTGGATTATCTAATTATGACGGCGGTTCAAAAATTACTGTTCCTGCTACTCAAACGTTAGGTACGTGTCAGAAAAAACTAGACGATGTTAAGGTTGGTAAGAAAATTAATTTTGAAACTAACAAAGCTGACATTAAGGGAGCTCAAAGTTTTGACCTTCTAAATTCCTTAGCGACTGTCGCTAAAGAGTGTTCTGCTTTTCGTATTAATGTGCAAGGCCATACAGATTCAGATGGTTCAGCAGATTATAATCAACGTCTTTCAGAGGCACGCGCCAATACGGTCGTCGCCTATTTAACACAAAATGGTATTGCGCGTGAGCGTATGCAAGCAATCGGTCTTGGTGAAGTCAAGCCAATCGGAGACAATGCGACGCGTGAGGGTAAAGCCCTTAACCGCCGTATCGAATTCGTCGTGACACAGTCCAAATAAGGAGGACATTACAATGTTATTATTTAATGGTATAATTAGTTACATCGCCTGTTTTGGGTGGTTAATCCCGTTTTTATTCGGCCTTCTTGGTTTATTCCTAGGTTGGTTGTTTTTCCGCGGTAAAATGCAAGCGGGTGACCTTTCAATTGAAGGTGAAGGCGCTCTGCGCGCAGAAGCGGATAGTCTTCGTGGACGTGTACAAGAACTTGAAGGCCGTGTTTCAACACGTGACGGAGAAGTTACAAGCCTTAAAGGAAAACTTGCTGCAGCAGCAGCGGGGGCGACTGCTTTATCAGCAACAGCTGCTGTTGCTTCAAAAGCTGGGGCTTCAAAAGGTGGGGCTTCAAATAGCGCTGCTTCAAATGGCGACGATGATGAAACATACGCTCTTGAATGGCGCAACCGTTACTTAGCGGCTCGCGTTAAGTATCTTGAAGGCCGTGTTGCTGAGGCGCCTAAGTCAAAAGCTAAAAAAGTTACTGCTAAGAAAGCTGCACCTACAATGGCTGCAGGGTCTAAGCCAACAGCGGCCGCTAAGGCGAAGCCAAAAGTGTTATACACAGATGGTCCAACTGACGGTAAGCCTGATGATCTTAAACTGATTAAAGGTATTGGTCCAAAGTTTGAAAAAGATTTGAACTCCAAAGGTATCTATTACTTCCGTCAAATCGCAGCTTGGAAAACCAAAGATGTAACTATGGTTGAAGGCGTTATCGATTCATTCCCTGGGCGTATTGACCGTGATGAGTGGGTTCCACAAGCCAAAGGCTTGGCGACTGGTGGTAAGGCACGTGCAATGAAATCCGCGCCAAAAGCTAAAGCTAAAGCAAAGCCAAAGGCCGTAGATAATCAAAAGCCAAAAGTGTTATACACGGATGGTCCAACTGACGGTAAGCCTGATGATCTAAAGCTGATTAAAGGTATTGGTCCAAAGTTTGAAAAAGATTTGAACTCCAAAGGTATCTACTATTTCCGTCAAATCGGAGCATGGAAAGCGGCGGATGTAAAAATGGTTGAAGGCGTGATTGATTCATTCCCAGGCCGTATTGCTCGCGACGAATGGGTTAAGCAGGGCGGCGTTTTAGCTGCAGGTGGTAAACCACGTGCAATGAAAGCGGCTCCAGCGATTGCTAAGAAAAAGTAAGCGCTAATGCTTTGAGTTAATCCTCAATTATAAATTTACTAAACCCGCCTTTACGGCGGGTTTTTTTATTTTCATCCTCACTTATTTCAAGACTCTTATCTTGAGCTATGTTGAGACCTTTTGATTCTAAATCTACACTTCATACTCATTTTTGGGTGTCAAAGAGGTGGCCAAATTTTTCCTATGAAGAATTTACCTGTCATCATTGTCAAGAAATGTACCTTTGGCCCGAGTTTTTAGATCGGTTGCAAGACGCCCGACATGTGTCAACGCAGCCATTTCATATTCTCTCTGGGCACAGGTGCAGTCTACATAATGCCCGTGTTGGCGGGGCGCCATTATCTCAACACCTGAAATTAGCGGTAGATATTTCTTTGATAGGGCATGACCGAAAGGCTCTTTTCCAGGTCTGTAAAAACGCAGGCTTTCATGGGTTTGGTTTTTATCAAACTTTTCTTCACATTGATCTTGGACGCCCCCGTCATTGGTATGGCGGCCAGAAAGCAGAGGACTTATGGCAGATATAATTGGACTAGGTTTAGACGCCGTCGCAGGTGGTGTCTTTGGTATTATAGGCACCACGCTTGGCAGAGCCGCCGGATATTTTGAACGTCAACAAAGCTTCAAACAAGAAGCTTTGCGTTGGGGGCATGAATATAAACTTCATGAATTGCAAATTCTGGCGAAGTCTCAAGAGACTGAAATGGAATTGGCGCTTGCTGGGCAACAAGGCTCATGGGAAGGGTTGGCTGCTTCTATTAATGCTGATGCTGCGCTTGGCGCCGCGAGCCAGTGGGTGATAAACACACTGCGCCTTGTACGGCCCACTCTTACTCTTTTGCTCTGGCTCATAACGGGATGGATATTTGCTGTGACGCAAAACGGCGCAATCGTAGAAGCCGCCGTATTCGCGGCGACGGCAGCAACCTTATGGTGGTTCGGGGATAGAGCGCCTAAACCAATGGTGAAATATTGAGGTTCGAAGACGTCTATTTTAGGACTGGAGCCGTTCAGTCATGGAAATATGCAACTAATTGCATATAACGCTTTACTCCATTGAAATAGCCTTGCTAATAAGTTTCATGTTTAAAAATCAATCTATCGCCGTCACAGGCGCAAGCGGCGGTATTGGCCGCGCTATCGCAGAAATGTTTGCAGCTAACGGAGCGAAAGTTGCCGTTAGTGATCTTGAGGCGCCCACGGCTACGGCGAAGGAGATAGGCGGCAGCGCCTTTGCTTGCGACGTTAGCAAAGAGGCCGCTGTCATTGACTTCATTGATCAAGCAGAGGCCATCAATGGACCTATTGACGTCTTTGTCGCAAATGCAGGTGTTGGGTTTGGCGACCCAGGTCATGCTGCTGGGGCATCTAATGAATCGTGGGAGCTTAGTTGGGGCGTAAATGTGATGGGCGGCGTTTATGCAGCCCGCGCGCTACTTCCCAATATGAAAATACGCGGTTCAGGTCGGTTTGTAATAACGGCCTCTGCGGCTGGCTTGCTGGGGCAGATCGGAAGTTCATCATATACGGCAACGAAACATGCCGCCGTTGGGTTTGCGGAATCTCTGGCAATTCGTCACTGGGACCATGGTATTCAAACGCACTGTATTTGCCCACAATATGTACGAACAAATATGACGAAAGGCATGGCTATGGCCGAAGGGCATCAAGATGGCCTGTTGGAGCCGTCTGACGTTGCAGAGGCTCTTCGTATAGCGATTGATGAAGAACGCTTTCTTGTGCTATCACACCCTGTTGTTGGAGAATATTTCAAGCATAAAGCTATGGATTATGAGCGCTACATCGCGGGTATGAATAAACTCAAACAAAAAATCGGCAATGACCAGTTGCCATCATAGGAGAGCATAATGGCAAGATTTGATTTAACTGGAAAAGTCGCCCTCGTTGCGGGTGCAAGCCGCGGTATTGGCGAAGCGGTCGCGCATGGTCTGGCCGAACACGGAGCAACAGTTGTGTGTTCAAGTCGCAAACAAGGCGATTGCGAAAAGGTTGCTGAGGCCATTCGTGAAAAAGGCGGAAAGGCTATTTCTGCGGAACTTCATCTGGGCGAACTCGGTGATCATGATAAAGTGGTTGCTATGATTGCTAAGGAATATGGTCGTCTGGATATTCTTGTCAATAACGGCGCGACTAATCCTTATTATGGCCCAGCGCATGAAGCGCCTGTTGGGGCCTATGACAAGACTATGGATGTCAATGTTAAGGGACCGTATTACCTCTCCGCCAAGTCAATTCCTCTGATGATAAAAAGCGGCGGCGGAGCGATTGTAAACGTTGCATCAGTCGATGGTATTCAACCCGGTTTAGGGCGCGTCATCTATGGTATGACAAAAGCAGCCATTATCAATATGACGAAAGGTATGGCGAAAGAATATGGCGATCACGGTATTCGTGTGAACGCTCTTTTGCCGGGCTTCACAGATACTAAAATTGCAGCTGCGCTTAAAGCTGATCCAAAAATGCAAGAGTATATGAATGAAAACCTTGCAATTAAACGCATGGCTCAACCTGAAGAGATGGTGGGATCAATCCTTTATATGGTGTCAGACGAAGCCAGTTACTTTACAGGGCAGGGAATGGTTGTTGATGGCGGAGCCATCATCTAATGAGCTCAGAAAACCCAACAGTTGATGTCCGCAGCGGCGAAGAGATAGATATGGCGGCTATAGACGCTGTATTGAAAGACGCTGTGCCAGGGTTAACGGGGAAGGCTATTGTTACGCAATATGCATCTGGTGCGTCTAATCTGACATATGCTTTGGATTACCCCGAGCGCAGGCTTGTTTTACGCCGTCCACCTTTTGGCGATAAGCCAAAATCAGGGCATGATATGAACCGTGAATATAGCGTCATGAGCGCGCTTAAAGGGCATGTCCCTGTTCCGGCTACGCTCTATTATACAAAAGACACTTCAATTATAGGCACAGAATTTTATGTGATGGACCGGTCTGAAGGTCACCTCATACATACGGAAATACCAACAGACTGGAATTGGTCTGCAACAGAGGGCCGTCAGCTTTGTGAGAATTTCTTCCAATCCTTAGTCGATTTGCACAAGGTTGATTATCAAGCTGTTGGTCTCGGCGAATTTGGTAAACCCAAAGGTTACGTCGAAAGACAAATTTTAGGGTGGAACCGCCGGTTTGAAAAAAGTTGGACCGATGACATCGAAAAATTTGAAGATGTTCAACAGTGGTTGGTAGATAACATGCCAGCCTCGGAACGCGGCGCTGCTGTTATCCACGGTGATTACCGTATAGATAATTGTATATTGAAAGTAGACGACCCGACTCAGATAGAAGCGATTTTAGATTGGGAAATTTCGGCTCTTGGCGATCCTATGATGGACTTAGGAAATACGCTCGCATATTGGGTTCAGGCAGATGACCCAGACCTTATGAAATTTACGGTTCGGCAGCCAAGCATGGCGCCAGGCATGATGACCCGTCAGGAAATACTAGATTTTTATGTTGAGCGTACAGGGGCAGATGCATCTGGCTTTCAATTCTATTATGTTTATGGCCTTTGGCGCTTAGCTGTTATTATACAACAAATTTACGCTCGCTATCACCGCGGCCAAACAGACAATCCGCGTTTCAAAGAATTTGGAGCAATGACAGCCGCGCTTGGTAATCTAGCGCGCTATAAAATAAAAACAGGCACACTTTAAAGAAGAGATGAAGAGATTATGACAATGGACCTTGGAATGAGTGAACGGGTAGCTCCGCTTGTTGAAAAAATTCGTGACTTTGCTCGTAATTTTGTAGCGCCTTTGGACCATGAGTTCCACGCGTTAGTGGGCACAGCCCCCGGCGGACGGTTTGATTATTCCGAACGTCAATTGGAAATACTGGACACTGTGAAGAATGAAGCCCGTAAACGTGGTTTGTGGAATTTTTGGCTAACTGATTCAGAAGAAGGGTATGGTCTCTCGACTGTTGAATATGCCTATGTTGCTGAAGAATTAGGTTGGGTTCACCTTGCATCCGAAGCGATGAATTGTTCTGCGCCTGATACAGGCAACATGGAAGTGCTGGAACGTTACGGTACCAAAGGCCATAAAGAAAAATGGCTAAAACCCCTCCTCGAAGGTAAGATACGCTCTGCCTATCTTATGACTGAGCCTGATGTTGCATCCTCTGATGCCACAAACCTTGAGTTCTCTGCTGTTAAAGATGGCGATGAGTGGGTTCTTAACGGGGAGAAATATTGGTCTTCAGGCGCGGGTGACCCTCGCTGTAAAGTTTATATCTTGATGGCTAAAACACCTGACGAGAGCCGCTCAAAACATAAGCAACATTCTATGTTTGTTGTTGAAGCAGGCCTAAAGGGTGTTGAAATTATCCGTCCTATGATGGTGTTCGGTCATGACGATGCCCCGCATGGTCATATGCATATCCGTTTTACGGATGTCCGTATTCCTGCCGATGCTCTGCTTATAGGTGAGGGCGCAGGCTTTGAAGTGAGCCAAGGCCGCCTTGGACCTGGCCGTATCCATCATTGTATGCGTTCCATTGGTCAATCAGAGAAAGCTCTTGAGCTTTTATGTAAACGTGCTTTAGAGCGCGAAGCCTTTGGTAAGCAGCTCGCATTCCTTGGGGCTAACTTCGATATTATTGCTGAGGCTCGTATTAAAATTGAACAAGCGCGCTTGCTTTGTTTAAAGGCGGCTTGGGCTATGGATACAATGAGTAAGCGTGATGCTGCGCCTTGGATATCCATGATTAAAGTTGAAGCGCCGCGTATGTCACTTAAGGTCATCGATGAAGCTATGCAGATGTACGGCGGGACTGGTGTTTCACAAGACACGCCACTCGCAGGGATGTATCAAGGCCAAAGAACACTTCGTTTCGCAGATGGCCCAGATGCGGTTCATCGCCGTCAGGTTGCTCGTAAAGAGCTTAGAGCCTACACGAACCAAAAAATATAAGAGGTAAGCATGCCAAGTTTTGATGTTGTTTCTGAAGCTGACATGTCCGAAGTGGATAATGCCATTCAAAACGTTATGCGTGAAATTACTGTGCGTTATGATTTTAAGGGGTCAAAATCATCTGTTGAATCTAAAGATGGAAATATAAAAGTCTTTGCTGATGATGATTTGAAGCTCAACCAGATGCATGAAATTCTACGCGGGCAACTACATAAGCGTGGCATTGAACCTGGGCAGCTTGATTATCAAAAAGTTGAACCTGCTGCTGGGCAATCTGTCCGGCAGAATATCCTGATTAAGCAAGGTCTCGAAAAAGAGCTCGCTAAGAAAATAGTCAAGGATATCAAAGGGGCAAAGATGAAAGTTCAAGTCTCTATACAGGGGGATGAACTTCGTGTTTCAGGTAAGAAGCGCGATCACTTACAAGAAGCTATTCAGTTTATAAAAGACCTTGGCCTTGAACAACCCGTTCAGTTTAAGAACTTTAGAGATTAAGACTTACAGAGAATTAGCGCTTAAAGGCTATTTCTCCATTAATTATTGTCATGACGGTTTGAGCTTTTAGGATGTCATCCCCGTTAGCCGTCATGATATCTGTATCAAAGATTGTGAAGTCAGCCGCTTTTCCGACTTCTATTGTGCCAAGCTTATCTTCTTGAAACCCTGCATAGGCAGGCCAAGCGGTGAACATTTTGAGGGCTTCTTGCGGTGTAACTTTTTGATCTGGATACCAAGCGTCATTGCTATAGCCTTTTAAGTCTTTGCGTTGCGTCGCTGCATAAAACTCAATACGCGGATCGCCGACTTCTACTGGCGCGTCAGTCCCGCCCGCAATGATGCTACCCGAATCTATAAGTTTACGCCAAGCATAACCTCCCGCTAATCTGTCTTTGCCTAAGCGCTCGACAGCAAAATGCAAATCACCGATAGCGTGTGAAGGCTGCATCGATGGAATAATGCCATATTCTGCAAATAAAGGAATATCATCTAAGTGGACGATTTGGCTGTGTTCGATACGCCATCTTGGGTCTGGGTTCGAGCGCTCAGCGACAGGTACGGCCTTAAATGCGTCCTTATACCATTGTAGAACCATGCGGTTTGCTTTGTCACCAATTGCGTGAATGTTAACTTGAGTGCCGTTACGCAGTGCGGCTTCTAAAATACTATTGGCTTGGACCTCTTTGATTAGCATCAAACCTTGGTTTGTAGGATCATCTGAATAGGGACTTAGGAGGGCCGCTCCGCGTGAGCCTAAAGCGCCATCTGAATAAAGTTTTATGGCGCGTGTTGTAATTAATTCATTTTCCTGTGGTTCCCCTGATATCATTGAAGGCATCGAACGTTCGTCTAATAAATCAACAGAATTATAGACCCGTATTTTTATTTTACCTTCATTTGCGAGGCGGTTGAGGAGGCTCACATCATCAGGATCAACAGACATTGAATGAATGTTCGTCCAGCCTCGACTTGCGTAGAGCGCCGCGCCTTTAATATAGGCTTCTTCTCTGCGTTCTGGCGATAAGTTGCCAATTAAGCTTGAGACAAGGTTTCTAGCATTGTCTATAAGCATACCTGTTGGCTGACCTTCTACGTCTTTATTGATTGAACCGCCAAAGGGACTAGGTGTGTTTTTTGTGACCTTAGATAGTAGTAGTGCCTTACTATTTACAACATAAGCATGACCATCAGAGCGTTCTAAAATGACGGGATGATCTGTTGTTATCGCATCAAGATCTTGGCGGTTTGGAAATCGTTTCTCGGGCCAGTGTGTTTCAATCCAGCCTCTACCGAAGATGGTTTCACCTTTATCCGCCGTTGATACGGCTACTTTTAATTTATCTTGGAGATCCTTAACGGAGGTGGTGCCTTCAAGGTTTAAGGTTATCTCGCGTAGGCCAATCCCCAATAAGTGGCCGTGTGAATCCGTGAGGCCAGGATAGAGTGTGTCCCCAGCAAGATTAATTACTTTACGGTTTGATGAGGTGTTCTTTTCGCACCAAGCATCTGAAATTTTACCGACAAAAGAAATTTTACCTGATTTTACAGCAACAGCTTCAGCTGTCGGTTGGCTGTCATTTGCGGTGTATATTGTCCCACCAGAAATACAGACGTCAGCTATATCCACCGTTTTAATATCGGTGTTTTGACACGCAATTAGAGTGCTTAAAGCAAGAAAAGAGACGCAGTATTTTTTCATTTTGACTATCCTGTAAGATAGACAAGATACCGCCTTCAAATTTAATTACTAGTATTTTGACGTTTATTTAAGCTGCAGTTTCGATTGCTCGGTCAATTTTCAGCACATTATCAAAAGCGGCTAAGATGTCGCTAAGTTTCACAGGCTTTGCAAGGGCGTCGTCCATGCCAATGTTTTTGCATAAGCGTTTTTGTTGATACTGGGGGTCTGCAGTTAAAGCGATGATTAGAACGTCGGACCAGGCTTCCTCGGAGCTTCTAATTGATAATGTAGCTTCGATTCCATCCATTACAGGCATATGTATGTCCATCAAAACAATATCTATATCTGTAGTCTTTAAAATATCTATCGCTTGTTGTCCGTCTGATGCGAGATGTACTTCTGCCACTAGAGATTCAATCAGAGACATGACTACCATGTGATTGGTCGAATTATCATCTGCTACGAGAATGCGTAGGTTTGAATATTTTGTAGGTTTTGGTTTTGCATTTTCTAAAATTTGATCAACTAATTGTTCTGAGTTTTCTTTAGTCGCGAATTCTGCATTTATTTTATAGGGCAGGGACAGCATAAATACTGACCCTTTTCCAAGTTCGGAACGAACTGAAACCGTCCCACCCATAAGTTCAATTATTTCTTTCGTTATGGACATACCAAGACCCGTTCCACCGAAACGGCCAGCAATTGATTTGTCACCCTGCGTATAGGCCTCAAAGATATTTTTTTGCTGATCGGCAGTCATGCCAATGCCGTTATCTTGAACGGCAAATAATAAACGTTTGGGCCCTTGCTCTTTTTTAGCTGTCGTTAACATGACTTTGATTGCCCCATTAGGGGTAAACTTTATCGCATTAGAAATAAGGTTGTTGATGCATTGCTCATATCTGTATTTATCGAAAGTAATTTCCTCAGGAACAGATGGGTCTATAGAAAAAGAGAGTTTTATATTATTTTGGAGGGCTTTGTGCTCCCAGAGATTTATAACATCTTCAACTGATTGAACGGGGCTTGCCAACTTGGAATCTAAAGTGAGTTTATCTGCATGTAGTTTTGTATGATCTAAAGTTTCATCGACTATTCGCAGTATTTTGTCTGCGGAACTTTGAATGAGTTCTAACTTTGGCGTAATGGACGCGTCGGCGTGATGATGGATCAAGGCGTCCGCAATACCGATAACACCGTTCATAGGGGTACGAATTTCATGCGCTAATCTAGAGAGAAAATCATTTTTTACCTTCAAAGATTTTTCGGCAAGCTCTTTAGATTGTCTAAGGGCTTCTCTTGTCTCTAGTTCATTTGATATGTCTTCAAAAAAACAGTTGAAGCTTACTAGCTTTCCGTTTTCTGCATGTTGTGGCCGGCAATGCCAGCGCATCCACAAGTTTTCTCCTCTGCCAGTCATAATTCGACTTACAGTCTCGTAGGCTTTACCCGTTTTAAGCCCGTTTTCCCACGTATCTATTGCGGCCTCTTTATCTGAGGGGTGCGTGATGGCAAAAACGCCCTTAGTTTTGGCGAGGTTCATTTGATTTTCAGTAAGTTTATTTTTTAAGTACTTGCTGTTGATTTGAAATTCTGATGTTTCACAGATATAATTAAAGTAACCTGCGCGA
Organism: Hellea sp.; assembly: GCA_023300105.1. Classification (GTDB taxonomy): domain Bacteria; phylum Pseudomonadota; class Alphaproteobacteria; order Caulobacterales; family Maricaulaceae; genus Hellea. The sequence goes on from JALZWM010000109.1 coordinate 22,464, forward strand.
CCAGATTCTAGTGCAATAGACAGCGTATTTTTATGTATTTGAGCTTGAGTTATATCTTGAGCTGTTATGATGTTTTGATTGCCAGCTCGGCGCCGTTTTATCAACAATTGCCGTCCACTTGGCATAGTCATTTTTGTTTCGTTTACAGAGCCATTATTTATCTTACCGAACGAATGACTAATGAATTGCTTCATAGTTTCAAGGTCAATATTTCGCGATTTTTTGTTTGTTACAATTTTTTCAGCAATAATATCTAAAGTATAATTCTCATTAAAATCTTTTAAATTCAATTCGAAAAACTTTGCCGCATTTTCATTGTAACATTCAAGATTTAAATCTTGATCGAAAATTGCTAATGCGAGTTCTGACATTTCCATAATTTGACCGAAAACGGGGTCAGTTTTGTCAAGTAATCTAGGGGGTATGAAAGACTCTTTTTTGGTATTTTGTGTTGTTTCTTCAATCACGTTATTTTCCAAATTACTACTATTTGCACCTATTACGTGAAAAATGAAAATGTGGGGTTAACAAACAAAGATAAAACGAAGAATTATAATCTTAGATTAAACGATAAAAATTTATTGACAAAGGAATTAAAATTAAATAGAACAAATCATGAACATTTAAGTTATAATTGAGGATAAGCACAATGAAGCAGGTTGTTATGGATATTAGCACGGCTATGGTGATGATGGGATTCGTGGTCGTTGCCACGATGTGGATGATGGTTATAGGCGGCTAGTTCGCTACTTTACTTAGGAGTGTAGTGTGGCCAAGGCGCCGACGTTTGTGCATCTACGCTCGCGTTCACCTTATTCCATATTGGAGGGGGCGCTTAAGATAAAACCAACGGCCGCGCGCGTACGAGAGATGCGCATGCCAGCTTTGGCGCTAACAGATACAAACAATATGTGCGGTGCTTTAGAGTTCTCCGACACATTAAGCGGTATGGGTCTTCAGCCTATAATGGGACTCACATTAAGTCTTGATCTTGGCATTGATGATCAACCAGGCCAGCTCCGTAAAGAACCTGATGGCGTCATAGCCTTATTAGCGCAAAATCAGCGCGGCTATGAGAATTTAATGGTTCTCTCTAGCACAGCTTATTTAGAAATAGAACCGACTGATCTCCCGCATGTGAAATCTACGCGTCTTGAAGGCCTGACCGAGGGGGTTATCGCTTTGACGGGCGGCCCTGATGGCGCGCTCAATCGCTTGATATGTCAAGGGCGGTTAGGTGAGGCAGAAGCTTGGCTTGATCAATTGATCTCGCTTTATCCCAAACGTCTCTATGTTGAGCTACAACGCCATCACTTACCGCATGAAATTGAAGCTGAGAAAATCCTCATTGATTTGGCTTACGCCAAGATGCTCCCATTGGTTGCTACAAACGAGCCTTATTTTATAGACCCAGATATTCACGCGGCGCATGATGCTTTGCTCGCGATTAATGAAGGCTCATATATTCTTGAAAAGGATCGACGTCAGGTCACACGAGAACATTATCTTAAATCCTCTGAGGAAATGGTGGAGCTCTTCAAGGATTTGCCAGAAGCCATTGAAAACACAATAGAAGTTGCCATGCGCTGCGCGTTTAAATCCCATAAGCGTGACCCCATTTTGCCTAACTTCGGTGATGGGTCTTTGAGTGAGGGGGATATCCTCGCCCAACAAGCGCGAGAGGGTTTGAAAGCGCGCTTAGAGAAAATTGATTTGGCAGCTACCGAAGAAGCATATTACGAACGTCTTGATTTTGAAATCAGCGTTATTCGCGAAATGGGTTTCCCCGGTTACTTTTTGATTGTTTCTGATTTTATTAAATGGGCAAAAAATCAAGGCATACCCGTAGGGCCAGGACGGGGGTCGGGTGCTGGTTCTGTTGTGGCGTGGGCACTTACCATTACGGATTTGGATCCGCTTAAATATGGATTGCTTTTTGAACGATTTTTGAATCCCGAACGTGTATCCATGCCCGATTTCGATATCGACTTTTGCCAAGAACGGCGCGGCGAAGTCATTAAATACGTCCAGCAAAAATACGGTAAAGATCAAGTTGCGCACATCATAACCTTCGGGACACTACAGCCGCGCGCTGTCGTGCGAGATGTTGGCCGCGTGATGCAAATGCCGCTCCGTCAAGTTGACCGTCTTGCTAAACTTGTGCCGTCTAACCCCGCAAACCCTTGTACGCTTAGTGAGGCGATACAAATGGAGAAAGGGCTGCGCGATGCCCGCGATGAAGACCCCGCGGTCGCGAAGCTATTGACCACGGCGCTTCAGCTTGAAGGCCTGTACCGTAATGCAGGAACACATGCCGCAGGGGTTGTTATTGGCGATAGGCCGCTGACGGAACTTATTCCGCTATATCTTGATCCTCGCTCTGAAATTCCTGCGACCCAATTCACGATGAAATGGGCCGAAAAAGCAGGTTTGGTGAAATTTGACTTTCTAGGCTTGAAAACACTTACCGTTATTGACCGCTGTCTTAAATATTTGAAAAAACAAGGCATAGACTTGGACATTGATGCCGTGAGCACTGACACAGCTGAGGCCTATAAGCCTCTTGCAGATGGTCTCTCTGCGGGCGTATTCCAGCTTGAGAGTTCAGGGATGCGCGATGTCCTGCGTAAAATGGCACCCGATAGCATCGAAGAATTGACCGCCTTGATCTCGCTTTACCGCCCGGGGCCAATGAAAAACATTCCGATGTATATTGACCGAAAATATGGCCGCGCTGAAATTGAATATCCGCATGAGAGCCTCACTGAAATCCTAAAGGAGACTTACGGCGTTATTATCTATCAAGAACAGGTAATGCAAATTGCGCAGGTTCTATCTGGGTACTCCCTTGGCGATGCGGATATGTTGCGCCGCGCTATGGGTAAGAAAGACCAAGCCGAGATGGACCGTCAACGCTCGCGCTTTAATGACGGGGCTGTTGAGCGCGGCGTTGATAGAAATCAAGCAAACTCAATTTTTGACCTCGTCAATGAGTTCGCAGGGTACGGCTTTAACAAATCTCATGCGGCCGCCTATGCGATGATTTCGTTCCAGACGGCCTATCTTAAAGCGCTGCACCCGACTGAATTCATTGCTGCGATTATGTCTCTTGATATTGCTAACGTTGAAAAACTCGCGCAATTCTTCCAAGAATCTAAACGTATGGAGCTTCCGATTGCTGCGCCTTGCGTCAACCGCTCTATGGCTGATTTTGATGTTGATAATGGTACGGTTCTTTATGCTCTCGGCGCACTAAAGAATGTCGGTGTCGAAGCGATGCGCAATGTTGTTGAGGTGAGGGAGAAAGATGGCCCGTTCCTAGACTTGTTTGATTTCGCCCGCCGCGTTGATACGCGCGTTGTAAATAAACGCGCTTTTGAAAATCTCGCGCGGGGCGGGGCTTTTGATTGCTTAGAGCCTAACCGGGCTAAATGTTTGGCATCTGCTTCAATACTGCAATCTATTGGATCGCGTGCGGCGCAAGAAAAGGCCTCGGCGCAAGATAGTCTCTTTGGGGACGCCGTGGATACTATGGCTGAGCCTGAGCTGCCTAACCCATCGCCATGGACGAACGTTGAGCAGCTTGATCACGAGCTTGGCGCGATTGGTTTTTATCTCAGTGGTCATCCGCTTGAGACCTTCATGCCTGTGTTAATGCGTAAAAAAGCGGTTATGGCGACTGATATTGAAGACCGTTATAAAATGGGCGCGCGGACTGTACGTTTGGCGGGGGTTGTCCGCAAACGTCAGGAACGTATGAGTAAGCGTGGTAAGCGCTTCGCTTTTGTCAATATCTCTGACCCGACAGGGGACTTTGAGGTGCTTTTTGGTGAGGAGCTCTTGGCGGTGAACCGCAATATATTAGATGCAGGCTCACTTGTAGAGCTTACGGCGAAGGTCGAAGATCGCGACGGGGAAATACGTCTCTTTGCAAACACCATCTCGTCGCTAGAGCTTACGGGCGAGGAATCGCTTATAAAAGGGCTGCAAATCCGCCTGCGGAGCGCCACGATTGAAACGTTAGATGAGCTTGAAAAAACATTGTCTGAACTAAAGAAAGCGCCAGCTAAAACAACAGGTTATGTTGAAATATTCGTCCCATTAGAGGCCGGTCGCGAGGGCCACTGGCGTCTACCAGGACGGTTTGGGATTGATCCATCAATCCAAAAGGCAATTAAAGCGCATAGGGCAGTAGAGTTAATTACTGAAATTGCGGCTTAGGGGCGGCCTTTAAAGGCCACTCCTGAATTGTATAATGTTATTTTAGTTCGTATTTATAGGGGGCTTTTAATTCATGATAGGCTTTTGCATACTTTATCATTTTTTCTTCATTGCCTAATTTGCCATTTATATGTGCAAGGTATAGATTTGCTTGTTTGTTTAAACCTTTTAATCTTAAGACTTTTTCAAATTCTTTTTCAGCGTCTTCAAATCTATTGTTTTCGTAAAAATTCAGGCCTTTTTTATAATGCAGAGTTGCTGTGACACTCCCATCTGAAATACGCATTTTTCTTAGTTTGTGACTAAATCCGCCATCATATATACCATTGTATACACTCAAGTTAGTCGAATTTGTGAAGCGAGAAGAATCTGAAGAGTAAGAGCCTTGGCCTTGATTACTGTATGGATTCGAATGAGCTGTAGGTGTTAGTACGAAAGTCATAGTCGATGCTGCAATCAGTGTGCATAAAGTTGGTTTTAAGTTTTTCATCTCTCTCTCTCTCTTTGCTGTGATATTTAATTGCTACTTTTGCACCCTTGAGTAGTCAAGTCACTTTTTATTGACGTTAATATGCAAACCCCTTGCATTATAATTTATTCGCGCTATACGGCGCGCTCAATTCGCACACAGGTGCGGGTGTTTGGCATATAGCCCTTCATCCATTCCGGTGGGACCGACAATTATGTTGATCTCCACACCCTGTGTCTGGCCAACCGGAACAAGGAGATATCCATGGCTTTACCTGAATTTTCAATGCGTCAACTACTCGAGGCAGGCGTCCACTTTGGTCACCAAACTCATGGTTGGAACCCAAAAATGGCACCCTATATCTTTGGTGCACGTTCAAACATCCATATTATGGATCTATCCCAGACTGTCCCTTTATTGCACCAAGCGCTTGTTCAAGTCCGCGAAGTCGCTGCTAAAGGTGGCCGTGTCCTTTTTGTTGGTACGAAACGCGCGGCTTCAGAGCCTGTCGCAGTTGCCGCAACACGCTGTGCACAATACTATGTAAATCATCGCTGGCTTGGCGGAATGCTAACAAACTGGCAAACAATCTCAGGCTCTATTAAGCGTCTACGTGAACTTGAAGCTAAACTTGGTGACGGCGGTGAAGACACTGGCCTAACGAAGAAAGAAAACCTAAAGCTAACGCGTGAGCTTACTAAGCTTGATAAAGCGCTCGGCGGCATCAAAGATATGGGCGGTAAGCCTGACCTTATGTTCGTGATCGACACAAACAAAGAAGGTATTGCGATTAAAGAAGCACGCCGTTTGGGCATTCCAGTTATCGCGATTTTGGATACAAACTCTGATCCAGCATCTGCTGACATGCCTATTCCTGGTAATGACGATTCAGCGCGTGCTATCCAGCTTTATTGCGACTTGATCGCTGATGCGGTTCTTGACGGCATGACTGAAGCGCAAGCCAATGTCGGCGTTGATCTTGGCGCGGCTGAGAACCCAATGGAAATGGCTATGGCTGAAAAAGCTATGGAAGCTCCAAAAGTTAAGTTGGCGCCTGCTGCTGCACCTGTTGCGGCTGCTCCTGCTCCTGCTGTTGAAACGGCACCAGCAACGCCTAGTAAAGACTAAAGTAAAGTTGGAGCGTTAAGAGCTCTTAATTTTATAAATTCAAAAATGGCTCCCTATTTGGGGGCCGCTATATCTTCTAACGACACTCTAAGGAGAGTATTATGGCTCAGATTACAGCCGCATTAGTGAAAGAACTGCGCGATAAAACATCCGCAGGTATGATGGATTGCAAAAAAGCACTCAACGAAACAGGTGGTGACCTCGAAGCCGCTGTTGATTGGTTGCGAACAAAAGGTATCGCCAAGGCCGATAAGAAGGCCAGCCGCATTGCTGCTGAAGGTCTTGTTGCTGTCGCACTCGCGCCAAATGCAGGCGCATTGGTTGAAGTTAACTCAGAAACAGATTTTGTTGCGCGTAATGATGGCTTTCAAGCCGCAGTTGCTGAAATCGCTCAGCTTAGTCTTAGCGTAAATAATGACGCTGAATTAGCTGCGGCTAAGACCGCATCAGGTGACAGTGTTTCGGATTACTTGGTTAAGCTTGTTGCCAAAATTGGCGAGAATATGAATTTCCGCCGCATGGCGAAACTCAGTGTATCTGACGGCGTTGTTGCGGGGTATATCCATAACTCTGTTGCTGACGGCATGGGTAAAATTGGTGTTCTAATTGCACTTGAGAGTTCTGGCGATAAAGCCAAACTTGATGCGCTTGCTAAGAAAATTGCAATGCACGTTGCGGCGACAAGTCCGTTGGCGCTGTCTGTTGATGATCTTGATCCTACTATAGTTCAAAAAGAACGTGACATGCTTAAAGCTGAAGCTTTAGAATCTGGTAAGCCAGAAGCTATTGTAGACAAAATGGTTGAAGGCCGCATGACGAAGTTCTTCAAAGAGTCTGTTCTTATGACACAGATTTTTGTGATGGATGGTGAGCGTTCAATCGCGAAAGTTATTGAAGATGAAGCTGCGGCTCTTGGAACTGACGTTAAGATGACAGGTTATGTTCGTATGGGTCTTGGTGAAGGTATCGAGAAAAAAGAAGAAGACTTTGCAGCCGAAGTTGCGGCAACGCTTAAAGGCGCATAACTGCAAATTTAATCTTTAAAAATAAATTCATCTTACTGCGCCTAAACACTAGCGCGGGCGAGTTGAATAAGTATTATCCCCTGAAGGTGCCGAGTCACATTTAGGGGATTTTTTTTTGGTTCAAGCATATAAATATGAGCGTGTGTTACTGAAGATTTCAGGCGAAGCTCTTATGGGCGAAAAGCCCTATGGTATTGACACCGATATGACGGCCCGTATAGCGGGTGAGGTCAAAGATGCCCATGATAAAGGATTGCAAATCGCTTTAGTCATTGGTGCCGGCAATATTTTCAGAGGCTTATCTGCGGCGGCAGGCGGTATTGAACGTTCAACAGCCGACTATATGGGCATGCTTGCGACGGTTATGAACGCCCTTGCTATGCAGAGTGCCTTGGAAAAAATCGGCGTTGATACGCGGGTTCAATCCGCTATCCCAATGCAGACAGTCTGTGAGCCTTATATTCGCAGGCGCGCTGTACGACATATGGAAAAAGGCCGCGTTGTTATTTTTGCGGGCGGAACGGGTAACCCTTACTTTACAACAGATACTGCCGCAGCTTTGCGGGCTGCTGAAATGAATTGCGATGCCTTGCTAAAAGGCACACAGGTTGACGGCGTTTATGATAGCGACCCGAAAAAGAACCCTGAGGCCAAGCGTTTTGAGACTTTGACTTATCATAAGGTTCTTACAGACGACCTTAAAGTTATGGACGCGGCGGCGATAACCTTGATGCGAGAGAATGATATCCCCATAATAGTATTCTCATTACATGAAAAAGGCGGCTTTGATCAGGTTATGACCGGAAACGGAACATGCACCACAATTCAGTCTAAATAGGGACAATATTGCAGGGTAGCACCTGCTAAAATGGAGAGCAACATGGCAGGGAACTTTGACCTGAAAGACTACCGGAAACGGATGGACGGAGCTTTATCTTCGTTAAGGACTGAATTTACAGGCTTAAGAACGGGCAGGGCGCATACAGCGTTGCTAGATAATATCACCGTATCTGCTTACGGGTCTGAAACGCCGCTGAACCAAGTTGCCTCTGTCAGTGTCCCTGAATCGCGTATGTTGTTGGTCAGTGTTTGGGATAAAACACAGGTTGCCGCCGTTGATAAAGCGCTGCGGACATCAAGCCTTGGACTTAATCCAATTATGGATGGTCAGACGTTAAGAATTCCTATGCCGCCTCTAACGGAAGACCGTCGCCGTGATTTAACAAAAGTAGCAGGCCAGTATTCTGAGAATGCAAAGATTGCTGTTCGTAATGTTCGCAGGGATGCTATGGACACTCTTAAAAAGGCTGAAAAAAGTGGGGATATGAGTGAAGATGAGCAAAAGGCTCATATTGGCGATGTGCAAAAAGCTACCGATGCTGTCATTGAAGAAATAGAGTCGACTCTTGAAACCAAATCCGCAGAGATAATGCAGGTTTAAGTTTGGCTGACGCGTCCCAATATCAGGCGGATTTCCCGCTACATATTGCCATTATAATGGATGGCAATGGCCGTTGGGCGCAAGCGCGTCATCGCCCGCGTGTCTTTGGTCATCAGGCTGGAGTCAAAACGGTACGAAGAATCGTTGAAGACGCCGCTGATTTAGGTGTGAAATATTTGACACTTTATAGTTTTTCGACAGAAAATTGGACACGCCCAAAAGCTGAAATTGCAGCTTTATTCGCGCTGCTTCGTAAATATGTTGAGGATGATCTGGAAACTCTGAACGACAATAATGTACGCGTTAGAATTTTAGGCTCCCGTAAAGGTCTTAAA
>JALZWM010000110.1 GCA_023300105.1 Hellea sp.
CGGCGGAATATTCCGCCGCATATTACTTTGTATCAACAGAGGTACTCGTATTACCGACACATTTAAAAATCACATTCACACTCTCAGAACGTGACGTATCAAAACCACCTGTGACTTCGTTTTTCTTACTATTATACTTGCTAGAAGAATCTTGATTTAAAATTCGAAAGTCAGATCCATTACAGCGCGAACGTAATGTGTCATCACATCCATAGGATCCGCAAGTTTGCCTCAAGACAGTGCCTGCGTCAGATAATTTCAGCGGTGCCTGAACATCTGGTTTCTCCGCTAAAGGTGTTGAAGAGCAAGCTATGACCCCCATTGCTGCAAATATAAATACGCTAGATTTAAAAATAGTTTTCATAACATCCTCCCCTGATGCTGTTTGAGATTAGCAAGATTTCAAGAAGATTACAACGCTAGAGAGTGTAATAACCTCTGATTAGCCGTCCAAATCCTGTTTAACCTTAGGCTGATCAAGTAGCTTCGCCATCTCTTCGGCTGTATCAAAACTTTTATCCGCCATAAACCTAAGACGCGGCGTGGATTTCATTTCCATTTCTTTGCCCAAACGTCCACGCAAGAAAGACCCGCAACGCTGTAGGGCCGCAATGACTTTATCAGTGTCTTCGCCCCCCAAAGGCGCCGCATAAACAAGGGCGTGTTTAAGGTCAGGCGCAGCGCGGACTTCGGATATCGTAATAGATACGCCCTGCAAGTCTGCATCGCGTAAGTTCTCTTTGGCAATGATTTCAGATAAAGCGCGGCGAATAAGCTCGCCCGCTTTGAGTTGGCGTTGTGATGGTGGTCTATTTTTGTTCATGGAAAGACCCTAAGGCAAAACCGTCACCAAAGAGTGACGGCACTTCGCGTTAATCTAGCGTACGGTCTAGCATTTCAACAGTGAAACACTCGATCTGATCGCCTTTGCGAATATCGTGGTAATTGAGGAAACCCATACCACATTCCATACCCGCTTGGACTTTGGCCACTTCGTCTTTGAAGCGTTTCAACGTAGACAGCTCGCCCTCATGAATGACGACATCATCACGCAAGAGACGCACGCCAGATCCACGTTCAACGCGGCCCTCAGTGACTTTCGAGCCAGCAATTTTGCCAAGTTTGGAAATATCGAAGACCTCCAGCACAGTTGCGTAGCCAATAAAGGTTTCACGGCGTTCTGGCGCTAGCATACCTTCTAGGGCGCCTTTAATTTCATCAAGCAATCCGTAGATGATTGAGTAATAGCGAATTTCAACGCCTTCGCGCTCCGCAAGGTCTTTGGCTTGCTTATTCGCGCGTACATTAAAGGCAATAATCGGCGCGCCAGACGACGCCGCGAGCTGAACATCAGATTCGGAGATACCCCCAGCCGCGCTATAAATAACGCGGGCTCTGACTTCATCGTTACCAAGAGCCTCAAGAGACGTCTTAATCGCTTGAGCAGAGCCAGCCACATCGGCTTTCACCAATACAGGCAAGTCGGTAATAGTTTTATCCGCTAGCTTTGCCATCATCTGTTCCATGGACGCCATCGCAGACGGTCCTGCGGTTGCGGCAGCTCTGGATTGACGTTCACGATATTCAGTCAATTCACGTGCGCGTTGCTCGGTTTCAACAACCGCGAAAGGCTCACCTGGCGCAGGCGCGCCATTAAGGCCCATAACTTCGATAGGAGTCGAGGGTCCAGCTTCTTTAAGCTGCGCATTACGCTCATCCATCAAGGCTTTGACTTTACCCCAATATTCGCCTGCAACCACGATTTGACCGCGCTTCACTGTTCCGCGTTTCACAAGGAGCGTTGCTACTGCGCCGCGTCCTTTTTCGATCTTAGATTCAATCACCAAACCATCCGCATTACGCGTCGGGTTGGCTTTGAGTTCCATGAGTTCAGCTTGGTTAGAAATCGCTTCGGCTAAATCATCAAGGCCTGTTTTTTCTTTAGCAGACACTTGAATAGCTTGCGTTTCACCAGACATACTCTCGGTGATGATATTATGTTGCAGAAGGTCAGTCTCGACCTTTGTTGGGTTGGCCTCATAGGCATCCATTTTATTAATCGCGACAATAATCGGCGTATCAGACGCCTGCGCATATTTAATTGACTCGATTGTTTGCGGCATCACACCGTCATCAGCCGCCACAACTAAGACAACAATATCAACAGCTGCCGCGCCACGTGTACGCATTTCAGAGAACGCGGCATGACCTGGTGTATCGAGAACAGTAATCTGCTCACCTGATTTAAGTTTTAGCTGATAGGCACCGATATGTTGGGTAATACCCCCCGCTTCTCCAGAGGCGACATCTGTCGTACGCAGTGCATCTAGCAAAGATGTTTTACCATGATCAACATGCCCCATAACCGCGATAACAGGTGCGCGCGGTTTACGGTCTGATTCATCAGACGGCGTATCATCAATAATAAAGTTATCTTCGACATCGGCATCAGCAACACGTTTTGCTGTATGTCCAAAATCTTCAACAACAAGCTGGGCTGTATCAGCATCGAGAACATCATGCATTGTTGCATCCGTTCCCTGTTGCTTCAAATATTTCATCACATCACGGGCACGTTCAGCCATACGGTTTGAAAGTTCGGCGACCGTGATAGATTCAGGAATAATAACTTCTCGCTGAACTTTATTGGAGCTACCACCGCGTTGACGTTGCTTTTCACGCTCGCGCGCGCGTTTCATAGATGCGAGAGAGCGTTGACGATCATTGTCACCGGCAAGGGCCGACACAATTGTTAGCTTACCACGGCGACGTTTCGTTTCACCTTTTGAGCGCGTTGGCGGCGGCGCAGCCCGTTTTTTCTTAACACGGCCACCCGCTTTTTCGACTTCAGAGCGGTTATCTTCAGCTTTCTTGACTGCATCAGGCGCTCCAACAGGTTTACGCGCACTGCGTTCTTCGGCTTCTTTTTTCTGACGCGCTTCCTCTTCGATGGCGAGACGGCGCAGTTCAGCTTCTTCTTCAGCCTTTTTCTTGGCCTGTAATGCCGCTTTCTCTTCGGCCATACGGCGATCACGGTCAGCTTGTTCAGCAGCGCGTATAGCATCTCTGGCGTTTTGTTGGGTTTGAGCGGTGCTTAGCGCAGCTTGACGTTTCTCATACTCTTCTTTTGATAGACCGAGTTTCTTTGCCGCTAGAGCCGTTTCATCAACTTTAGGCTTGGCTACGTCAGGCGCTTTAATTTTTGGCGCGGCTGTCGTCGCAGCTCCCGCACTTTGTCCAGGACGGATAATGACCTTTTTCTTCTTTTCCACCACAACAGCTTTGGTACGGCCACCCGAGAGATTTTGGCGCACGGAACCTCCGCGACCTGACGCATTTAGCGACAGGGGCTTACGGGTTGGTTTTTTATCATTTGTATCTGTCATTTTTATCTTTCATGAAAACGGGTCATAAGTCCGTTTTACATTACGCTTTCAACTCTTGCGCTTCAGGTCGCGTAACGTAACGACCCTTGGCGCATATTCAACTACCAATAACGGAATATTCCGTTTTATTTTAGCTCTTATTATAATTCACTATTAGCTACGCTCGTGTTTTATATCGGGCCAATCTAATGGGATTAGCTCTTTAAAACCCGACAAACGCTTGACTTCAAGAGCCATAGATTTTGCGAGCTTACTCGGCTTCACCGCGGCATGCACGATAGAGTCACGTGCCAAGGCCTTACCAATTTCTTCAGCCGTAAAACAGCCAATAACAATAGGGTCTTTTAACTCTTGCTCGCGGTTCATGGCCTTAGAGAGGGTGCGAATTTTACTCCGCCCATCTTTGGATCCATCGCTAGCTTCAATTCGAAAGGCTATTGCCGCTTCACGCGCCATGGATTGAACCTGATCAAAGCCCATGGCAATAACGCCTGCTTTGCGCGCCATGGTAATCATCCCCAGAACTCGGCGAGCCAGCAAATTCTCCGTCAAACTGACGAGGTCGCCCTCAATCTTAACTTTAGTTTTAAAGCCGCGCCCAAATGTTTTCAAGGCAATGGTTTTTTCCAAAGATTTCCGATTAGAGGTCACCCAAACGCCGCGCCCAGGCAATTTACCTGCAACATCTGGTGTCACAACACCATCGGGCGATAGAACAAACCGCACCATATTGGCAGGGTCACGACTTTCACCGCTCGCAAGACAGCGCCGTTCAAGCGGCTTGTGCCCGCGCTTATCCTCACCGAACGCCTCGTTAGAAGAGACTTCGCCTTCTAAGGAGACCTTGTCAGATGCTATGTGTGGGGTATGCGTCAAATGCTAACTCTTGAATACATCCGCAGCGGTGAGTTCAGCGGCTGGCGCATCAGCAGCCTCGACAATGGCCGCAGCTTCAGCCTCTTCGTCAACCTCAGGCTCTAACGCACTTGCATCAATCCAACCCGCTTTTACACGCGCTTGCATAATAAGCATTGTTGCATCATCTACGCTCAGCTTAAAGCCTTCTAAAATTCCAGGCTCATGAATTTTCTCATCACCCTTCGTCTCGTAATATCCACGCAAATCATCCGGCACCAAGCCTGCAACGTCTTCAACAGTTTTGATTTCATGCTTACCAAACTCAACAGTCATCGGCAAAGTCACGCCTTCGATCTCAAGGACATCATCAACAACACCCGCTTCTTTACGGGCTGCGTCTTGCTCTTTCGCGATGCGCTCAAGATATTCACGGGCACGCGTTTGAAGCTCTGCCGCTGTTTCATCATCAAAACCTTCGATTGATGTCAGATCAGCCAGCGCAACATAACCCACTTCTTCCATTGTCTCGAAACCTTCAGAAACAAGAAGCTGCGCAATCATTTCGTCAACATCCAAGCCCGTCATAAAGAGTTCTGAACGTTCTTTGAATTCAATCTGACGACGCTCTGATTCTTGCTCTTCTGTTAGGATATCTATCGCCCAACCTGAAAGCTGCGACGCAAGACGCACATTTTGACCACGTCGGCCAATTGCCAAGGATAATTGTTCATCAGGCACAACCACTTCGATACGGTCATTGGCTTCATCGATGACAACTTTCGCAACTTCAGCAGGCTGCAAAGCGTTGACGATAAATGTAGCCGCATCTTCGGTGAACGGAATAATGTCAATGCGCTCACCTTGTAGCTCATTTACAACGGCCTGTACGCGTGAACCACGCATACCCACACAAGCCCCAACGGGATCAATTGACCCATCATTAGAATGAACTGCGATTTTGGCGCGAGAACCAGGGTCCCGCGCAACAGCAACGATTTGAATAATGCCTTCATAAACCTCAGGCACTTCTTGCGCAAAAAGCTGCGCCATGAATTGCGGATGCGCACGTGATAGAAAAATTTGGCTGCCGCGGGGTTCCTCGCGCACGTCCATAATATAGGAGCGAATACGGTCGCCGCCTTTAACGTTTTCTCGCGGCAAAGCTTGATCTCGGCGGATAACACCTTCGGCGCGGCCAAGGTCTACAATAATGTGACCATATTCAACGCGCTTAACGATACCATTGATAATTTCACCAATACGGTCTTTGAATTCTGTAAATTGACGCGCGCGCTCCGCATCGCGAATTTTACCCATAATAATTTGCTTAGACATTTGGGCTTGAACACGGCCAAATTCTAAAGCTGGCAATACAGTTACAATTTCATATCCAATTTCAGCTTCTGGATGGTCAAGTTTTGCTGTGACCAAATTTGTTTGAGTGGCATCATTATCAAGGTCTTCGTCTGCGACAACCGTGATTACACGAGCAAGGCTTTGCTCACCTGTGACGGGATCTAGCTTAGCGCGAATATCAAGTTCAGCACCATAACGATGACCCGCAGCTTTTTGAATGGCCTCTTCAATCGCCTCAAGTACGATTTCTTGATCGATAGACTTCTCATCTGCAACAGCTTTGGCGATTTGCAAAAGCTCTAATTTATTGGCACTAATACCGGCTGTAGACATTGTCGTCTCCTTTAGATGTTCAATTCAGTTTTAATATTCGTTTTAAAATTACGCGTCTTAATATTACTCGGTGGAACTTTCGTCCGCATGTCTTGCTTTAGCTGCCGCTTTAGCTTTTTGACCCATTTCAATGAGCTCGTCAGTTATCAGAAGCTTAGATTCAGAAATCCAATCAAAAGGGATTTGAGCGGTCTCTTCTTCATTTTCGAGATCAATCTCAATATTGTCTCCATCGACACCTGCAAGGACACCCCGAAAACGCTTTCGACCTTCAACTAATCTGTCGAGTTCTAACCTCACAACGTAACCGACATAGGTTGTGTAGTCACGTATATCAGTGAGCGGGCGATCAAGGCCGGGCGAAGAAACTTCCAAAACATAAGCGTCGGAAATAGGGTCTTCGACCTCAAGCAATGCCGATAGCTCCCGAGAGAGAGACTCACAATCTCCCACTTCCATAAGGCCATCTGATTTACGTTCTGCCATGATTTGGACAGTCTTACGCTTTCCCGACATGACGCGCACGCGTACGATTATCAGGCCTAAATCTTCGGCAATGGGTTCCGCTAAAGCCAGAACGCGCTCATCAATATTTGTCTTGGTTTTCATTAACCATCCGTCTTGAGCCCTGCATTTAAAGCATAAAAAAAACGGCCCCGCTGGGGCCGCCTACTAAGCTTAAATGCGCTTAGGGCGTTTATTGTTGCTCCGCATATAGGTCGCAATGCAGGCCGTGTCTAGTCATTTGTTAACCTCTTATTTAATGCTTATGCTGGCTCAAAGATTAACCTTTAAAATCATTTTCTAATAAATTCAAAAAAGTGACCTGAACGTCCCTCCCGCAAGGCTTTCTCCAAATATCGAGTCGAAGGCCAATCATCAGGTCTGATGCGCCAATCAGCCAGACTTTGCGCCTCCCATTCAAATCCGCCATGATTTTTTATGCGCGTGAGCGACCAGTTGACATAGTGAATAATATCACTGCCGAAGCGAAAGTGCCCGCCCGGTTTAATAACGCGGTGAAGCTCTTCAATGAATGTTTTATTTATAATGCGGCGTTTATGGTGACGTACTTTATGCCAAGGGTCTGGAAAAAGAACAAAGACTTTATCAAGGCACTGATCTGGTAATAATGCCAAAACATCACGCGCATCCCCGCGGTGAAGCCGTAAGTTCACAAGGCCTTTATCGGTAATGCCTTTTACGGCCTTTGCCACGCCGTTGAGAAAAGGCTCCACACCCAAGAGTGTAGCGCCAGGATTTGTCTCAGCCTGCCAAAGCAAATGCTCAGCGCCGCCAAATCCAATTTCAAGCCAAAGCTCACCTTCGCCTTGCAAACCAGCTACATCGTGAGTGGGTTCATTTTCAAAGGGATTTACGCCCTTTGAAATATCAGTCCCTTTATCAAAATGCGGAAACTCATCCTTCATAAGACCTGCCTGTGCAGGGCTTAATGGTTTACCTTTGGCACGGCCAAATGTTCTAAAACGGTCTGTATCTCGATTAAACATTAGGACTACATAAAAGCCCTCAAGAAAAATACCAGCATTAAGCTAGCTATTCTTCTTCACCTGCATCTTTCGAAAGAGAACGTGCTAGTTCTAAAATCTGGCGGCGCACGGCTTTGTTCTTAATCTGAGAGACGGCTTTAGCTAATGCAACGCCGTCTGTACTTCTGATAAAATCATAGACAATTGGAAGCTGATCACCTTCAGCGAAATGAGCAACACTGCCTTCTTCGCTCAGGCCATCAAAAAAGAAACCTACTGGCACGTCAAGAACTTCTGACATCTTCCAGAGGCGGCTTGCACCAACACGGTTAGACCCGCGTTCGTATTTTTGAACTTGTTGAAATGTAACGCCGAGCTGATCGCCCAAACGTTCTTGACTCATCTTCATAACTTGGCGGCGCAATCTTACGCGCGAACCAACATGAACATCTACTGGGTTAGCAGACCGTGGAGCATGTTTACTAATCAAAACGTCATTCCTTAAATATTTTGCGGTAGAAATACATCGCAAAACTAATCCGATCTAATAATTCACATTACGGCATTTCCCTCGAGCCCCGTAACATACTGTGGCGCAACATAAAGTTATTAATAAATTTATCAAGGACAGAAGAAGGCTAATTAAGCTTGAAAAAGGGGTATTTTTTACAGATTTAGGCAATAAACCATCAATAAACTGTGTTGTATCAGGTGTTACACTATTTTTGTAACGCCCATAAGGGTCGATAATTGCACTGATTCCGTTAGAGGCGGCACGAATTACAGGAACTCCTTCTTCGATGGCTCGGTATCTTGACATGTTAGCATGCTGCATTGGCCCAATTGAATTTCCATACCACGCGTCATTAGATTGATTTAATATCCACTCGGCTTTGGGCTCATTTTTAGGTCGAGGCGTAAAACCAGAGAAAATTATTTCATAACAAATTTGAGGGCTAAGTTTTGGCACTCCAGGAAATATTGCTAAGGCTTTTGTTTTCGCCGCTGATATAGATAATAGCGACGTAGAGATAACAGGTACATTACGCACCTCCATCCACTTTCCGCCTGGTATAAACTCTCCAAATGGAACTAAGCGTTGTTTATCGTTGTAAGCGGCGATTGATGGAACGCCATTAGGCGTGAAGGTAATTGCTGCAGATGTATTATAATAATCATCAATAGCCTTACCGCCTAACGCATTTGAGCGTTGTTCATGGCGCAATGAATTCAAAAGCCAAACAGGCGGCGTTTGATCAACAAGGGAGAGTTCATATCCCATAGCATTTAGTAAGGGGACATTCTCCAAAGCAAGCCCGTTCACAGCCCCCTCGGGCCATATAAGATGCGTAACATCTTCAATGCCAGGCGCGACTGATTGCGTTATAAATTCATTAACAATGTTAAAAGCACTCTCAGGATCAAATTTATCTTTTTGATTAAAACGAACATGCGCTATCCTGATTTTTACGCCCTCAACTGTCTCTATTTTAGCCTCCGACAACCGGATATATCCAACTGTAAATATCGCTCCAAACAAGAGAGCAAAGCTTATTATAAATGGCATTGGCCTACGGGTAAAAATCGCACCGTAAACAAAAGAACTCAATACAAATGCAACTAATGTCAGCCCGTATATTCCGCCGTAAGCGGCGAATTGAGACACAGAACTGCCTGCCTCAAAAATATAACCCATCAAGTTCCAAGGGAAGCCGCCAAAAATATGTCCCCTGACAAACTCAGCCAAAAAGAATATACTGAAGAAAGCAGGTAAAACAACGAGGCCTGCAGGGCGAATTTTAACGAAAATCGCTCCAGCGCCCCCCCAGAAAAAGGCAAGTAATCCTCCCAGAGCTAAAACCATAGGCGGCATAATAGGGATAAATTCTGGACCTCGAGCAATAAAGGCGGAACCAATCCAATACGTCCCTGCAAGGAAATACCCTAAGCCATGCCAGAAAGCCGCGCTAAAGCCAGCTCGTACTCGCCCATCTTTATCAAGAGGTCCTTTATCCGAAACAGTCCTCAAACGCGCGAGGAGAAGCGCCAAGGACAATAATGCCAAAGGCCACGCATGAAACGGCGCTTGCCCTAAGACAGCAACAGCGCCCAGTCCCATGCCTATAAAGCGCCCACGCCAGCCTGCTGTTTGAAGGAGGATTACGGGTACCCAGTTTTGATATGTCATATGAACCTTACGGTACTCGGCAGAGGCCACCTATTTATCGGTATTGGTGATACGAAGCCGTTTTACACGGCGTGCATCGGCATCAAGAACTTCAAATTCCAACCCGTCCGGGTGAGGTATAATTTCGCCCCGCTCGGGAACACGGCCCGCTAATGTAAAAACAAGCCCGCCAAGCG
The DNA here is from genome assembly GCA_023300105.1 of Hellea sp. Lineage (GTDB taxonomy): Bacteria > Pseudomonadota > Alphaproteobacteria > Caulobacterales > Maricaulaceae > Hellea. Next base: position 9,788 of record JALZWM010000110.1, read on the forward strand.
TATCAACGTCATCTTCTTCGTCATCTGTTGCAAATTCTCGCCCTAGCGCAGCCTCAAAAGCGTCGATTGTAATACGCGCGTCAGCTTCCCATACGGACTTGCCACCAGTCCCTGTTACAATTTGAACAACAGGATCTTCCTCGTCATGCTCGTCATCAATTTCACCTACGATTTCCTCAATAAGGTCTTCAATCGTTACTAATCCGTCCGTGCCACCATACTCATCAACAACAACCGCCATATGAGTTCGTTTAACTTGCATGCGTTTGAGAAGGTCCTGCGCCAACATAGACGGCGGTACAAAGAGGACTGGCCGCTTTATGTATTGGATGATTTTCTTGTCAGGATAAGTTTTACCGCCCCGCCCTTTAGCATCAAACATCAAATAAGGCATAACATCTTTAATGTGCACCATACCGGTCGGCTCATCGAGAGTGTCCTTGTAAACAGGCAGGCGAGAATGCCCAGCTGTTTTAAATGTCTTCGTCATCTCAGTTAAGGTTGCAGTCGTTTCTACGGCAACAATATCTGCGCGCGGGACCATCACATCATCTACCCTTAAGAGATGAAAGCGTTCGGCGGCATCCACCATTTCTTCTTTAGCAGTCTCACTCTCTCTTGAAAGTACAGGATGGGTATCGTCTCCAAGCGCTTTATTCAAACCGCTTGCAGAAGCCTTGCGGTTAAAAATCTTACCGAGAAACCCGGGCGTATTATCGTCTGTTTTCATCTTAATATATTCAGTCGTGAATTTCGTAGGGATTGTCAATGTTCAAAGACTGAAGGGCTGTAATTTCAACGCCCTCCATTACGGCAGCATCATCGTCCGTTTCATGGTCGTAACCCTGTAAATGCAAGAACCCATGTATAATAAGGTGCGTCATGTGGTCGGCAAGTGTCACTGATTTTTCATCAGCTTCACGCACAACAGTTTCATAGGCCAAAACAATATCACCCAAAAGCGGTGCAGGCCCCGCGTCAGGGAAAGACAGCACATTGGTCGGTTTATCTTGAGCCCGGTAATCGCGGTTTAGCGTTTGGATATCGGCATCATTTATGAAAGCCAGACTCAGCTCACCCAGTTGAGGCGTTTCGAGCAAGGGTAAAACATGAGAAATAGCTGTCATTACTAGAGCTTCAATATTTTGTTCCCCATTTTGGAAAACATCGCCCCACGGAGCGTATGGTATCGCAATATCTATATCAAAAGGCAGCTCGGGTGAGATATCAGCCATACTCTATGAGTTATTTTTCTCAATACTACCCGCTCGCGCATCCGCGTCATAGGCCGTCACAATTTTACCGACAAGCGGATGGCGTACAACATCGGAGGCTTCAAAGACAATTTGTTCAATGCCTTTAATACCTTTAAGAATCGAGAGCGCGTGGGCCAAGCCCGAAGTCACGCCTTTAGGCAGGTCAGATTGGCTAGGGTCACCCGTTACCGCATATTTGGCACGTTCCCCTAAGCGTGTCAGAACCATCTTCATTTGCGGTATGGTGGCGTTCTGAGCCTCATCAATCACCACAAAGGCATCAGAGAGCGTACGTCCGCGCATAAAGGCCAAGGGGGCAACCTCGATGTCACCCGAGGCTTTGCGGCGATCAACTTCGTCGCGCCCCAGCACCATATGCAAGGCGTCCCAGATAGGTTGCATATAAGGATCGACTTTATCGTTTAAATCACCAGGCAAGAAGCCAAGCCGCTCGCCTGCTTCAACCGCAGGGCGGCAGGCAATAAAGCGCGCGATTTCACCGCGCGCTAATAATGACGCGCCGTAAGCGGTTGCTAAGAATGTTTTCCCTGTCCCTGCAGGGCCAACACCGAAGCAAATTGTTTCATCACGTAGAGCATGAATGAACTTTTCCTGACGCGGCGTTTTCGGCACAATGGGTGAGCGGCGCGGAAAAGGTATAATTGCGTCAACGGCAGCAGCCTTAACTTTCCCCTTACCCATAGCCTTAATCAGCGCGCGAATATCTGTTGGCCCGCATGGCCAACCACGCTCTAGTCGCTGATAAATCTCTTTAATGAGTTCGCCTGCTCTCGCCCGAGACGGGCCGTCGCCATTAATATGAACAGACGAGCTTGGCGCTTCAATATAAACTCCGAACGCCTCTTCAATCATCGCAAGGTTAGCATGGTTAGGTCCGCATAATTTGCGCACTAAATCTGCATCAGCAAATTCAAAAATCTCGGTCTGTTTACTCATCAATTTTACTCATAACGGTCAATTAAGCGTTTTTAATCAGGAAAGCGAGAGGCTTTTTCTGCACCGTCTTTAAATATATCACATAAACACGCGCCATGGGCTGTCTGTCGGCAAAGCCGCGCATAAATATTGGTATCAAGTCAAACGATGGGCTGAAAGACAAAGCTCATGAAGGCCGTTAGATAGCAAACAACTCATTAGGCATAGGCTTACAAAGCGTTACGCACTAGGTGTTTATTTAGAGTGCAACAGACCAATAGATGGCAATTTCCGTTTCTCGCTTCAGCAAGCTATGAAGTTTTTAATATCCGTAGATTATGGCGCTGTAGAATCTCCAACGACCAATTTAGAGAACGTCACTTGAGCGTAATCACCATTCGCTTTATCAATTTCCCAGTCGCCCGTTCCAGGACAAGCAATACTCCACTCGTTAGAGCTTTTTTTTGTACTGCACTGGTTATAATTTCCAGCCTTAAAATAAAGAGAATCGCCGCCATAACTGTATTTATTATCAAGCTCATCGACATTGCCATTAGCGTCTATGTTATTAGCAAGATTAATTTGTGCGGTAACAGTTGGCTTTGTTGGGCTGCTAAAGGTGAGATACATCGTGTTTTTATGGACATTTATGGTATAGCTAAATTCTTCCCCTAAAGCGATGCCATTAGCGCCAGGTGATGTCGGGTTGTCGGGCTTATAACCCCAAACAGGATAGGAAACATCTGTCCGGTTAGTATCATCTTTAGCTAAGTTGCGTTCATAATTCCAATAAACGGATCCGGTCTCATGGTCTGGCCGTTTCTTGTAATAAATTTTAATGGGTTCATTCCCATAGCCAAAACCACTTCTCGTATTGTCGTATTTAACGGCATGAATTTGGCCAACGACAGTCGAAAAAGCAGCTTTCTTATTGGGGTTTCCCGCTCTGCGAGCAACATGATCGACATGAAGAGTTGCATCCATTCTACCGCCCACAGACCCATATTTATCTGAGTCTTTTCGGGCCTGAACCGCAAAATTATTCTTGCCACTATGCGTTTTTATTCTCGTATTTTTACCACGTAGCATATAACGAAGCTCACTACGTGTATTGCTTGTGTTTTTAGTCTTAGCGCCTTTATTGGGAGCTGTAAAAACCATGCGGTCTTGGTCATCAAGATAAAAGAAGTCTGGATGAGAATATTTCTGTATATCTTTTACGCTAACGCGATCAACCTTCCCGTCTCTATTCTCATCTGCGGGTAAGGTAATATTCCAATGACTCAAATCAAATTTACTGGCAGGCGCTAAGGCTTTATCCTTAATCCCTTTACTTTGCGCTATTGCAGGCATGCTATAAGCACAGATTATGAGTCCCGTTACGGCAACTTGTTTCAGTAAATTCGATTTATTGATCATATTATTAACTCCATCACATTCCTATAAAACAGGTTATAAACCCATCAGAAATACATACTCATAGTATATGAATTTTTATCAAAAATCAAATACCGACAACAGTTTCATCACAGCAATCTACCCATATTATAGTAATTCACCACTTAGATTTTTCTCTCAATAAGATTGAGGAACATTCCGAATTTTGGAAATATGGTTAAAAAAAAGGAGTTAACCAAATGGCCAACTCCCAATTCTTAAAGCTTCTTCCTGAGGCAACCCTTAGAAAGTATATTTGGCATTAAAACTAGCACCAACAGAGGTATAGTTACGACCAGCTTCGCCATCGACGGCTGCACCTAGTCTAAAGTTTTTATAGTAATCTTTACCGGCCCAAACAAATCCGACGGCGCCTTCTGCCCTCTGATCATCTCCATCAAATGTTGACAACGTTGTGGTCTGGTTTGCAAAGGACAAATCAAGATCATCACGGCCTCCGCTAAACTCATAAACATAGGCTGCACGAACATAGACATCTAATTGCGAGTCTGAGAAGTTCATTTTTTTACCTGTGATTACTCCAGCAGTTCCTTCAAATGAATCAGTACTACCACTCCCAACAAGTAAATTAAGGCCACCTTGCTCTCTAAAAGACTCTGTTGAAAAGTCACCATATTGCAAGCCGACTAACGGAGCAATATAGGCATTATCATCTAATGCGAAATCATATGTCGCGAGACCTTGGATATTAAATCCATCAACATCGTAATCACCTGTAATGTCCCCCGTAACGCCTACACGTTCAGCAGAAACTTCACCCAGAGCATAGCTTGCCTGACCAGTAATATTTAAATTACCGTAATTATGTGATCCGTAAAGTGTCACTTGATACACATCAATGTCAGATTCACTCGTGCTATTACGCTGATCGATATCAAGGCTAGAGTAGCTAGCTGAAACACCAATAAGCGTGTCACTGCTAAGAGCCTGGTCTAGACCGACAGCAAAATTGATAGTGTCCGCATTATACCCACTGTCAAATGAACCATTGCTACTAGAGCTACTTTGACGGGCTTTACGATATGCGCCTTGCGCCCAAAGACCTTGCTCTGCGGAAACACATCCATCATCTGCACTATTAGAATTATTATTTTGGTCAAATCTTGCGTCAAGAGTTGTCCCACAAGCTAAATATGATCCGCTCAAACTCGCAATACGGCGATTAACAATTTTACCTACATCACCAACAACTTCTGACACTTGTTGTGCTGAACTATCATTCGTATCTGGTAAGAAACTCGCAATCGCGGCGTTAACTTCTTCTTCTGTTGCTAGTGAGCCCAGTGCCGTAAATTCTTCCGTAGTATTAAGGCCGCCTGTATTAAAGGCAGAGCGTACGGCAGTATTAAAGGCCAATTGATTTAGATCAGATATAGAGACACTTTCTGCAACCGATGGAATTACAGGAACTGCGGCAGCGGCAGCGGCGGCGGCTTCGGCAGCGACTTCGGCGGCTTCAGCAGCGGCGGCAGCGGCGGCGGCGGCGGCGGCTGCATCTTCATCTGCTTGTGCAGTAGCGGCTACGGCTTCAGTTGAATCATCAGATGCAGTTGTCGCTGCACTTGCTGCAGCAGCAGCATCCAATGCTGCTTGATCTGCGGCGGCAGCTGACTCATCGGCCACTAACTGCGCGCTCAATGCGGCGGCAGCGGCAGCGGCAGCGGCGGCTTGGGCTTCAGCTACTGAATCTCCTGCTGGTTCTGGTTCTGGCGCAGGTTCTGGCGCAGGCTCTGGTTCTGGCGCAGGCTCCGGTTCTGGCGCAGGCTCTGGCGCCGAAGCGCTAGAAAGAACCGCAAGATTGCCAGCGGAATCAGTTACAGCTTGGAAATCAAGTAAGAAACTTTCATCCAAAACGTCACCAAGCACAAGCGTTGACCCATTAGTCAACGTACCGTCTACGTTAAGTAAGGTAAATGACTGGTCAATCGCAGTGACGGCGCTTAGACCGTTAACCGTAACGTTACTGCCAGCAGCTAGTGTTGCATTACCCGTTACCGTTGACGCAGCATTAGCAAGGTTAAATGTAAGTCCAGAACCGCTTGCGACGTCAAGGTTACCGTTAATCGTATTCCCAGCTTCTGCACCAAAGTATAATATACCGCCTTGATCAACAACGACATTTACATTTTGCAAAATATCGTCTTCCAGATGTGTTACACCTGTCGTAAAGTTGAGAGTGTCCGTAAAGTTTGATGACCCCAAGAAGTCACCGATGAGCGCTCCGCCCTGATTTTCAAAAGTTACAGCCTCACCTGCACCAGACAGATCAACAGACGCTGTACCGCCGGAAATTGTACCTGCGTTAATGAAGGTGTTGTTAATTGCGGCGACAGCTACGTCAGAGACATCCGTAGAACCGCCGATATTAGCATTGTTCTCAGCTGTACGTGTAGCTTCACGAACTGTAATCGACGTCCCCTCAACCAGAAGACCGACGCCTGTTCCGGAAATGACACCACCCGCTTGGTTTACGACATCAACGCCAGCCCCTGTAATGACAAGGCCGTCACCTGCTGTTCCAGAAATTGTCCCCGCATTGGTAATATCCAAATCATGATCTGCATGTGCGCCATTGATTAAAATACCATTGGACGCCCCCGTAATAACACCAGTAGCTGTATTTGTAATTGCCCCCGTAATAACAGCGTCTTGTTCAGACCTAATAGCCGCGCTACCAGAATCTGTACTTGCTGCAGAGACTGTTCCAGAATTTAAAAGTGTAAAATTGAACTGACAATTAACTTGCTGGACAGACGAGCCATCAATGTTCTCGATACAGCCACGCGGGTTATCACTACTACCGCCCAAGCTACCCTCACTGGTATTACCTGGATCACCATTAAAATTAATCGCGTCGGCATTGCTGCCAGTCCCTGTATTTGAAATTACACCACTATTGTCGATCTCTAAAGTTGAGCTACCGCTGAAACTCACAGGGTCAGCTATAGGATCATCTTCATCTCCACTCACAGTCCCAAGCAGAGAATCAACGCCAATTGTTGGGCCGCCAACACCAGTGATTGTTCCAGTGTTCGTTATTGTGTTTAGACTTCCATCAGAATCTCTATCAAAATACACGACACCTTCGTTAGCTGCGCCAGTGCCTTCGATTAAGCCTGCATTTGTAAGGGTGAGCGCGTCACCTTCTTGGAAAATAACGCCATCTAAACCCTGCAAAATCCCTGTCGCAGTATTCGTAATTACAACGTCATCTTCGCTGTTATCAATAAATATAACAACATCTTCGTCGTCGCCGTCATTATTGATGAGCGTTCCAGAATTTGTTATTATAGAACCGTCATTAGAATTGTCTTCCAACTCAATGTTATCCCCGGAGGTCACTGTTTGAACAACACCTGCAGCAGCAGTAACAGTACCACCGCCTGGGTTATCCGCAGGCGTCGAGCCAGTCGTTATAACAATATTAGTCTGAGCCTGAGCCATCGGAGCAGCGCCTAAGGCCATAACAATGGCTGTCACAGAAGTTGTTAAAATAGCTTTTCGCGATATCAGCGAATTACAATTAGCCTTTAAGTTTTTTGCGTTAATTGTGGTCATATTAGACACTCCCTGAAGTTTTTAATTATTTGAAATCAAAAGACCTAATAAAATAAATCTTGTCAACCCATTACCTTTACCGATTTAAATTAATTGGTACTACCAATTAACGTTTTTTATAACATGTTGCATTCTCGCAACAAATCAATGGGTTGAGGCTTTGGTAAATTCACATACCAAATACAAACACAGGCTGTAAGTCAAAGTTAAGCCTAATTAAAGCGGGTTTGCATTTTATTCATCATGCGTCGTGCTCAGCTCATAAATTGAAACTTGCGAAACTTCGTCAGAACCAGATGTGTTATTGGCATAAGAGGCTAGCTGATAAAGTCCCGCCTTAAAATACATCCAGTCATTTTCATAACCGCTCTCACTTAAATCAATGACTGTCTGTCCTATTTGAATATCATCTCTGGTAATAATGACCTCTATGCGTTCACCATTAGCCCGTATTTCATAGGTGAATAATTGATCAAGCAAAATGCCGTTAGCCGGATTAGCGGCGTCATTATCTCGGCTCCCAATAATTTCATAATAAATATCTTCACCACCAAAAATTTCATGCGCCGCATAAATAGAGCCATGTGTATTGCCTGGCAGTTTACGGTAATAAAGGCGAATAGGTTCATCATCATCGCCATGTATTTGGCCGATGATAATCCGCCCACGCTGAAAGTTTTCTCCAGCCGTTTCTATGACGTCGTTCACAGCCATTGTAACAGTAAGAACACCGTCAACACCGCCTGCCGCCGCAAGGTTACTATCCGGCGCAGATGATAGCACCCAATTGTTCTTATTCACACCTTGCGTGGAAATAGATGTGTCCCCTGCCCGCAGCATTTCTCTTAGCTCGGTGCGCGTATAACGCGTTCCAGAGGACGTCGTCGCGCCCGTCACTGGCGTGCGGAAAACCATTGCGCCATCAGTGCCCGTAAAGAAGTATTCATCCTCATAGCCAGAGTTAAGTTCAGCTTCACCTATATTCTTATTATCTGACCCCGTTAGTCCGCCATCATCATTAGTGGGAAGCTGAATTTTCCAAGTTGAAAGATCAAAGTTTTCAGAAGGCGGCACGCTCGGGCTAAGTCCAAAAGCTTGGGTATCAGCCACGTCTGTTACTGTTACAGCAACAGTTAAGCTTTGCTCCAAATTTTCATCATCTACCGCCGTAAGAACAAGGTTGTAAATATTATTCTCATCATTATCGGCCGGCATTTCATAATCGAGAGCCCCGATTGGGCTTATGGCCAGAGTCAAAGGGTCAAGTTCGAATAGTGCGCTATCGCCAGTCGTGGATAATATTATGCTTGGCGATGCGCTACCATCGGGATCAGAGGCAGCGGCCACGTAAAAACTTTCCGTGTTATTTTCAGTCAATGTCGCCGTAGTTGATGAACTAAAAACAGGTGCAAGATTAGGGATTGGGGAAACAGGTGCTGGCGCAGGTACAGGTGCTGGTGTTGGTGCTGGTGTTGGCACAGTACCTACAGGTGTCGTGCTTGCAGATGAGTTACTACTGCTGCTACCGCCGCACGCCGCAAGAGAGGAAAGAATGGCCGCACTAAAAAATAATTGAGTAAATTTGAAAGTCATAAATTCCCGTATTCTAAGAAACTAATATTCTAAAAGTTGCTAACATGCGTATAAACCTAGTGTAATTGCTGCGTCAGTGTAAATCTAGAGCGGCTCTCAGAGGCTTTTCGTTTAGCTTCTGCATAAGCTGCTTCTTCAGACGCAATGAGTAAGGCCTCAATCATTCGTGAAAAATGAGCCCGCATGGCCTGTCTTGCTGCTGATGAATCCCTCGTTTTCAGGGCCTGCAATATGCCTAAGTGCTCATCCTCAAGCAGACGACCATCATTATCTTTATCCGTGACGGCCTGATATACTGTTTGAAGTTTAGCCGCCTCAGTTCGCATTTTCCACATACTGCCTATAACAAATATAATAACATTATTATTCGTAGCCTGCGCAATTTTCATATGAAAGGCTTCATCAGCGTCTTCGCGCGACATTGATGACACTATTTTTCCTGACATAATCCCAACATATTGTTCGAGCTCGTCAAGCGCTTCATCCGTAATGATTGGAGCGGCCAAAGCTGCTGATTCTGCTTCAAAGAGCGCGCGAGCTTGAGTGAGCTCGAACGGCCCAACTTTTGGAAGACCGTTCAAAGCTTTATGACTCGCATCTAAGACATAGGCTCCAGAGCCAACTTTTATTTCAATACGCCCTTGCACTTGTAGCGCGATTTCAGCTTCACGGACAGCCACTCGGCTTACGCCAAACCTTGTGGCCAAATCTCGCTCACCCGGTAAGCGGCTCCATGGAGGAAAAACACCTGAATCTATGAGTTCCAAGATTTGGTTTGCCACAGTGTGATATAAGCGTTTTTCAACCATATAAAA
>JALZWM010000111.1 GCA_023300105.1 Hellea sp.
CACATAGCAATCAAACGCTTAATGGATATTTCAATCGCAAGCCTTGCCTTAATTGGTCTATCTCCTATTCTTTTCATTATTGGGTTGCTTATCAAAAAAGGAAGCCCTGGCCCTGCCCTCTTTAAACAACCACGCCACGGCTTTAATAACCGCGTCTTTGATGTTTATAAGTTCAGATCTATGCGTAACGATGCTGCAGACCTTAAGGCGGCGCAACAAACCGTCGCTGGCGACGCGCGTGTTACAAAAATTGGCCGATTTATTCGTAAGACAAGCATTGATGAACTGCCGCAGCTTATCAATGTTATCAAAGGCGAAATGTCACTCGTCGGCCCACGCCCACATGCCGTAGGTATGCGTACTGGCGAAACTGAAAGCTATAAACTAGTCGAAGAATACGCGCATAGGCACAAAGTAAAGCCAGGTATGACGGGGTGGGCCCAAATCAATGGTTCAAGAGGTCCCCTTCATAACGCTGCCGACGTAGAGCGCCGCGTGACATTGGACATGGAATACATTGAACGCAGTGGTGCCATATTTGATCTCATTATTATGTTAAAAACATTGCCATGCCTTTTAGGTGACAGTGAAAACATTCGATAATGGCTATTTTTAATATAAACTCAGAAGGGATCGCCACATGATAGGCCGCTCCATGTTAGCGTATATCCCTGTTAACCTTGCCAATTTATTGGCAAGCTTTGGCACGATTGTAATTTTGACGCGCTTGCTTAATAGTGAAGAATTCGGGCGTTACGCGCTTGTCGTCATTACAATGCAATTCACGCACATGGCTTTATTCACTTGGCTCGAAGCGGCTATGGCTAGGTTTCAAGCGCGGGCTGAACTCGAGAAGGATGTGAGCTCACATCTGAAAACTATATATACCTATACCGCGGGCATGGTAGCCTTAGGTTTTCCCTTAATTATGCTCACCTTGTGGGCTTTGCCTTTATCTTCACAAATGAAATCAGTCCTCATTGTTGCTATGACATCTACAACAATTCAGATCTTTTTTAATCTAGGCATGGAAGCTCATAAAGCAGCGCATCGTATTCAGCGCTATAGTTTTACTTACTCCACCCAAATGCTTTTAAGTTTGACGATTGGTATACTTTTAATTCTGTACACTTCATTACGTGAAGTCGCGCCTTTTATAGGCATAATTATCACCCTTTTTGTTGTACTCTCATTTGATATTCCTTTCATGTTGAAAAAATTAAAGGGCGGGACTGTTCAACCGAAAAAAGCTAAAATCTATTTTAAGTACGGCGTCCCTATTTGCATTTCATTGCTCTTAGCCTCTGCACTGAACTCTGCAGATATGTACCTTATTGCTTGGAAGATGGGCGAAGCATCCGCTGGTCAATATAATGCGGGATATAACCTCGCTAACAGAACTCTTGAAATGATTTTCATCTGGATTTCAATGGCAGTGACGCCAATAGCCGTGACCTTGTTAGAAAAAGAAGGTTTAGACAAATCCAAAGCTATTATGCGTGATTACGGTGCATCCTTGTTATGGATATCATTGCCAGCTGCGACTGGTATCGCTTTAGTTGCGAAGGAACTTGGTTTCGTTTTAGGTGAATCCGTGCGCTCAGAGGCTGTAACCATCATGCCGCTGATTGCCTTTGCGGGTGTTCTAAATGGGTTGATTAGTTACTATGCTCAACGTGCATTTATGTTGTCTGGGAAGACCAGCATGTTCATGTGGGCGATGATCCCGCCTGTTATATTAAATATTGGATTAAACCTTTGGCTCATTCCTATTTACGGGCTTATGGGAGCGGTCTACGCCACCCTGATGTCTTATGCTCTTGGTTTTGCCTTAGCTATGTTCCTTGGCCGTAAGCTTTACCCGCTACCTGTGCCCGTTCGCGCATGTTTTGACATTAGTATTTGCTGCATCGCAATGGCCTCCATTGTTAGGCTCATGCCTATATCCCCTGAGACGCCTGATTTCATTGCTTTGATGATAAAAGCGACCTTTGGAGGTGTTACTTATCTAGCGATGTCTATGCTGATAAATGCTGCGAACTCACGCACATTATTGAAGAAAATTGTCAATGACCGTCGGGACCGCAAACAAAAAGAGGTAACGGCATGACCCAATCAATTCCCACTTCGACACTTACGCCTCCAACTATAACGCATGTGCATAGTTTGAAACAACCGCGCTCAAAGCCAATCTTATCCGTCTTAATACCAACATATAAAGATGACCCTACAGACCTGCTTCTCGCTTTACTGGCACAGACAGACGAGAGGACTTCTGTTGAGATATTGATTTATGACGATGGGTCTGCAGATACAGATCTGAGCGCGAAAGTGTCAGCTGTTGTTAAATCTGCGCAAAGCCGTGTTGAATTTCTAATCGCGGACAAAAACGCTGGTAGGTCAGCCGCCCGCAACACACTTCAAAAAAATGCGAAGGCCGACTGGGTCCTCTTTTTGGATGCGGATATGCGCCCCGTATCACCGCATTTTTTAGACGATTACACTCAACTGATAAGCTCCAAAGCTGGTGATGTGATATTTGGCGGCTTCACTGTTCCCGAAAAAGCAGAAACACCAGATCAAGAGTTACACCGCGCGTTATCTGAAGTTTCAGATTGCCTTACCCTTGCCGCGCGTCAAGCCGCAGGCCCTCAATTCGTTGCCTCCTCTAATCTATGCGTTAGAAAAGACGTCCTTCTGACAGAAGGGTTTGACCATGAATTTAAAGGGTGGGGCTGGGAAGATAGTGAATGGGCGGCACGTGTTGCAAAGAAATTCACACTTATTCATGCAGATATCCCTGCCCTACATTTGGGCCTCGAGAGCACGCAAACACTTCTAAATCGCTTCCAAAGTAGCGGTCCAAACTATGTTCGGTTTACGCGTAAACATCCTGATATTGCAAAGACACTCAGCCTATTTAAAATATCTCAAAAGCTACGCAGTGTGCCTGGGCAAGAGCTACTACGGCCAATACTGAAAGCAGCCGTTAAATTGAACATGCTGCCAACAAAGCTGCGTCTGGCGGCTTTAAAAATGTGGCGCGCAAGTTGGTATGCAGAAGCTTTCACAAATGAGAATTCTGCATGAGTTCTATCTACGAGCCAGCTACTTCACTAGCAGCGCGCTTAGACAGGCGTCTTATGCCCTTTCGTGCGCGAAAGATGGTACGAGTCACACTGGACACCCCTATCGTCAGCTTTAGCTTTGACGACTGCCCTAGGTCAGTTATCGAAAACGCCCTGCCTGCATTTGAAAAAGAACAATGGTTAGTCACTTTATATATGTCTATGGGGTTATGCGGGACAACAAACCATCTCGGTTTACACATGTCCGAAGCCGATGTTTTAGCAGCCCATGAAAGTGGTCATGAGATTGCAGACCATACACATGATCATATCGATGCAACCACTGTTGCAGTTCAAGACTTCGAAAATAATATCAATAAAAATCAAGCTCGCCTAAATGCCTTAGGTATTCCACCAAGCGAAACATTTGCTTACCCTTATGGACAGTTAAATCTAGCGACTAAAAAAGTTATAGACCGAAAGTTCAAAGGCGGCCGCGGTATTACGAGCCGTGTAAACATAAAAAATATAGACCTAAACCAGATCAACTCGAATCGTCTCTATAATGATCAAAGCTATCATGATTTGATGGACGATATTTCAGACCTCAAAAAAACATCTAAATGGCTAACAATTTTTACGCATGATGTTCGCGACACGCCTAGTGATTTTGGGTGTCGGCCAGAACAATTACATGCGATTATTACGGCTGTTAAAAATTCTGGCGCTCAAGTGATGACTGTTGCGAATGCAATTAAATATATGGAGACGCAAAATGGTAAATAATTGGAATGAAGGGGTATCCATTGTTATCCCAACTTACAAACGTCCTGAAGGCATAAAGTCCGCTTTAGAAAGCCTCGTCGGTCAAAGCGCCGGAAATAGGCTTATTGAAATAGTGGTAGCGGATAATGACCCGAAGGCCAGTGCCCGCGAGTTAGTTGCAGAATTTGCAAAAACATCTGCTATTCCAATCACCTATAAACATGTCCCCGAACCAGGAGTCTCCAACGCTCGTAATGGCGCTCTAAGCGTTGCCAAAGGGCGGTTTATTGCTTTCCTTGATGATGATATGAAAGCTTTAACAGGATGGCTAGAAGAGCTTGTGAAGGCCTCACTCAAATACCAAACTGGCATTACCTTTGGCCCCGCGATTGCCGTTATGCCAAATCAAGACGATCCGTTTAATCCTTATATGGAGCCCTTCTTTTCAAGGATTGCAGATGCGCCCGAAGGCTATATCACAAAATGTCTCGGAACGGGCGGCTGTCTATTAGACCTTTCATTATGCGAGATGCCAACGCCAGCTTTCGACCCTATTCACAATGAAACTGGCGGAGAAGATGATGCATTATTCCATCATTTAACCAGCCATGGCACTAAAGTGGCTTGGGCGATTAAAGCTGAGAGCTATGAAATTGTTCCCGCCTCACGTGCGACTCCAGAATATATGTGGAAACGTAATTTTGCTTTTGGCCAAGGGCCAGCTCAGGGAGAAGCCGATAAAGGTCTATCTGGCAGCTTAGGCATTATAAAATGGATGATTGTAGGCGTTATACAGTTTTTGGCATTTACGCCGGCATGGTTGCTTTTAAAACTATTAGGCCAACCCTTCCACATTCACTTTCAAAACCGTGTCGCACAGGCTTTAGGTAAGGTGTTTTGGTGGAACAATTTTAGACAGAAGCTTTACGGCGTAAACGCCACAACAAGTATCGCCTAAATTATCAATCTTTGCGAATGCCAGAATAAATAATCTGAGTGAAGTAATTCTCTCTCGGCTTATTTCTCCAATAAGGCTTCTCAAAAGCAAATAATTTAGCTGCTGTCGCGACGAAAATCACCCAGCTGAAATCATTTTGCTGAAGCACGGCACTCTCAGAAAGTGAGAAGATAAAGAAAGCTGTTAGCACAAGAATGACCCAATAGGTTTCAGCGCCGCCGCGTGAAATACGCTGGAACGCTAAAATAAACGTCCAAACGAACATCATTAAGAACGATAGAACACCCAAAAGGCCAACAGATAACCACGTCTCAATCCATCCATTATGCGCTGTCGGAATACCCCATTGAAGCTGCAAACGCACGTAATATGATGGCCCTAACTGGTCCATCCAATAAACGCCGTAGCCATAACCTAACCATGGCTTCTCTTTAATACTGCGAAGCAAAGCATCCCAAATATCAGTTCGCCCTGTTAGGGTTCTATCCTTACCAATAAGATCAAGAAAAAGTTCCGGTGCGAGCGTGATAACCGCCGTAAAACCAACCAACCCAGCAACTAAGAAATAGGCCACAGGTATTCTAAGCACAGGATACCGTCTAAACATCCGTAAAACGAAGAACAAACCAATCGCCGCTAAACACGCCAATAAGGCTGTTTTGGACGTTGAGAGGACAACGAGTAAGAAACATAAAGCGCCAAGTGGTATCCATAACCATCCCCGGTCTGGACGCATAGCAAAGGCACACATCATCACAATAAATCCTCGCGTCATTTGTGATCCAAGATAGTTCTTTTCAACCCATGGTCCGCGCCAAGCGCCAATATGGATTTCACTGTGAGTTGCCCGTGCAGGGTCTATAAATACATAGATTAACGTAAATATGGCCAGCACACCAAAAACATAGGCGAAACGTTGCACCATACCGTTCCAATCATACCTTGCAGCTATCACTAAACCGAACATAGTTGTCATAAGCAGCGCCACAGAACGGCGCATAGATATACCAGGATCAATGGACCATAACATCGAGATACCGCAAATCATCACACAAATAAGAATCAAAGGGTTAAACACCGATATTCGTAGTAATTGAGGGAAACATCGAAGCGCAAGAAGGGCAATACCCGCATAAATAGGGTACCACATTAAGCGGGCCATCGGGAAGTCTCGTTCCAGGTCATTTAAGTCAGTAAATAATATGCCGCCAATAGCCCCTGTAAAATAGAGCATAAGAAAAAAATAAAGCAAATTCTCAACGCCAACAAGCAGCGAGCGCAGCGCGTGGTTACGCTGAACTATACTGCCGTCGTTTGAATGAGTTATGCTAACCATTGGTCGACCTAAGACTGATACGGAGTATTAAGTGGATCTACAGCTTGATTAATTGCTCCGGCTTGAGATTGTCCCGAAAGATAAGGATTATCATATATGCCAGAAGATGCATCAACTGAACTCGCTGGTTGAGAGTAATCTGTTTGAGCATAGCTTTGGGCATATGGCTCCGCAGCCTGTTGAGCTGTTGCACTATCATAATCATATTGCGCGGGAGTGCTTGCCGTATACTCTTGGGCGACAAAGCCATTTTCTTGATAGCTTTGATTTAAATAACTTTGGTCTGAGTAACTTTGACCTGAGTAACTTTGCTGTCCATACTCTTGAGGGTAATGGCTGCTATGAGCCGCCGGCTGCACCTGCGGCATATACGGATCCATAGCGGGAGCTATCGGCGAAACAGGTTCAGGAATTACAGATCCTCCGTAACGCGCCATGTCATAACCAGAAGATGAGCCCTGATATTGAGACTCAGGGTTAGCGTAAAGCCTTGGGTCTAAGAAGACTTTCAATAGAGCGAACATGAATAATGTGAAGCCCCAAGCAACAGTCGCTAGAGCAAACATCACAAGCCGTGTATTCTGCCCTTTAGTAGGATACTTGGCATATGAAATGACTCGAATATTCTCACTGTTTGACTCAGCTTGTTGCTTATTGATCGAAGCTTCTTGCTCTTTGGCATTATAAAGGTCCAAGCGAGACGAGAGCGTCTTTCTTTCACGTAACAAGTTTTGGTACTGAGGTAAAAGAGAGGAAAGTTTACGAACTTTAGCGTCTGCAGCATTTAACTGACGTTGCAGAATGAATTCCTTTTCACGGTAACCATCTGCAGATGCTTGCAATGAATTGCGCTGCGTCAAGAGGGCTTGATGATTTGGGTTTGGCCCTACGCGTCTTCCGCCTGTAGCCTTACCGCCATATGAGCTTTGTAAGGATTTAAGCTCTGAGAGCTCTAACTGCTTCTGTCTAACAGGATTACTCGTTGGCAAATATTTCGCCAATAACTGCTTTAGTTCCAATTCGGCCTGAGCAACGCGTTGCGATGCACGATCTTCAACATAAAGGTCTATTGTTTGATCCGTGCCTCTAAGTTGTCCCTCAACTGTAACAAGAGCCGTTTCCGACTCAGCCATTTGAGCCCGCAATGTATTAAGCGCTGCCCTTAGCTCTTCAGTTCGTTTTTGAGCCCCCGTCTGCTCTGACATAAAGTCAGAAATATTATTTTTACTTAGCAAACGCGCTGATGCACGTTCGTTAGACTTAAGTTGTTCTTCGGTTGCAGAGCGTCTTTCAGATATGATGTCACCTGCCCCTTCAACGAAAATTTGACGGCGGTAAGACATGTAAGCATCTATAAAGGCATTTAGAGTTTTTACGGCAACTTCACCGTTCTCATGCTTATAAACAAGATCCATAACTGATGATTTCGGACGTGGTATAACAACAAATGCGTCTTCTACACTCTGTCTAAGCTCCATATACGCTTCCTGACGAGCGGCGTCGGTACGGGCACTCGCAATTTCGGCAAATGCTTTTTTATCAAATAAAACCTTCTCAGCTTGTGTTGCCGTCATCTCTCCAATGACTTGATCTATAATCTCAGAATTTTTAATAATTCCGATTTCGTTCAGTACAATTGTGTCAGGCGTTAGCTGCAAGCCGACTTGGTTGCCCTGCTGTCCTGTTGTAGACTGATAGACATATTCATCACCAAGCTGAACGAGGATACGACCATCGCCTGTATAGGTACGTTTAAAATCTTTCGTCGCAAACCAAGCGCCGACCATGCCAATTATTAAAAGAGGTACCATCCAGCGCAATTGACGGCCGAATGATTTAAACATCTCTGCAAGACGAATATTCGGCATACCATTCGCATAGTCACCTACAGTAAGATCACCAACGCGCGGTGCGTATTGAGTGGTCATCCCATCTTGAGGCGATGGACTGCCTCCACTACTACCACCTGCAGCATTATTATTACGGCGTAAAAAAGCCATGAACTTCCCTCATAAACGAATCGTTAATGCACAAGACATCCTAAAATTTAACAATTCCTTATCCATTCTTGTTAACTATTGAAAAAAGACAAAAATCATCTGTGTTAAGGCCGATTTCATGAAAAAATACACTAAATCACCGATATTATCAGTAATACTGGGGGTTTCCGCCCTCGCTTTACTGAGCGATTCGACTGCATTTGCGCAGAATCACTACGTTCAAACGAATCACAATTACGCGAATCCTATTAACTATAATGCTAATTACAGAGTTCCATCGCCCTACGGCAACCAACTCCAACCGAAAAAATATAAAAATATTTTCGCTAAACTTCGTGATGAAAAACATATTTCTTACCAAAGACGCGTCCCTCTGCCTCGCACTGATATGTTTCAAAGGTGGGTTAACTGGGAACCTGAATACACACTTCATCCAGGAGATCAGCTGGACATAGTTGTTTCAAGCGCACCAGAACTCTCCAGAACATTGACAGTTGGCCCTGACGGACGCGTAGTTATGCCTATGACGCAACCAATCATGGCCGCAGGACAAACTTTTCAACAAGTCCAAGCCCAATTATCTGCACAGCTTGGCACACAGCTTCGCGATCCAAGGATTACAGTGACGCCTAGAGCTTATGCGCCGGAACAAATTTATGTTGGGGGACAGGTTGGACAACCTGGAACTTATACCATCCCGGGCCGAATTGGGGCTTTAGAAGGTATTTTAATGGCGGGCGGCATGCGCCCAACGGCAAAAGCAAGAAAAGTTGCTGTTCTTCGGCGCTCGCCTAATGGCGGCATGATGATGCGAACAGTCAACATCCGCAACGGCCTACTCAATATACGTGAATATGATGACAACATGCAGCTTCGCCGCGGTGATATCATCTTTGTACCTCAGACAACTATCGCTGAAATCGGATCATGGTCACAAAGCTTCAGAAGAACTCTGCCTCTTGACTTTAATCTAAGCTATCAATTCGGTACAAATGGTGGCGGCACAACGGTTGTATCCCCGTAATCAGCTACACATTTTACTAGAAATGAATAAAAAGCGGCTTGAGGTTACCCTTAGGCCGCTTGTTTTTTTTCTGCTTGGATTAAATCACGGTTTTCAGTAAGCCATCCGCGAGCAGCCTTTTGAGCTGTTGATAAATCTTCGCTGCTCATTTCGTTCTTGATTTCATCACGATATGCTTTTGCTGGAGCTGACCCCATCAACGTAGCTAAGTTAAACCATTTATGAGCTTCGACAAAATCGACGCCACGGTCTTCAAGTTCTGTTGAATACATCAGTCCCAAACGGAAGAGATCTTCTGCTGTTGCTTCAGTTACGATCGCTGCTTCTGCTTCTTTTACTTCTACTTCAGTAAAGGCCATGGCCTCCCCCTATTTTCACCTAACACCTTCGGCAGCTCTTGCTATCGAAGTTAAGAGCTGGGCGAAAATTATCTTCGTCCTCAGCGCTTAAGATGAAATCTGACTTGCTCAGATAAATATAAGGTTAAATTCTGTAAAGGTTAATCAAGTTTTACTTGTCTTAATTCAAGTAAATATAGGTTACTACTTGATTTAAATGTAGTTAAAATAAGATTACAACATCAACTATACTTGACACAAAGCAATGTGATTTAAGTATAATTGAAATAGAAGCCTTGAAAAAGTCGATAAAAAAGAGCGAAATTTAGCTGAAAATAAAATTATTTTTTTTCATTTTTTTCAATTTGAGAGACAAAAATGTCTCCTATCTCTAATTTTTTTGACTATTTATAGAATTTCACGCTCTCATTGAGAGCCGCGCGATCCGCATAAAGGCTGTTTACAGGCGCTTCAGGGTTCGCATACCCCAGTGACATCCCAACCAAGACTTCATCTTCATCGGCAATATCAAGATGATCATGACAAACACTATGCCAATTGCGCCACCAGCCTTGCGGCGCGGTGTGTAGTCCGGCTTCACGGGCCAGCAGCATCAAAGACTGCGTATATATCCCGATATCAAGATGCTGCGGCATCTCTAGGCGCTTATCGCCTGTAATAATAATGCCCACAGGCGCTTCAAAGAACTTGATATTCTGCATAAGCCACATCAAGCGGCCCATCTTATTGTCTTTCTCAATACCAATGAGGCCGTACATGTCTTCGCCCAGCTTATAACGCCAAGAGCGCTGCGGCTCCCAGAGCGGACTTGGATAGGCTTGATGCGTCGGAACATCTGTCATCCCGCCCTGCGCGCGCTCTACAGCGTCCTTTTTAAAGGCCGCGAGCTTATCACCCGTCATTACATGAACATGCCAAGGCTGTAGGTTCCCGCCAGACGGCGTTCTCTGCGCTGTTGCAAACAAAGTTTGAAGCACGTCCTCGGGCACAGGTGTATCTAGAAAGTCTCGTACAGTAATACGTGTATTGAGGGCGTCAGTGACAGATGTAGATTTATCAGTGTTTAGCTTCATGATTTCATTCTTTCAGTGAATTATTTTTTTGTTACGCGCTTAATGACAAGAACCAGAATATAGTCCGCAACCGCCACTGCCAAGCCAAGCAAAATTGCAAGCGGTGCATTATTCGTTTTCGCATGAGTCAGATACCCAACGCCGCAACCAATGATTAAAGCCCCAAATGCAGGACCTTCTTGGATTTTCACTTCGAGACCTTTTTCATCACAATAATCAGCATGAAATAATCTAGCACCGCTACAATACCTGCAATTAAAGCGGACAACACAATGCCGACGCTGGTAAACTTATACAGCACAACAAATACGACGATAAAAAATATGAGCGGGCCGAAAATTTTCAGCTTATTGAACAACGCTTGATTGCTCTCATCTATTTTGTTTTCATCCATAGTGTTCTCATTATGTATCAGGACATGTGCCAGACGTGTGTCAGGCGTGTTTCTTTGGAAGTCTAAATTTGAAATGATTAAAGACGAAAGGCAAGCTCTAATCATTCTCGCATAGATCTCTTGGCCACCAATGTGACGTGTTTGTGAACACAGAGACGCTTGCTGAGCCCCCATAAGACTTTTAGGTTCACTTGAATTGGGAGCAGGACACAGATGTTAGACATAAGATGATAGACACAAGATGATAGATAAACGCAAACTCGCAGAAGCCGAACTCGTATCACGGTGGCTGATGGCCCTCATCTTATTGACAGCGGGCATAAGCAAATTCTTTAGCGCCGGCGGGTTCAAAACTTATTATTCAGGTCTCTTCGGCAATGAAGGCCTAAGACTGAACTTCCCTGCCTTTACTTATGACATTTACCTAACGCTCATTCCGTTCATCGAAGTCGGCCTCGGAGCGGCGTTACTCTTTGTAGCTCTCAAGCGTTACACGATATGGGCGTGGTACGCGTTTATGGCCTCACTCTTAGTCGGCCATTATATTCTGCAAGAATTCTCAGCCGTAAACCAGATGCTGATTTATTTCATCCTCGGCATGATATGTCATGTGTTGCCGACGAAGGCTGAGATAAAAACTCTTAATACCAAAGCCCGCTCATAAGTTCTTGCTCGTATTGTCGCGGAGCGGATAATGGCAACAGGCTTTTGCAGGGGCTAATCATAATCGGCTGAAAACAAGAATTGTAGAACCCAAGACTTTCAGCCCAACTGTTTTTCAAGTAGCCTCTACTAAGACAGGCTTCACCTTATGAGGCAATAAATTTGAGATATTCGAATAATGGCTATTGATTTAATATGTTACAGCACATTGCTGCATGAAGATGTAAAAAAGAAAATAGACGAACTACGTTCATCGTTTCCTCAATATTTTGATGACGGCTTTCTACTATATTATGGACGTTCAATTCAGCAGCTATCAACAGACATTGTTGATGATAAGGAAATTGCAGCTAGAGAATATTCTAACGAAACGCATAGGGCTATCGTTGCTGGATATGATATAGACGCGCAAAGCTATTTTATGTGTACCTTAAATGATAAGTCGCGGATAGATAAAATGAATAAGGTTGTTAGAGAAATAACTCATTCATTCGGGACAGATAATATATTGATATTACATAATGGCGAAAAACAATTTGGAACAAATATACAAAACAAATCCAGTTAAACATCTGACATCCCTGCCTCACCTAATGAATAAAGTTTTTTGCATGAGTTTTAGATTTATAACTATATTTGCACTCAATACCTTTATTTTGGCTGGCTGCACTGAGACTAAGAACGGTGATTCTGCATCAAATATTTCAAGCCATTTTTGTGATTTAAAATATGTAGATATAGATATGAAGGAATATTCGCATAAGCATCTTTCATCTAGGTTGGCCTTCGTACTATTTGAGAGCGAGTATAAGGATTCGGATTGCAGCATTTTAAAGCAAGGTTCAAAAATTTCACAAAATATATATGAGTTGTTTCACTTCATTACTGATGAAAACTACTCACTATATTCTTGTAAAAAGGCGCATGAATTAAATATTTATGCCTTACCTGATTATGTTTCAGGTGAATATGATTTACGCTCTAGTGAGAGCTATGATTTATGCCTTTTCAAAGCACATCCATTAGGCAGGAAATCATACAACATAATTTACAATATAGATCATCGATATGATGATTATTTCCAGTTCCAAAAACTTATCCACTATGGCGGATAAGCTCAAATTTTAAAAAGAGTATTACCCTCCCTTAAAGCCCAAGCTTGCTCCGCAGTATCTCATTCACCGCTTGTGGGTTGGCTTTGCCTTGGCTCGCTTTCATGACTTGCCCGACGAAGAAGCCGAGCAGTTTCGGGTTTTCCTTGGCGGCGGCGGCTTGGCCTTGATTGGCCGCAATGACCTCATCGACCATGGCTTCAATCGCGCCTGTGTCAGTGACTTGCTTGAGGCCTTGTGTCTCGATGATAGTATCAGCGTCACCCTCACCTGCGAACATACGTTCAAAGACGTCTTTGGCGATTTTGCCTGAGATTGTCTTATCCGCGATACGGTCGAGCAATCCGCCGAGCATATCAGCAGAGACAGGGCTGTCGTCCAAATCGGTGCTGGCCTTATTTAGCGCGCCGAATAAATCGCCCATCATCCAGTTCGCCGCTATCTTGGCGTCACGGTCTTTGGCAACGGCTTCATAGAAATCGCTCTTGCCTTTATCCGCAGTCAAAATACGCGCGTCATATTCCGACAGATTATAATCACTCATAAAGCGGGCCTTAATCGCGTCGGGCATTTCAGGCAGCGAGGCTTTAATGCCGTCCACAAAGCTCTGCTCTAGCTTAAGCGGGAGCAAATCTGGGTCTGGGAAATAACGGTAATCATGCGCGTCTTCTTTGGAGCGCATCGTCCGTGTTTCGCCTTTGACGCTATCGAACAGACGTGTCTCTTGGTCAATCTCTCCGCCGGCTTCGATAATTTCAATATGGCGGCGGGCTTCGTAATTAATGGCCTGACGGATAAAGCGTAGAGAGTTGACGTTCTTAATCTCGCAGCGCGTCCCAAGGTCACCGCCCGGTTTACGCACAGACACGTTCACATCGGCGCGAAGGTTGCCCTTCTCCATATCGCCGTCACATGTGCCCAGCGCGCGGACAATGCCGCGTATCTTATCGACATAGGCCGAGGCCTCTTCGGGTGAGCGCATATCAGGTTTGGAGACAATCTCCATCAACGCCACACCGCAGCGGTTCAAATCGACATAGGTTTCATCAGGTGAAAGGTCATGCACGGATTTCCCCGCGTCTTGCTCTAGATGCAGGCGCTCAATCCCGACAGTCACAGGTTCCATTGTGTTGCCGTCCGCATCAATCGGAAGGACTTCAATCTCGCCTTCACCCACAATTGGATGCTCGAATTGTGAAATTTGATAGCCTTGCGGAAGATCGACATAAAAATAGTTTTTGCGGTCAAAGCGCGAATACAGATTAATCTGTGAGTTCAGCCCAAGGCCAGTCTTCACGGCTTGCTCAACACAAAACTCATTCACGACGGGCAACATGCCCGGCATGCCCGCATCAACAAGCGAGACTTGGCTATTAGGCTCAGAGCCATATTCCGTAGAAGAGCCCGAAAAGAGCTTGGA
>JALZWM010000112.1 GCA_023300105.1 Hellea sp.
GCATCTACACCGCGTGGACGGCCTGATAAGAAGACTGTTACAACGGGTATATTTCGAGCCTTAAGGGATTGAATGAGCTTAAAGTTCTCATCTGCTTCGATTGACATATCCGTTGAGGCTAAGTCACCATCGAATTCTGCATAAGGCTCTTCTCCGAAGACCACAATCGCAACATCGGCTGTGTCATCAGAGTTTGTTTGAACCTGACCACCAGATTGTTCGACAGCGGCTTTAATCCCGTCAAGTATAGTCGTGTGCCCCTTATAATAACTACGAGGATTGAGAACACGTGTTTCGGTATGGCGGCCTTGCCACGTTACAGTCCAACCGCCCGATTGAAACACAGGGTTATCACTCCCTGTGCCAACTACCATGACTTTACTCTTGGCTGAAATAGGTAAAACATTGTCATTTTTAAGTAAAACAAGAGATTCTCGAACAGCTTGCCTTGCAATAGCCCTATGGTCTGGATGTCCAATTAATTTGGCACGTCCCGCAAGTTCATGGGCGGAAGGTTTTCCATCCTCAAACATTCCAGCTCTAATTTTCACTCTCAATATACGGCGAACAGCATCATTGATCCGGTCTATAGAAATCTCATTATTTTTGACTTGTCGAATTGTATTTTCAAGAAATTCTTTCCAGGCTTCTGGCACCATAACGAGGTCAATACCTGCGTTAATTGCTTGAGGACATGATTGCTCGCTACACCCAGGAATTTGACCATGGCCATTCCAGTCACCAACAATAAAACCATCAAACCCCATTTTGTCTTTAAGGACATCTGTAAGCAAATATTTATGGCCATGAATCTTTTGACCATTCCATGTATTAAAGCTGGCCATAACAGTTTGTGCGCCGACACCTAAAGCTTGCACATAGCCCTGCCCGTGCGTTTTAAATAGCTCTTCTTCGGATAAGGTAGTTTCGCCCTGATCATCCCCGCCAAGCGTTCCTCCGTCGCCAATGAAATGCTTTGCGGTTACAACAACTTTTTGCTCAGACAAGAAATTATCAAGCGATGGATGACCTTGTAGACCAACAATCATTTCTTTTGCTAACGAAGCCACAGTCTTAGGATCTTGTGAATAGCTTTCGTAAGTTCGGCCCCACCGAATGTCTTTTGCAACAGCGACTGTAGGCGCAAATGTCCAATCAATACCTGTAACAGCAATTTCACGTGCAGTCGCAGTACCGATATCTCTCATTAAGTCTGGATTATTAGCTGCGCCAAGGCCAACATTATGAGGAAAAACTGTGGCGCCGACGACATTATTATGTCCATGAACGGCATCTGTTCCCCATATGATTGGAATAGCCATGCGGTCATCACCCGTGTCCATGGACGCGCCATAGAAGAGGTTTGCCAGAGACAACCATGCCCCTAGAGGCCCATCGGCTTTATCCGTTGGCCAAGAGCCTCCCCCGTTAAGGATAGACCCGATATGATATTTAGCTGCATCATCTGGAGAGATTGATTTAATCTCAGCCTGTATCATTTGTCCGACTTTTTGCTCAAGGCTCATTTGAGCCAAAAGGGTGTCGATTTTAGATTCAACCTGAACATCTTGCTTAATCGGGCTGCGAACTTTAGGCCAGGTTTCATCTTTGGCTGACGCGCCACAAGAGGTTAAAATGGAACCGACCAACAGGGCGGTTCCAAAATATTTTAAGCGAACTTTAAGGCGCATAATTAATTCCGAAGCTAATCAGTTTGAAAACAGAAATGATGAATTTGCTACTTAAATTTAACTCTCAAACGCGCACCATAAGTACGAGGTGGTGAGAAGAAACGCGTATTATCAAACTGCGTGATAATAATCGCTTGCTCACGTTCAATGCCAGTTAGATTATTCACATAAGCCTCGAGACGCCACTTATCGTCATCTCCATGTGAATAACCAACACCCGCATCAACCGTAAAATAACCATCTACGGTATCATCAAGACGGGCAGAGACATCATCATCAAGATTAAAGTCAATACCATTGAAAATGGTCATATGTTGTGATGACCTATATCCAACTGAGACAATCCCATCGATGGAACCACTATCAACATTTACAGCTTTCGATACAGAGCCGTTAATTTGCCATTCTGGCGTACGAATAAGACGATTACCTTCAATAGACCGGTTAACCGCATTCACAGCATCAACATCTGCCTGATAACGGAAATCTTGTATTTCCTGTGAATTCACGACTTTAGCTTCTGGAAGCCAGAGAACAGTTGCATCGAAAGATAAGTCATCAGGGAAGTCCAAACCACCTTCAAATTGAGCTCCATAAATCTCAGCATCGGAGGCGTTAAACGTGAAGGCGTTAACTTGTCCGCCAAAATTCGCTAATGTTTGCTCATCTAAATCGTCAACATTGATATCTTGAGTGTCGAGAATTTGCGCCGTTGAAGTCAATGTCGTGAGCTGCAAATCATCATAATCATAATAAAAGGCAGATATATTCAAGTGACCACTGACATCGTCGCTGATATCGAATTCATTTTTAGAACCAAGCTCAAACAAAGTTAGTTTTTCAGGACCATATGTTGGCGCTAGAGTGGTTGTATCAAACTCGACGGGAGCATTTTGTGCCACGCTCGTCGCTAAACCCTCTGTACCCGCAATGTTATCATTAAATCCACCTGATTTGTTACCTGTAGAAATCAAACCGTATACGAGATTGTCTTCTGTAATGTCATATTCTCCCCGAATGCGCCAATCGGTGAAATTATTTTGCAAACGCCCATTTTGAGGTGCGAAAGAAGAATTAAATGGCGCTAATGAGAAATCAATACGTCCATCAAATACGGGAACAATATTATTATCGCAACTTCCAACAAAATCAAAACCTTCACATAACGGCCTGTTCGCGGGGTCAGGTATCGTATCATCTGTTACCGGCAAGCCATTTGGGAAAACGTTATCAAAGCCGTCTCTGGCTCCAAATTGTTCAATTCCGTCAAAGAAGAAAGCAATAGATTCCGCGCCAGAAACGAGCCCGTCACCATCCGCGTCAGGAATGAGGATTTCTCGGTCAAGTCCCGCAAATTCAAAACCTTCTGTTCCATGCGCAACGCCATTTATGAAGCAGCAAGAAAAATCAGGACCGCCAATACCAAAGGCATAACGCGCATTAATGCCGAACCTGCTTTTATCATCATCAGTATAACGAATACCGCCGCTTACACGTGCCTTATCACCTGGGAAGTGGTACGTGACATCCCCGTATAAGGAATAACTTTCAGTCTCAGTCGTTTGATTAAATTCGATGCCTTGGAAGAATGGGTTTCTGTCGCCCGTTGTCCCTAGGAAAGTTCTTTGGCTTTCATCAAAGTAAAATCCGCCAACAGTCCAATCTAATTCACCTGCGCCGATTGATTGACCATCATTATAGATGCGTAATTCTTGAACAATAGATTCAGAATCAGTCGTAAAGCCAATACGATTGAAATTATCTAAATCAAGCGGTCCCAAAGTATCTAAAACGCCATCATAAAAAGGTGCTGCAGGCGTGATGAAATTATAATCATATACAAGGTCGCGATACGAACCAATATACTCAACATTAAAGCCTTCCCCTGTATAATCAACTTGGCCTTTAATGCCGTAATGCTCTGTATCTTCCTTTGGAGTAACACCTCTGCCAATGACATCACGAGGATCATCAATATCATCAGGATCAATACCATTCCCCAGCGGGTTAGCAAAGTTTATACCCGTATACCCCGTCCCCTCCTGCTCGATGAAGTCACCCGTTAAAGTCACTTTGAAGTTATCAGTTGGCTCTACAGCTAAGGCAAGCCTGACACCAAAATCGTCTGTTTTTTCAGCAACGCCAACGCCCTCATCTTCAGAAGTTGGAACATCTACGCCTTCAATTTCAGAACTATCTGGCGTCACATTATTCAAATAACTATCGTGACCACCTTTGAATGCAGAAATACGCAATGCCGCGTTATCAGTCACAGTGATATTAGAATAAGCTTCAATGCGGTAGTCATTAAAGTTGCCGTATGAGGCCTCAATTCCAGCGTCATTCGAGCCAATTCCAGGCCCCCACGGGATGATATTCACAGAGCCAGCCGTCGCATTTCGTCCGCGCAATGTCCCTTGTGGTCCAATATTGACTTCAACACGTTCAATATCAAAAAATGCCGCGCCAAATCCAGCTGGTCGTGGGACATAAACACCGTTCAAATGGGTTGCTGCCGCGGGATCGCCTAATTCTGTATTATTCGAAGACCCTACACCCCGGATGTAAACTTCTAGATTACCCTGGTTATTGGCAATAGAAACGCCGGGGATTTTACCGTCAAGTTCATTAATATTATCGATGCCTAATAACTTTAATTCATCACCACCAATAGCAGCAGCAGTTCCTGCATAATTTTGCAGCGATTGTGCGCGGCGCTCGACCGTCACGATAATTTCATCAACGCCATCATCGCCTTCAATAATCTCACTCGACTGAGCAAATGATGTGCTGGACACAGATAATGCCGTGACCAAAGCAACAAAAGACGCGCCTGTATATTTATGGAAGTTTCTCATGAGCATTTCCCCTGCCTATGGTTTAATTTTTTTAATTAGTTTCCCCCTAAGCAAGCGTCATTATTTATCGCAAGCACTTTGCGGTGAACGGGATTTATTATGCGGTGAACAGGAAGATTTATATATTTTTAGACAATCTGTCCCTCAAAGCGGCCCCATAACTGCGGCTTACTTTGAGTCGGTTTTGGTCTGCAATCACAACAAAGGCTTCACCTTTTGGCGCAGATATAATTTCCTGCACTTTACTCATATTCACTAAGGTTGATCTATGAATACGTTGGAAACTGGGCCCTTTCAATTGAGCTTCTACCGCTTTCAGAGTCGTCCGCATTATTCGCGTTTCGCCCATTATATGGATACAAACATAGTCCCCTGCCGCTTCGACCCAGTCTATATTATCTGGGTCGAGCAATGCAATGCGGTCTATTTCCTTCACGATTAAGGTCGCAGGCTTCTGCCCTGCCATATTAGATTTTACTTTTTCAGATACGTCTTGAAGAATCTCCAAAAGTTCGGGCTTCGTTCGAATAACTTGCTTAGCATTTAACAGCGTTTTTGCCCTCGCAATACTCTCTGCAATGTTTTCTTCAGTCAAAGGTTTTAGCACATAATCTACAGCTTGGATTTTGAAGGCATTAACCGCATACTCGGCATAGGCCGTCGTAAAAATTACTAAAGGCAGAATATCGCCCTGAATTGCAGCGATAACATCAAAGCCATTCATCTCAGGCATTTGAATGTCTAAAAATAATAGGTCAGGGTTATACTGCATCACAGCTTCAACTGCTTGATGCCCATTTGTGCATTGTGCAACAATCTCAATGCCATCAATATCCGATAAAATAGCGGACAATAAATTGAGGGCAAGTTGTTCATCGTCGGCTAGAATAACGCGAATATTCATACCGTCTTATTCCCCTGTGTTGCCATTTCTGATAAAATGTCGGGCTGTGCCTCTATAGTTCTCTCATAAGGCATTCTTAGTTCAACACTCAAGCCCCCTAAATCGGATTTCATAACCTTGAGTGAAGCATTTTCTCCATAATGAGACTCCAACCGTTCAATGATATTTATTAAACCAACGCCAGATTTTTGTTTTATTGCATCCGCTGTCTTTTTTTCAACATCTTCTATACCTGCTCCGCTATCTTCTATAACAATCAATAGCACTTGCTGTTCAGTCTTCGCTTGTAGCCTAATTTTACCGCCCTCAATTTTGCCTGTTATTGCATATTTAATCGCATTTTCAAAAATCGGCTGCAGCATTAAGCTCGGAACATAGCCTTTAAACGCATCCTCAGAGATCTCAAATTCTGTCTTTAAACGATCTCCATAACGTACATCTTCTATACCCAGGTAGAGGTTTAAGGTTTGAACTTCATCTGATAATGTGACTTTCTGATTAGGGTTTTTTTCTAAAGAAAACCTGAGAAAATCACTCAACTGTGAAAGCGTAGAGCGTGCCTGGTCCGAACGGTTAGTCTTAATAAGGGCTGAAATCGAGTTTAGTGTATTGAAAAGAAAATGGGGGTTTAGCTGGTAACGCAGCATTTTAATTTGCGCTTGGCGCGCCCCTGTTTCAGCAGAAAGCCGTTTGAGTTGCTCTTCTTGGATTTGTTGTGTAGCGAGGTATCGTTGCTCTCTTTCAAATTGAAGTAATGAAAATATTTTCGCCCCGAAGTAAAGCGACGTCCAGCTCAAAAAAACCATAAATGACCCAAAATACCACCCACCGAAATCTTTCCAAATATCATATTCTTGGCCCAACCATAAAAAGGCCTGCATTCTCATCAAAGTCCAGAGCACACTCGATAAAATGATCGCTATTCCGATAACAACTAATCTAACCCAAAATGGCTTTTCCCAAACAGAGCGGTAGATATAACGCAATGGAATACATAATATTACGCCCAAAATAGCTTGCACAATTGTATGAATGACATGGGAAATATTTGGGGTGCCGTACCACACTGTCAACGAGAGAAACGTTACAATACAAAGACCGCCCCAGCCAATGAATTGCAATCCCCAAAATTGGGCTTCACGACTTTGTTCAAAATTTAAAAATACAGAGCTTAAGGCTATTTTATTTGTCTTCATAAGAAGGAAAGTATCACACGCATCTAAAATATACTAATGGCTTGGTTCAAGTGAGTGTCTATGACCAGTAGCCGCGACGGCCACTATCATGACCCAGCGAGATGGTGCCGCTGCCCTCGCCTCTGGTCGCCGTGGCAAGCCTGCTAACAATAAGCTGCCCAGCAAGTGGCGAACTACAATCAAATATGAAGCTAAACTTATTTTAAAATTAAACTTAAACTTAAACCTACATTTAAGGCTTATCTATGTAACAAAGCAGACCGGTTTTTTGAGTTTGATAATTATAGGCTTACCAAAAATTTAATGAATTTCTTTAGAAAAATTATCTCTTTTTTGCTTCTTATCGCACTTTTGGCGCTATTAAATACACCTGCTCATGCCACTGATGTTGACGGAGACCTTGTACCTGACCGCATTGACGTGGACGATGACAATGATGGCATTCTTGACTCTGTTGAAGGCCTATCGGCAATAGTACAATGGGTGACTGACGGCGCAACCCAAGCAGGCGTAACGGTTGAAAATGCCGTTTTAAATGTCGGAAGTAATACAAGCAACATAGCTGTATTCCCGACAGCAGGGGCAAGCTTTAGAAGCAATAGTTCATCTTCAAATGTTGTCTTTGTCGCTGAAGGTCAAAGCGCCAATGGAACCTTTAACATTACATTTGATGAACCCGTGTATGATTTCAGCCTATTCATTGGCAGCCTCTTTCGGACTGCCTCCGCTGAGGCCCGTTTCGGAAACGTTACCCTTACGCTGGCAGACGGAACAGTCATTCCCAATGCCGATTTCACAATCATCAACGCGGGGAATAACTTTTTCTCATTTGGAGCTGCCGTTGATTTAGAATCCATCACTATCGGAGGTAACGCATTTGTAAGATCGTCCACCATTAGTAACAGCCGGTCGCAGAGCCAAGGCCGAGGGATGCTAGAATTTTCAGCCTTAAAAAGCGGTATTGGGTTACGTACAATTTCAATTGACCAGGCAGGGACTGCCAATAATAATTTTACAGCCACCATGGGTCTGAGCGGTGCTTTCGCAAATGATTTTGATGGTGACCACATTGCCGATCATGGGGATTTAGACAGCGATAATGACGGAATACCCGATAATGTCGAAGCGCAATCAACCAATAATTACCTATCACCCAACGCGGCTTATAACGCGGCGGGTATAGATACAGCCTATGGGCCTGGCCTAACGCCTCTGGACAGCGATGGGGACGGAGACAATGACGTTTACGATCTGGACTCAGATGATGATGGAATTGATGATTCTTTAGAAACCGGTTTCACACTCACAGGCAATTATGGCGTTAATGGTCTTGATAGTGGTGCGGAGTCTACAGATGACTTTACCGATATAAATGGTCTGTCTTTTGATGAACCCAATTTCCGACTTTCTGATCTTGATAATGACACACTTTCTGACGGGTCAAATGCCGTATCAACAAATCAAGACTTGAGTTATCGGGACGCATCAGAAGACATAGATCTGGTCACAGTTAAAACCTTAAATGCCCCTCCGGGTACCTTTTTTTCTGGAGCCACTATCGCATTTAACATAAGTGTGACGAACAACAGCCCCGGCACACAAGCTAGTAATGTATCCATCACTGACATCCTTCCTGCGGGACTGACATATAGCTCTCATACGACCACTTCAGGCACCTATAACTCAGTTACTGGTATATGGAGTATTGGTGATGTGAAGCATGGTAGTGTGGAGACAATCGAACTCTCCGCCAGCATAGACCAAGGTCAAAACGGCAATACAATTACCAACATCACCACGGCCGCTATTGGCGATCAAATCGATTTGGTTGATACGAACAATGATCTTGAAGAAGAGATCGTCGTAGCGGACCCTATGCTTAAGGTGACTAAAACCGTTAATGTTTTTGACCCTGATAATATAGGTTTATACGCGTTACCTGGGAATGATGTAATCTATACTATCCTAGTCTCAAATACAGGAAACACGGAAATTACTGACGGTTCAATTCTCATGATTGATACACTCCCAAAAGAACTCATTTTTTATAATGACGATGCTGATGCAAGCGGGCCCTCGGTTGGAAATATTTATATTATAGATTCAGGTTCAGGCCTAACTTTCGACGTCAGCTCATTTGGTTTTTCGTCCACCTTAACTCGACCAAATAACTTTTCTGAATGTGATTACACGCCTGTTGGAACCTATGACTCTTTAGTCCGGCACGTATGCGTTGTCCCGTCCGGCACAATGAATTCCGGAAGTAATGTCTCAGAGTTTTCTATCAATTTTAGAATGAATATACCTTGAGGAATTGCTCAAAGCTCAGACTGTCATTTATTTAACGCTCAGAAGTGTTTGATACGCTAATTTCTCCACAGCCTCACCCATTCCAGCCGTATTCCAATATATAACAATCGCAGCCAATAGGGTTTCATCCCGCCATGCGTGAACGAAATTTGTACGAAAATAGACGCCAAGATGGTCTATCTCTGCGCATAGAAAACCACAGCCCGTTACAAAGCTTTGATTGCAAGCCTGATTGCGACGAATAGGATCAGAAGAGCTGTTATTCTCTTGATTGTTTTTTCAGAGAGTAGCTTAAAGCTTATATTACGTCCTATAATACCTCCCAGGAAAACAGCGCTAATTAAAGGCCAATTGCTATACAATGCCGTTTGTAATCCGAGACTACTGAACTTTGTAAGTTGTCCTAAAATGCCTGCACATGAATTTACTAAAATGAAAAAACTGCAAATGGCCGCTATATTGCGTGTGCGGCCACATTTTAAAGCATGTAATACAGGTGCAAGAAATATCCCGCCGCCAATCCCGACAAGGCCGGCAACGAAGCCTAATCCGCCGCCAATTGCGCCTGCCCTGACTTTATTTAATGATGTTATTGATTGCTCACCAAAGCTCTCAATTTGCAGGCTTGGCGCGCGCAACATTTGAAGGCCTGCGCCAAATAATACGACTGATAAAAACGAAACAAAAAATTGCTCCGAGATGGGTATGGCGCCGCCAATGAAGGATAGAGGTACTGAAAACGTTACAAGTGGAAAGGCAATTTTAAAGTCGATTAGTTTTTTTCTTAAGGCAAATATCACATTCCCAAAGACAACAACTATATTACAGCTCAAAGATAAAATTGGGATTAAAGTATAATCTTTGCCCGTAAGAACAAGTAAGGCTGTATAACTAGACCCGCCGCCGAACCCTACAGCGCTATATAAAATAGCGACAAGAAAAAACGAACCGACAAGTAGAAGTGTTGGGACACTCAAAACTCAAAGCTTTGTTGCCCTGCCCTGTAAGATAACATTCTAAGGCTTTGGTCTTGTTTGAAATAAATGTCAGGTTTCTGACTTAAGGTCCTTTGTTTCATATCGTCCTCTAACTTAAAAAAGTAATGTGAGCAAATAATCATGAACCGCTAAAAATATTCAAAATAAATCTTGATATTTGCGTATATCACTGTATTAGCGTGTTAATACAAAGGATATGCCTTAAAATGGATAAGACTACGTCAGAATTAGAAACAAGGAACGCTCTTTCACAAGTTTTGTCTTCTATAGAAGACGCGGGTCTTATGGAAAAATTTCTTGTCGACCTCTGCACGCCTGCTGAATTGCGGGCATTATCCGAGCGCTGGCATGTCGCTCAGCTCCTTGATGAAGGCGAGCAAAGTTACCGTGACATAAATGCTGAAACTGGCGTGAGCACAACGACCATAGCGCGTGTTGCCCGTTTCTTAAAAGATGAACCCCATCAGGGGTATCGCGCCGTATTAAATCGGCAAAAAGGACACTGACCCCATGACTGAACGCCTACGAATTGCCCTTCAAAAGAAGGGCCGACTTGCTGATGACAGTTTCGCCCTGCTCAAAAAATGTGGATTACGCTTTGCCATTCGCGGCGGCGGCTTGCTAGCACGTGTTAAAAACATGCCCATAGACCTGCTTTTGGTGCGAGATGATGACATCCCCTCGTTCGTGGCAAATAATGCTGCAGACATTGGTATCGTTGGGGAGAACGTTCTTGTTGAGGAGCAGCTCACCGCCAAGACAAAATTGGATGCGGAGATAACGATGCGTCTTGGGTTTTCACGCTGCAAACTTTCTCTAGCGGCCTCGGATAAAAGCGCAATAACAAAGCCTGCTGATTTAAACGGGACGCGTATCGCCACAACTTACCCCGGCGTGCTGGCGCAATATCTTAAGTCTAATAACATTGATGCAACTTCAGTTGAGATGAAAGGCGCAGTTGAGCTAGCCCCATCTATTGGGATTGCTGAGAGCATCTGTGACCTCGTTTCATCAGGTGCTACATTAGAGGCAAATGGTCTTACTGCGTTTGAAACTATTTTACAGAGCGAAGCCGTTTTAATTCAATCAGGCAGAGAACTATCTGATGATAAACAGGCTCTTTTGGCCAAATTAATGCGCCGCATTGACGGCGTTATAAAATCTGCCGAGACAAAATATATTATGCTGAATGCGCCCAAAGATAAAGTTGAAGCCATTACCCAGCTTCTACCTGGCTCTGATGCACCGACAATTATACCCTTAGCGGGGAGCGATGACCTCGTCGCACTTCAAGCTGTGTGTACTGAGAATATATTTTGGGAAACGTTAGAGGACTTAAAAGCCCTCGGCGCGCGCGCGATTCTTGTTCTCCCAATTGAGAAAATGATGTCATGAACCGCTATATCTGGACCGATTTAACACAAACAGAGCAAGGCGATGCTTTGACACGCCCTAAAGGGCTGTCCGATCCTAAGATATACAAAGCGGTTATAGATATCCTCTCAGCTGTTAAATTTGGCGGTGACAAAGCGGTTGCAGGATTTACGGCGCGGTTTGACGGCGCTTCTCCGCTAGCCATAAAAGTCTCCACCGAAGATATGAAAGAAGCTTGGAAGAAGCTTCCCAAACTTCAAAAAGACGCAATTAACGTTGCAAAGACAAATATCGAGGCCTTTCATGAAGCTCAAATTCCTGCTGATATCGAAGTTGAAACTATGGAAGGTGTTATATGCCGCCGTGAGTCTCGCCCTATCGCGACGGCAGGTCTTTACGTTCCGGGCGGTACAGCCCCCCTCGTCTCTACATTATTGATGCTGGCTGTCCCCGCCAAGGTCGCAGGTGTTCGTCGCCGCGTTGTTGTCACGCCGCCAAGTAAGGATGGCACTGTCAATCAAGCCATTTTAGCCGCTGCTTACCGGTGTAAGGTTACAGACCTCTTTGTTTGCGGCGGCGCACAAGCCATTGCAGCTCTTGCTTACGGGACTGAATCCATTCCTAAGTGTGATAAAATATTTGGCCCCGGCAACGCCTATGTTGCGGCTGCAAAATCTCTAGTGGCTCAAGAACCGGGCGGCCCCGCGATAGATATGCCCGCAGGCCCTAGTGAAGCTATGGTTGTCGCCAGTAACGATGCCAACCCGATCTTTGTTGCCTCAGA
Source organism: Hellea sp. (assembly GCA_023300105.1). Taxonomy (GTDB): domain Bacteria; phylum Pseudomonadota; class Alphaproteobacteria; order Caulobacterales; family Maricaulaceae; genus Hellea. Next base: position 12,116 of record JALZWM010000112.1, read on the forward strand.
CCTTCTAAGCCAAGCTGAGCATGATACACTTGCACAGGTCATATGCGTTGCCGCGTCTGAGAAAATTGCGGATGCCATACAAGCCCAAATCGATTTGCAACTCGAAACCCTTCCGCGAAAGAACATCGCCCTCGCTGCGATGTCTAAATCACGGATGATTATTGCCAATAACCGCACAGATATAATCGATATCATAAACCGATATGCACCTGAGCACCTTATTCTGCAAATCAAACGGCCAGAAACGCTCGTAGCAGCTATACGTAATGCAGGTTCAATTTTCTTAGGTCCATGGACTCCTGAGTCAGTTGGTGATTACGCTAGCGGAACAAACCATACGTTACCCACTTACGGCGCGGCGCGAGCTTATTCAGGTGTGACTCTTGAAAGCTTTATCAAATATATGAGTATTCAAAAACTGACCCGCGAAGGTTTAGAAGTGCTTGGTCCGACTGTCGAAACACTTGCACAAATGGAAGGCTTAGAGGCCCACAGACGGGCTGTATCATTAAGGTTAGAGAGTAAAGTCAAATGAGTGATTGGCCAAATAATATTGCCCGTAAATCCATTGTTGAATTTGCAGCTTATTCCGCGCGCGGGGGCGCTACGGGCGCGCTACATCTTGATGCCAATGAAAGCCCTTATGCCCCGCCGCCCGTGAGAGGCGCGCAGGGATATAATAGATACCCAGAGCAGCAACCCCCAGCTTTAAGACAGCGCCTTGCGGACTTGTACGGGACAAATGCAAACCAGATTATGGTCGGGCGAGGCGCAGATGAAGCCATTGAAGTCCTGATAAGAACTTTTTGTGAAGCGGGCCAAGATAAAGTTCTAATCTGTTCTCCAACATTTGGCTATTACGCAACATGCGCGCAAATCCAAGGTGCGGGCATTATCGACGTTCCTTTGAATAAAAACTATCAATGGGACAATGAAGCCATAATCAAAGCGGCAAGTAGCGCTGTAAACTTGAAGGTGATATTCCTTTGCACGCCTAATAATCCAACAGGGACGATTATCGAAGATCACCTTGTGGAGCAATTATGTAAGCAGTTTCCAAATATCTTGATCGCAGTTGATGAAGCCTATGAAGAGTTCTCATCAAGACCTTCATATGCGAATAAGACAGAGAAGTTAAAAAACCTTGTCGTTATGCGTACCTTATCAAAAGCCTATGCCTTAGCGGGCGTTCGTGGCGGCGTCGCCATTGCTGACCCGCGTGTTATTGATTTAATGTTAAAAGTGTTGCCGCCCTACCCGATAGCGCGTCCCGTCGAAGACGCAATTTTAGCTGCGCTGTCGCCAGCAGCCATGAGTACACATGCTGCGCGCCTAACTGAATGGCTCTCTGAACGCGCGCGTATGTACAAAGCCTTACAAACCTCCCCCTTTGTCGCGAAGGTCTATCCGTCTCAAGCAAACTTTCTGCTTTTGGATGTCAAAGATGATGATGCTTTGATGCGTGAGCTCTCGCGCCGTCAGGTCAAAATTCGCGATTACCGTAACACAACAGGCCACATGCGCATTTCGATTGGTTCACCAGAAGAAAACACAATTGCGCTTGAAGCTTTTGGCGTTCTTGTTGAGGCGCAGCGTACTGAACGTATTGGTGAGACTCACCGCAAAACAAAAGAGACAGATATATCCGTGCGCGTGAATTTAGATGACCCTAAGGTGGTTGAAATTGATACGGGCATTGGGTTTTATGATCACATGCTCGAGGCTCTTGCAAAACATAGCGGTATAGGGCTTGTTTTAACCTGTAAGGGTGATCTTGAAATTGATGCCCATCACACAGTTGAAGATTGTGCTTTGGCTTTGGGGACAGCCATGAAGCAAGCGCTCGGCGATAAGGCAGGCATTGGCCGGTTTGGTTTTGTTATGCCTATGGATGAAACACAGGCGCGGGTTGCTGTTGACCTATCTGGCCGCCCTGCAATGACCTTTAAAGGCGTCTTCCCAACTGACCACGTAGGGGATTTTCCTGCTGAAATGTGTCCGCATGTTTTTGAGAGCCTCGCGCAAACACTTGGCGCAGCTATTCAGATTGAGGTCGAAGGTGAAAATACGCACCACATGATAGAGGCGAGTTTTAAAGGTGTTGCCCGCGCCCTACGGCCAGCATTCGCGCGTAGCGGAACAGACATCGCCTCGACTAAGGGCGTTATTTAATGTCTTTGGTGATTGTGGATACAGGCGTCGCGAACCTCGCTTCGGTTCGTTTTGCATTTGAACGTTTAGGGATCTCGCCAATTGTCTCTGATGATGCTGAAATTATAAATAAGGCCGAACGCATTCTTATTCCCGGCGTAGGCGCTGCGCCTTACGCGATGCGTAAAATACATCAAAAAGGCCTGACACCTGTTCTCCAAAAACTATCTCAGCCCGTCATGGGAATTTGCCTCGGAATGCAGCTTATTTTTGAAACGCTTGAAGAAGGCGGAGAGAAAATTAATGGCCTTGGGCTCGTCCCCGGCTCTATCAGCGCGTTAGATACAGGGGGACAACCCGCGCCCCATATGGGCTGGAACACGCTTACCCCTCTAAAAGAAGACCCCATACTCGACGGCATAAATGATAATGACTATGCCTATTTTGTGCATAGCTATGCGGCAGAAGTTTCTAGTGCAACATTGGCTTCATCTAAATATGGAGCTGATTTTTCAGCTATTGTACGTCATAAAAATGTTTATGGTTGCCAATTCCACCCAGAACGCAGTAGCCGTGTTGGCGCAATAATACTTGAAAATTTTCTGAAAGTTTCCGCATGATTTTTCCGGCTATAGATATCATGGACGGCGGTTGTGTTCGCCTCTTTAAGGGTGATTTCAACCAACGTACTGATTACGAAGCGACGCCTATGGATGTCGCAAAATCTTATGCCGCCGCAGGTGCTGAATGGATGCACATCGTCGACTTAGACGGTGCAAAACACGGTAAGACGGAACAAGCTGAACTTATCATGAGAATCGCTAAAGAAAGCGGTCTTAAAGTCCAAACGGGCGGTGGATTGCGTGATCTGTCACAAGTTCAGCAACTCTTACAGGGCGGCGTTGAGCGAGCTGTCATAGGCTCTCTAGCTGTTACGAACCCGCAGATGGTTAAGTTCTGGATTAATGAAGTGGGCCAAGAAAAAATATGTATCGCGCTGGACGTCAATATTGGCGAAGACGGCGTGCCCTACCCCGCGACACGCGGCTGGACAGAAACTGGCGAACGTACGCTTTGGGATGTTTTAGAAGATTACATGGGGACTGGCCTCGCAACGATTCTTGTCACGGACATCAGTAAAGATGGCGCATTGGGCGGAGCGAATGTTGAGCTTTATAAAGACATTCAAACCCAATACCCGACATTAAACCTCATTACGTCTGGCGGTGTTGGCTCTCTGGCCCATGTTAAATCACTCAAGAAACTCAACCCTTACGGCGTTATCATAGGAAAAGCGCTCTATGAAAACAAATTCACGCTCGAAGAAGCTATCGCGTGCTAGCACGGCGTATCATTCCTTGCCTCGATGTACGAGACGGCCGCGTTGTCAAAGGCGTGCAGTTTCGCAATCATGAAGATGTCGGTGATATCATAGACCTTGCTCTGCGTTACCGTGATGAGGGCGCAGATGAGCTTGTCTTTTACGATATTACAGCGTCAGTTGATGAGCGCACAGTTAGCCCTGATTGGGTCGGCGCGGTATCTAAGGCTATAGATATTCCATTTTGTGTAGCTGGGGGGATTAAAACCGTCGAAGCGGCGGGCGCGCGGCTTGCTGCTGGCGCAGATAAGATAAGCGTCAACTCACCTGCCCTTGCGCGGCCTGACCTGATCAATGAATTATCCGCAGCTTTCGGACGCCAATGCGTTGTCGTAGGCATTGATACATTTGAAGAAAACAGCACTTACCGCGTAAAGTCACACACAGGCGATCCGAATAAAACCCGTGAAACTGGCCGTAACACTATTGATTGGGTGATTGAAGCAACTAAGCGCGGAGCTGGTGAAATTGTGTTGAATTGCATGAATCAAGACGGCGTTAGAAAAGGATATGATATCAATCAATTATCGGCAGTACGTAAAGTATGCCCTGTCCCTTTAATTGCCTCTGGTGGCGCGGGCGCAACAGATCACTTCGAGGATGTGTTCAAACAAGCCCATGTTGACGGGGCTCTTGCTGCAAGTGTATTTCATAAATCAGTAATAGCCATTCCAGACTTAAAGCGTGATCTCAAGGCGCGCGGTATAGAGATGCGGATATGACCCCCGAATTCACTCCCATAAAGCCAAACTCCCTTAACTGGAAAAAGGGGGGCGGATTGCTTCCCGCTATCGTACAAGACGCCAGTACAGAGCAAGTTCTTATGCTCGGCTATATGAACGCCGAAAGCCTAAGCAAGACCCAAGAGACAGGCCTAGTGACCTTTTATAGCCGGTCTCGGCAAACCCTTTGGACCAAGGGCGAGACTAGCGGCAATACACTCAAACTCGTTTCACTTGATGCTGATTGCGACCAAGACACAATCCTTGTTCGCGCTGCGCCCACCGGACCAACATGTCACGAAGGCACAACATCATGTTTCGGCGATAAAGGCCCGCAAGGCCTAGGTTTTTTAGCTCAATTAGAAACTCTGATAGACGCGCGCAAAACAGCAGACCCTGAGAGTAGCTACACAGCAAAACTGCTCCAAGGCCCGCTACATAAAGCGGCGCAAAAAGTCGGCGAAGAAGGCGTAGAAGTCGCCCTCGCCGCAATCGCTGAAACCGATGACGGCCTTGTTTATGAGTCTGCGGATTTGATTTATCACTTACTGGTACTACTCGCCGCGAAAGACGTGAAATTAGCGGATGTCATAACCGAGCTGCAAAAACGCCATAAATGATACGCGCCGCTTTATGTTTGGTACTGGCAAGCTTGCCTTTCATAGCAAGTGCGCAGAGCTCATATTATCACGACTATAAAAGCTTCTTTGGCAAAGAAGATCGTGTTGGCTTATTTTCTGAACAGGCAAAAGCCCGCTTCTCTCCTGCCGTTCTCAAAAGCATTGCCGCGAATACGCTACTTGTCGACTGCGGTAGCCATGGCAAACCTTCGACGGGGTTTTTACTAAAATCCAAAGACGGAACCCATATCATCACGGCCGCGCATAATGTGCAATTAGCAACGACCGCCAAGCCTTGCAGGATCAACCATATTAATGAAACTGCGGCCCAAGTCCATAATTTCAAGCCCCATTCAAACTATAAGAACACGGCCACGCTCACTGATGCTGGGTTTGATGTTGCTACGGCTGAGAGCGCCACTTTTTCAGGTGGTTTAGAGATTTGCGAAAGCATCGACCTTACCTCCGCATTCATCGTGCCTCAATCTTATGACGGCACTGGCTATCTCGCTCTACCGCCGACCTGCCGCATCACAAAGGTTTCAGGGGCAATCATAACAACGACATGCCGTGGTCATTACAAAGCCTCAGGCGCGCCGCTACTGTCTATCAAAGAGGATAAAATTTGTGTCGCTGGCGTCTTCAACGCTCATAGTGGCAGCTTGATGAAATATGAAAGTTACGCCGCTAATATGGTGTCGGGAAACTAGCTTTTTCTGTTTTCTTGTCAGAGCTTTTATTAGGTTTGTATGGCGCGTAATAGGCGCCATTAAGACACCCTGTTGTTTGTGTCGGATCAGTCGGTGAACTATATGATGAAACACCACAGTCATCTTCCGCTTTATGGTCGTATGCAGCTTGCAGAACGCCATTTGTAAACGCGCAGGCTGATAAATTTAGAGCGCATAAAGCGGTTACTGATATTTTTAAAATACGTGACATGAAGGCTAGTTAGCACGCCCCATATTACCACTTCAAGTTACAAATATTTTACCTAAAACACCTCAAAGGTCTTTTTATGTGGGACCTTCACCCATTTCCCGTCGATATAATGAATGCCGCATTCGGTCTTATCATTATTTCTCCAGCGGCCTGCGCGGGGGTCTTCGCCCTCTGCAACACGGGTTGTGCAGGGCTGGCAACCGATAGACAGATAACCAAGCGCAAACATTGGATGAGGCGCAAGGTCGTGCTTGCGGATGTAGGCAGTTACGTCTTTGGCGGTCCAATAAGCGAGCGGGTTGACCTTGGCCATACGGCCGCCCGTTTCCAAGGTCGGCATATTTTTGCGGTCTGGTGTTTGGTAGCGTTTGCGCCCCGTTATACGAGCGTCAAAATCTGTGAGAACTTTATCCAAAGGACGCACCTTGCGCAGAGCACAACATAAATCAGGTTCAGATTGGTTCAAATCTCCTTTCGGATCTTCGGCCTTTAGCTCTTTGCTGTCAGGCGTTAGCGTTATGAAATTTGTCAGGCCTAAATCACCAATTAAGAGGTCGCGGTAGGCCAGAGTTTCCCGAAAATGCTTACCTGTATCAAGGAAATAGACCGGTAAGTTTTTATCGATTTTAGAAACCAAATGTAAAAGTACGGCGGAGTCAGCGCCTAAAGAGGACACCATGGCTATCTTGCCATTATAATCCTCAATTGATTGACGCAGGGAGGCTTCGGCTGAGAGGCCAAAATAAGGGTCATTGGCATTTAACGCGCCAACAGAGGTTTTACGCGCGTCAAAGACGCTAAGCGCAGGGCCTTGTTTAAACGCATAACCGCGTTGATAGGTCAGGCTAAAAGCGTCCATGGCGTTAAACCAATCGCTTTCCGTTTGCCGCGCATAAGTGCCCTCATCTACTTTAATAGCATCAAAGCCACATTGAAGCGCAAAAGCATACTGATCAGGAATAAGCGGCCCTTCAGCGATTAAGAGCGCGCTATAGCCATACTTCTTGCGTAGTTCCCGCGCGATAGAAAAGCCGCGCCCATCAGCAAAACTTGGAAAATCCACAATGATGGTTTTGATAGATTGAAGACGGAGTTTAATCGTTTCTAAATCCACATCATTAGGCAAACGCACAGCGTCTCCGTGATTAGAATTTAGAAAGTCTTCAAGTTCTGGAAAATCATTAAAATCCTCAGCAGACTCCTGATGGCCATCTTTGATTAAAACGGGATTAAGCGGCATAAAGCGCCTCCTTAAATGGGGCCATACCGAGGCGGTTGAAGCTATCAATAAAGCGCTCCCCGTCTGAACGGACTTCCAGATAATAATCGACAAGGCGTTCTATGCCGTCGACGAGCTCGTCTTGACTAAAGCCGGGACCTGTCACTTTGCCAACAGCAGCGTTTTCAGACGCGTCGCCACCAAGCTTAACTTGATAAAATTCAACACCTGCTTTTTCGAGGCCCAAAATGCCGATATGCCCGACATGGTGATGACCACAGGCATTAATACATCCTGATATTTTTATCTGCATTTCTCCGATAGCTCGCTGGCGCGCGGGGTCAGAAAAACGCTGCGCAATCGCTTGCGACACAGGTATGGAACGCGCTGTTGCGAGAGCGCAAAAATCCATACCAGGACAACAGATGATATCTGAAATAAGGCCAATGTTGTCCGCGTGAAGTTTAACCTTTTTGAGCGCCTGATAGAGCGCATACAGGTCTGACTTTTTCACATGGGGCAATAAAACATTTTGCTGATGTGTTGTGCGGATTTCGCCGAAAGAATATGTCTCCGATAAATCAGCAACAGCCCGCATTTGATCAGACGTTATATCGCCCGGCGCAAGCTCTATCGGTTTGAGCGAAATATTGACAATCGCGTAACCAGGCGTTTTATGGTCTGCGAGATTATTCTCAGTCCAATTTTCAAAATCTTTATCTGATAATAATTTAGCTTTATATCCATCATCATGGTTTGGCAGGTCTTCAAATTCAGGACCACCAAAATATGACGTAATGCGCGCAACTTCTTCGGGGGAGACTGCGATATCCAACGGCTCAAGCGTCTCATATTCCGCGTCGACCATTTTCTTAAATTCATCAATACCTGTTTCAGTCACCAAAATTTTGATACGCGCCTTATATTTATTATCACGGCGGCCATAGCGGTTATAAACACGCAATGTGGCCTCTAAATAAGGCAGTAATTCTTCGCGCGGGAGGAACTCTTGCAAAGTCTGCCCTATAATGGGAGTTCGCCCTAATCCCCCGCCAACTATGATGTGGTATCCGACTTCGCCTTTGTCGTTTTTTGTAATTTCAATCCCGATATCATGAGCGCGAATGACGGCGCGGTCTGTCTTGGAGGCCACGACAGCGATTTTGAACTTACGCGGCAAATAAGCAAATTCAGGATGCATAGTTGACCACTGACGTAGCAGCTCCGCTGTAGGGCGCGGGTCTTCGATTTCTTCGGCGGTCGCACCCGCATAAGGGTCAGACGTTACGTTCCTGATACAATTTCCAGATGTTTGGAAGCCGTGCATTTCGACATCTGCAAGGTCGTTTAAGATATCTGGAACATCTGTTAGCTCTGGCCAGTTAAATTGAATATTTTGCCGCGTTGTTATATGGCCATAGCCGCGGTCATATTTATCCGCGATCATTGCGAGTTGACGCATTTGCTTAGAGTTAAGAGAGCCGTAAGGCACCGCAACGCGCAGCATGTAAGCGTGAAGCTGTAGATACAGCCCGTTCATAAGGCGTATCGGTTTAAACTGATTTTCAGTTAAGCGCCCATCAAGGCGGCGTTCCACCTGCGAGCGGAATTGTTTGACGCGGCTCTGGACGATCTCGTGATCGAATTCATCATAACGATACATCTAACTATCTCTCTTATTTATGTCTTTGTAAGCCAAGTTCTTCGGCAGTGTCATAGCTGGGGCCTTTGACCCTAAATTTTTCGCGGTAGCGCACAGGCAGTCCCGTTTCAGGTTCAATATCGATAAAATAGACACCGACAACCAGATTAGCTTCGCCGTCAGCATCGCCCTTGGCTTGCATAGACTCTATTAAAGCTTCGTCTTCAGTTTTGAGCGCATCGGCATAATTACGTGACCATTCCAATTCAGGCGTTAGCCAGACACTGTAGCCTTCGCGGAGTTCATTGGCTGTAAGGCTCTGCGGACCTTTGCCTTTGTGTTTGAGTGTGCTCATTGGGCAGCGCTCCGTTTAAATGATGTTTCTGCGATTGAACGCGGGGCATAACCAAGCAAGAGTATCGCTGGCCCTTTGATGCCATGAGCTATGATGTCTTCAGACAGGCGCTCCAATGTCGTCGCAACGATAATTTGACCTTCGCGTGATGCATTTTCAACAACAGTCACAGCGAGATGTTTATCCGCGCCGTGCATCAGCAAACGCCCTTGTATAAATCCAGACGCCCCAACCCCCATATATACGGCAGCGCGAGCACCGCCCGCAGCCAGACCTGCCCAATCATGTTCTGCAAAGCCTTTTGCATCATGTCCCGTGAGAAATGAGACAGCTTTATTATGACCACGCGTTGTCAGAGACGTGCCAATTTCAGCCGCCGCCGCCGCCGCAGAGGTGATTCCCGGCACAATACCGTAAGATATACCTGCTATTTCTAGGGCGTCGACTTCTTCATCGGCGCGCCCAAAGATTAAAGGGTCGCCGCTTTTCAGGCGAACAACCGTCGATCCCTCTAGGGCTTTTTCAACCAAAATGGCATTGATTTCGGTTTGGGGTGTGGAGGCCCCACCTGGTTCTTTTCCGACATAGATGTATTCAGCCTCGCGGCGCCCAAAGTCTAGGACACCCTTGCTAACGAGACGGTCGTAAACAATAACGTCGGCGCTATGTAGTTTCTGCCGCGCGGCTAATGTTAAAAGGTCTGGATTGCCCGGACCCGCGCCAACTAAGGACACGGACCCCATTTTATTATCTTTATGACCTTCCATTTTTCGCGATACACGTGATGTCAACTCATTCCCAGACACACGTAATTGGCTTAGGAGGTCTTTGCCGTCAAATATCTCAGCCCAGAAGAGTTGACGTTCAGATAAACTTGGAATTTTTGATTTAACTTTAGCTCTTAAACTATTGATTACATTAGCTAAATTTCCTAATGAGGAAGGCAGCCTTGCCTCTAAGTCTGTTTTTATAGCGCGGGCCAAGCTTGGGCTGGTACCCTCAGTGCCAATCGACACAATAACAGGACTACGGTCAACCAAAGCGGGTGTGATAAAATCACAGGCGTCTTTCTGATCCGCAGCATTAACAAGCAGGCCTCTAGCACGTGAAAGGTCCGCTAATTTAGCATTTTCTATATCATCTTCGGTGGCAGCGTAAACAAGGCGAACACCTTCAAGATCAGAGAGGTCATATTCACGTTTCTTCCAAACTAACTTACCTTTGCTTTCCCAGCGCGCAATTTCATCACTAATTTCTGGCGCAACAACACATAAGTTGGCGTCTGTCTTTATCAGAGTCCTCAACTTTGCCTCAGCCGCTGAACTACCACCTACAATAAGGATTTTTGCGTCCTTCATATCAACATGTATGGGGAGATATCGCATATTTAGGCCTAAGAGCATGTTCGCTTGATTAATTCTTCTGTTCTATATATAGAACGATTGAGTAATATACCAGACCCGCAACTAACTTTTTTTTGTAAAAAATGGCAATAATTTATGGCACGACAAAAACGACAACCTTGCGCAGAAACAAATGCCCTTGCCGAAAAGCTGGGGCAGACCATATTACGATTGCGCACGGCAGATAAAATGTCACTTGGCGATTTGTCTGAAAGCTCTGGCGTTGCGAAGTCAATGATTTCACAGATAGAGAAGAATGAAACAAACCCCTCGCTTGCCACACTCTCGCGCCTTAGCCAGGCCCTAGGGACTAGCGTCGAAGCTATGGTATCACAAGGTGGTAACCGCTCAGCTCTCGTGCAAAAAACTGACATCCAAGATACCCCACTACTAACTAGTGAAGATGGCTTGTGTGAGCTTAGGATAATCGGCTCCATTGACACGGTCCAATGGGTACAGTGGTATGATTTTTGCGCCGAACCCAATGGTAAACTCATAAGCTCCGCTCATCCTGATGGGTCCGTCGAAAACCTGACAGTTTTAACCGGAGTCGTCCGTGTGGAAATTGAAGAAGAAAGTTGGGACGTCAAAGCTGGCGAAACATTGCGCTACCGCGCTGACCGTCCACATAAAATAACAAATATAGGTAAATCAGCTGTGCACGCGACGATGGTGAATATCTTGGCTCATGCTGTTCGGGCAGTAAGCGCTTAACTCGTTAGGCTGTCGCAAATATACAATCTGCACATTTTAGACCAAGTCCCACTTATCAAAATTAGCGAGTGTTATGCCTGCACCTCATCAACAAATGCTTGCATCATGGCCTCTTTTCGCTAATGAGCTGCCATGAATTATCACTCACATACCAACAGCAATTTAACAGCGCGTTTCGGCGATGCGCTCCTTGCGAGTTTAGCGCCTGACGGAGGGTTGTGGATGCCAGACAAAATTCCACATTTCACAGAAGAACAAACCGCCGAGATGGGCGCAATGAGTTTTGCAGACTGCGCCGCAATTCTTGCGCGTCATTTTGTTGACGACAGATTTTCAGACGAAGACCTACTTGAGCTGTGCCGTGAAGCCTATGATTTTCCCGTGCCCATGGTCGCGCTCAACGGCATAGTATTGGATGTCGCTACGCCAGAAATCGCCGATGAGTATATGCTTGAACTTTTTCATGGACCAACCTTAGCCTTTAAAGATTTTGCAGCGCGCTTTATGGGACGTGCAGCGAGCCACCTCATGAGCGCAGAAAATGATAAGCGAACAATATTAGTCGCGACATCTGGGGATACAGGCGGCGCAATTGGGGATGCATTCTTGGATCAAGACGGCATTCAAGTCTTTATTCTGTTCCCTAAGGGCGGCGTAAGCAAAGTCCAAGAGCAACAGCTTTGTACAATGGGTACTGAACATTCAAATGTGAAAGCTATTTCGGTCGATGGAACATTTGATGATTGCCAAAGGCTTGTCAAAGAAGGGTTTGGCAACGAACGTCTTACAAAAAAATACAGCCTGATGTCAGCGAACTCTATTAATGTTGGCCGCGTTATTCCACAAAGCTTTTATTATTTCTGGACGAGCTTACAGATAAAAGCAGCTCATCCTGGAAAACCGATTGTATATTCAATTCCGTCGGGCAATTTGGGCAATCTTACGGGCGGATTAATCGCAAAACAGATGGGCGCGCCTATCATGCGTTTTGTCGTCGGTAATAATACAAATGATCCTTTTGTAGATTACCTCAAATCAGGTGAATACCGCCCTCGTCCCTCTGTCCCGACATTATCAAATGCAATGGATATTGGCCGGCCAAATAACTTCCCAAGAATATTAGATTTATACGATAATAATTATGATGCGGTGGGCGATGTTTGCTGGGGCGCGTCATTCTCTGATGAAGAGACTGAGCGTCATTTACGCAGCATCCATAGGGAACATAAATATGTGATGTGTCCACATACGGCCGTTGGACATTTGGCTATGGAAGCTTTTAGTTCGGACATAGAGGATGAGTTCATTAAAGTCACAGTCGCAACGGCGCATCCAGCCAAATTTATTAATAGCGTTGAACGCATCATTAGAGAAGATGTTCCAATGCCGGCGCCGCTGCAAAAAATCATGAACAAGACAAAACGATTTCATGTCATGGAGCCAAGCCTTGAAGCCTTAGAAAATTACCTCGAACTCAACACTGCATGAAGTTGACACGCGCAGAATTCGCTGAGCGCTATGCTAAGGGCACATTAAAAATTGCTTTTATAGGCATGTCAAATATTGGCAAAAGTTATACAGCAACGCGGCTTGCTAACCATTATAACTTTAGCCTCATTGAAGTTGATAAGATCATTAGGGAAAATTTAGGGCATGATTCCATGGACGCTTTTGCAAAGTGGCAAGGCCATCCCTACACAGAGGGCTACTCTGAGCGTGAACACCACTCTATTGCGCTAGAAACACAGGCTACCCTCACAGCCATAACAACTAATCAGAAGAATCCCGTAATCGATACAACAGGCAGTGTTATCTACACGGATAAAGCGGGCCTCAAAAAACTAAGAGAAACCTGCTATGTTGTCTATATTGAGGCCATGGAAGATCACATCGAACAGCTTAAAATTCAATATTTCAAACACCCAAAACCTTTAGTTTGGGCAGGACATTATAAGACAATAGAAGGCCTGACCGAAACAGAAAGTATTTTAGAGTGTTATCCAAAACTTTTGGAAAGCCGCGCTTCATCTTATGCTGTCCATGCAGACGTGACTTTGCCCTCAACAACAATCTTAAATCCTGACGTCAGCATTGAAGATATTTACGAAGCGCTACAACCATCCATCTAGTAAACGTTCTTTAGCAAGCGCACTCAAAAAATCTAAATGCGCCTCATCATCATTGAGACATGGAACCGCTGTGAATTCTTCGCCGCCATGCTCTATAAATGACTCGCAAGCTTCGATTTTTATTTCCTCTAAAGTTTCGAGACAATCCACAGAAAAACCCGGCATCATCACAGCCACTTTTTTTATGCCCTGAGAGGGCAAAGCTTCGAGCGTTTTATCCGTATAAGGTTGAAGCCAAGCCTTCGGCCCAAAACGGGACTGGAATGTCGCTTTCAAGGTGTCCTCAGTCATACCCAAATGGGAGCGTAGTAAGTTCGTCGTTTGAATACACTCGCCTTGATACGGATCACCTTTATCAACATAGCTTTGCGGAAGGCCGTGATAGGACGTCATCACAAGATCAGGCGTCCAATCCAGAGTTGCGAGATGCGCCGTTAGGCTATCTCCAAGCGCTTTTATGTAGCGCGGGTCTTCATGATAGTCTCTTAAGAACCTAAGTTCAGGCACGTCCATACGCTTCATAAGCGCTTTTGCGACCCCGTCATATGTCGACGCCGTCGTTGCCCCCGCAAATTGCGGGTACATCGGCAGTACAGCAATCTTGGTACAACCTTTGGCTTTTAAAGCATCAAGCCCTGCGCCTATAGACGGATTTCCGTAGCGCATCGCGGTTTCAACGTGAACACCTGGCCCTAGCCGCGCCGCTATTCCAGCAGTTTGCGCACGCGCGATTCTAATTAAAGGTGCCTCGCCTCCATCCTTGTCCCAGACCGTTGCATAGGCACGTGCCGAGCGCGCTGGGCGCGTGCGCAGAATAATTCCGTGTAGAATCGGGCACCAAATCCAGCGACTCGTATCTATGACTCGTTTGTCATGTAGGAACTGAAACAAGTATTTTCTAACCGCTTTTGTCGTTGGCGCATCAGGAGATCCTAAATTTACGAGCAAAAGCCCCGGTTTACCGCTCATTATGTGTCCTTTTCGTCGCAATAATAGAAATTCGATAATCAAAGTGTCAGTTCATCTTGACCCACCATCTACAGTGATTACGAATAACCTCAATAGCTCGGATTGAATATAAAAAGAGGACCTTATGCGCAAATTATTACTCTCGGCAACAAGCATCGCATTCTTGAGCTTAGGCGCGTGTCAGCCTGAAGCAACCATCGAAGCCTTAGAAACAGCAGTTGAAAAGCCATTAACTGAAAAACTTGCGACAGAAAAACCAACCAACACGGTTGAGAATTTAACAGCGGCAGCAACGGCAGGAACTGAAAACGGTCCCCCCTCCCTTCAAGAAGCAAAAGAGTTTCTTGAACAGGCTGAGAAAGACATTGTTGAACTGAATGGGTTTGCATCGAAAGTATATTGGATTCAAGCCAACTTCATAACAGAAGACACAAATGCCTTAGCAGCACTGGCTGGAACACAACAGGCTAAGCTATCTACGCGTCATGCGAATGAGGCTAAGCGCTTTAATGATTTGTCACTTCCTGCCGACATGCGCAGAAAAATGGACGGCCTAAAACGCGGTAGTAATTTCCCTGCACCTGAAAAAGACGGTGCAGCAGAAGAACTTGCAAAGATTATGACAGGCCTTGAGGCGACATACGGAACGGGCAAATTCGAACATAATGGTAAAGATATCACTCTAGGTGAAGCTTCTGACATTATTGCAAAATCTCGCAAGCCAGAAGAGCTTTTAGCGGTATGGGAAGGCTGGCGTACAGTTTCTCCACCGATGAAAAATGATTATTCACGTATGGTCAATATCGTCAATGAAGGCTCCAAAGAATTAGGTTACAATGACACGGGCGCTTTATGGCGCGGCGGTTATGACATGGACGGAGAAGCGTTCATTAAAGAAGCAGACCGTCTTTGGGGGCAAGTCAAACCTCTTTACGACCAACTACACTGTAATACTCGCGCAGCCCTCAATACGGCCTATGGTGATGAAGTTGCGCCTTTAGACGCCCCTATTCGTGCAGATCTACTTGGGAATATGTGGGGCCAAAGCTGGGGCAATATTGGAGACTTGGTCGCGCCTAAAGGCAGTAGCAAAGGCGTGGACATCACGAAGCTGCTTGAAGAAAATAAGTACACCCAAATGCAAATGGTCAAAACTGCAGAAAAGTTCTTTACCTCACTCGGTTTTGAGCCCCTTCCTGAGACTTTTTGGAATCGCTCTCTAATAACAAAACCAAAAGACCGCGAGGTTGTATGCCATGCGTCAGCTTGGAACCTTGACGATATTGATGATATTCGCATTAAAATGTGTACGAAGATTACGGGTGAAGATTTCGTGACAGTTCATCATGAGCTCGGGCATAATTTTTACCAACGAGCCTATAAAGACCAACCTGTATTTTACAAAAACGGCGCAAATGATGGTTTCCACGAAGCCATCGGCGACATGATCGCTTTGTCCATTACGCCTGAATATTTAGTCAAAGTAGGTTTACTGGACCAAAAAGATATTCCGAGTGCAGATGCTGATTTATCTCTATTGATGCAGCAAGCCATGGATAAAGTCGCTTTTCTTCCGTTCGGGCTGATGGTTGATCAATGGCGCTGGAAAGTCTTTTCTGGTGAATATAGCCCGTCTGAATATAATTCAGGCTGGTGGGAGCTTCGGGAAAAGTATCAAGGCCTAAGATCGCCGAGTGTGCGCCCAGATGATGCATTTGACCCAGGTGCAAAATTCCACATTCCTGGCAACACGCCTTACATGCGCTATTTTCTCGCTCACATTTTGCAATTTCAATTCCATAAAGCCGCTTGTGATATGGCCGGATTTGAAGGTCCACTTCATCAGTGTTCAATTTATGAAAATGAAGAAGTTGGTCGCCGTTTCAATGCTATGATGAAAATGGGGGCATCAAAGCCTTGGCCTGATGCCTTAGAAGCCTTTACAGGTACGCGCGATATGGATGGATCTGCGATTTTAGAGTATTTCTCGCCGCTTATGGCTTATCTTGAAGAACAAAATAAAGATCGCTCTTGCGGTTGGTAAGCTAATTCTCACTAACAGTTTATGTATTAAGCCCGCTTTAAGCGGGCTTTTTTGTCTATGGTTAACGCCTCGGAAAGGAGTTCAACCCTAGAACAGGCATGAATAATGTTTCGAGGAATCACAACATGGCCAAGGGGCAATCTCAAAAAACGGTTTTGATAGCGACAGATAACCTGCGGGAAGCTCAATTTATAGCTGAGGAATTGGGGACGCAGGGGTACAATATTGTATTTAGTGAATTTGATGGAAAAACACTCAAAGGAACCCCTGTTACGCCGCCTGAAGCCGTTTTATTCGTGTTTTCTGACTATATTGAAAAAACGCCATCTATAGTGAAGGCTTTAAAAAACCATTTCTCGCCTAAAACACCTCCATTTATTGGCGCTTTAGCTCGAGATGAGAGTATTGATACAGATGTGTTCGAGAGTGTAATTTTTCCACCCGCACATATAACACAAATTGCTAATCGTGTGAGCTCTATGATTCGACTTGGGCAAATGGAACGTGAAATCAATCGTAGGATAATAACACTCAAAGAAGACTTTGGTATCTCATATACATTATCTGATGCCGCGCTTATAAAACCCTTCAAAATATTATTCATAGGTAAAGCGACCCCAGATTTCATGGTCATTATCAATGCTCTGCAAGTAAAAAACGTTGAAGTCGTCGCCGCATTCACCTCCTTTAGTGCGTTTGATTATTTACATGATGGTAATTTTGATGCGGTGGTTATGAACGCTTTGAATGAAGTGGAACCAGCTCTAACAATCTCTGAAACTATGCGAAGAAATGCAAAACTCTTTCATGTTCCAACACTATTTCTCATCGATTCTGAAACGTTTGATAGTCATGAACTCGCCTATAAAAAAGGCGCCAAGGATATCATTTCTACACAGGCCAATACGCAAGAAATTAGCGGGCGCATTTTAGAGTTAGCCAATTATCATCGTATCCATATGTTATTAAAAGAAGAGTTCCAATCAATAGGTGAAAATTGCATTGATGATGATTCTAAAGTTTTCACTGAGGCATTTTTCAGAGCTCATTTACGGCGCGTAACGGAAGACACTAAAACAGCTTCGGACAAGCTCACAGTGATTGCAATCCAAGCAAAACCAAATGCTCACACCCAAATTCCTACAGAGAAAATCAATGCAGCCATGGCGCAGGTTGGCCAAATGATAAAAAATCTCGTCCGAATGCAAGATGTGACAACGCGAATATCGGAAGATATCTTCATGATAGCCTTCCCTGAGCAAAATATTGAATCTGTGCGTGTTGTCATTGAACGTATCGAAGGTATTGTGGATTGTGCCGCATTTGACACAGGCGATATGAATAGTGGAGCTTTTACGGTTTCACTACATACGGCTATATTGGAGTATATGGGTCACGAAAGTAGTGATACATTAATCGACCAAGCTCTTTCAGAATTAACGGGGCAGCCGACAGGCCGACTGAAAGCAAGTTAAGTCACCTCACGAATAAGGGCTTTTACAGCACGTTCTGCGCCTTTTAGTCTCGGAGTTGCTTTCTCAAAATTACCTTTAACCAAAATCGTTTGATCCGGGCGTAATCTCCACCCACTGTTTTGCGTGATAGCATTTAGAATAATGGATGGGTCTTTTATATCTTTGTGACGCACAGTTAAAACGACGCCCATAGGCCCTGCATCAATCTTTTCTACGTGAGCTTGGCGACATAAGCGTTTTATTTTCATAACCTTCAAGAGGGAATCGACTTCTTGCGGCAAAGGTCCAAATCTATCAATAAGTTCAGCGGCTAATCCGTCGCCTGCTGTATCATCCTCTATCTCTGATATTCTACGGTATGTAGCTAAGCGTAAATTGAGGTCTTCAATATAGGTTTCCGGAATAAGTATAGCTACGCCAACATTGACCTGCGGAGACCAGCTTTGATCTTTAACCGTGTCATCGTCTTTAAGCTCCGCTACCGCCTCTTCTAAGAGGTGCTGATAAAGTTCAACGCCAAGGTCTTTGATATGACCAGACTGCTCTTCTCCGAGCGGGTTACCTCCGCCGCGCATATCCAAATCATGGCTGGCGAGTGTGAAGCCAGCGCCAAGTGTATCTAAAGATTGTAATATTTTTAACCGTTGCAGCGCGCCAGCCGAAGCCACGTGCTCATCAGGCATTGTAAGGTAAGCATAAGCACGGACTTTAGAGCGCCCGACTCGGCCCCGCATTTGATAAAGCTGAGAGAGCCCAAAGCGGTCAGCCCGGTAAACAATCATTGTATTAGCGGACGGGATATCAATGCCGCTCTCAATAATGGATGTAGAAATTAGAACGTCATATTGACCGTCATAGAAGGCGGTCATGATATCTTCGAGCGTTCCCCCAGCCATCTGACCATGGGCAATTACATATTTCACTTCAGGCACTGAGTCGCGCATAAAGGCTTCGATACGCGGAATATCAGCAATGCGCGGGGCGACAAAGAAGCTTTGCCCACCGCGGTATTTCTCACGAAGAATGGCCTTACGAATAGACACCTCATCAAAGGGTGAGACATATGTTCGAATAGCGAGGCGATCGACAGGCGGCGTCGCTATTAGAGAAAGATCACGAATGCCCGAGAGCGCCATTTGCAAGGTACGCGGTATAGGCGTTGCTGTAAGCGTAAGAACATGCATGTCAGCGCGCAGGGATTTTAAGCGCTCTTTATGTTGAACACCAAAGCGCTGCTCTTCATCGACGATAATCATGCCTAGATCTTTAAATTCCACAGACTTTGCCAATAAGGCGTGTGTTCCAATAACGATTTCACACCGTCCGCTTGCGAGCTCTTCTTTTGTCAGGCTCGCATCTTTGGTGGAGACCAATCGTGAAAGATGCCTGACATTAACAGGCCAACCTCTGAACCGTTCGGTAAATGTTTTAAAATGCTGCCGGGATAAAATCGTCGTCGGTGCCACAATCGCAACTTGCTTGCCGCTCATGGCAACCGCAAAGGCTGCCCGCAGCGCAACTTCGGTTTTCCCAAAGCCAACATCACCGCAAATCAAGCGGTCCATAGGCCTTCCGCTTCTAAGGTCTGTAAAGACATCTTCTATGGCGCTTAGCTGATCATCTGTTTCCGCATAAGGAAAACGCGCACAAAACTCATTATAAGGCCCGTCTTCAATAACTGTGGCCTCACAACGGCGCATCGCTCGTTTAGCTGCGATAACAATAAGCTCGCCCGCCATATCTTTCAGGCGCTTTTTCGCTTTCGCTTTACGTGATTGCCAAGCAACACCGCCAAGACGGTCAAGTATAGCGCCTTCACTGGCCGCTCCGTAGCGGGATAAAAGCTCAATATTCTCGACAGGTAAGTATAATTTTGCGCCGCCATGATATTCAAGCACAAGACAGTCGTGCGGGGCGTCCTGAACCTGTAACGTTTTCAAACCGAGATACCGTCCAAGACCGTGGTCAATATGGACAATAAGGTCCATGGGCTGAATCGCAGACGCCTCAGATATAAAATTCTTTGCCTTACGCTTACGGCCACGGTTTACGAGACGATCACCGAGAATGTCTTGCTCTGAAATAATGACTGTATCACCAAAAGCAAAACCTTGCTCGATAGGCAGTATAATGCGGCGAACACTTCCGATAGGCGTTTTAAGCGCCCCTGCTCCGCTTGGTTCTTGAGACGCAATCAGGTTATGATCTGCGAGGACTGAGCCTAAACGTTCACAAGACCCCTCTGTCCATGCCGCAATTAGGATGCGTTTCTTGCTATTTTTAAGTGTCTGAACATAATCACAGACTGCTGCAAAAACATTTGCACCTTCGGTTCGGCGTTCATTGGAAAAGCTACGGCCGAGTTTACCTTCAAAGTCTACTTTGTTTTGTGTATCCGGCGGGATGAAAGGCGTATGATCTCTTACCTGATACGGCGCTAAGATTTCAGTCCAACTTGCATCACTCAAATAGAGTGTTTCGACAGGGAGCGGACGGAAGACACCTGCCGTTTTTGCGGGGTCGCCAGAACCTGTATCTTTACTCTCAACATATTCCTGACGCGATGTATAAAAATCTTCAACCAAATCAAGGCGTTCAGCCTTAGATTCGCGAAGCAACCCGTCGAGCCCAATCAACGTATCTGCCCCCGCATAGTCAAAGACAGTTTCAAGGTATGGATAAAACAATGGCAGATAATGCTCGATACCTTGCGGACGAATACCTTCCACAACAGCGGCATAGACTGGGTCTTTACTAACGCCGCCGCCAAAGCTCGCAATGTAGTTTTTGCGGAATGTGCCGACAGCAAGGTCAGACATGAGGACTTCACTCACAGGCGCGAGATGAACTTCTTTAAGCTTATTTATTGTCCGCTGTGTATCAACATCAAATGCGCGAATACTTTCGAGGTCATCTCCAAAAAAATCGAGACGTATGGGGTCCTCAAGCGCAGGCGGGTAAACATCAATCAAACCTCCCCGTATCGCGTAATCCCCAGGTTCCATCACAGTAGAGGCGCGGGAATAACCATTGGCAGACAAGTACTTTTCGAGAACCTCACGTCTAAGCTCACGGCCCGCATAGGCTTTAAAGCCTGCGGCATGTATGATGGAACGCGGCGGAACCTTTTGCATAGCCGCGCTCACAGTCGTCACGATGATTAAGGGCTTATCGCTTGGCGTAACTAAGAGCGTATGAAGCGCGGCAGCTCTTCTAGCAGCTAATGTTCGGCCTGGTGATACGCGGTCATACGGGAGGCAATCCCATGCAGGCAATGAAATAACAGGGATGTCCGGCGCAAAAAAACGGCAAGCTGACATAAAAGCGGAAGCACGGCTATCGTCACGTGCGATGAATAATCCCCGTCCGCCGCGATATTTAATAGCCCGTGTAAAGACAAGCGCGTCCGCCCCTTCTGGCAATCCCGCAGCAATAAGGGACGGCTCACGCCCCGCATATCGGTTAAGCTGTATCTGCATTAAGCGAGAGGTTTAAAGGCCTGTAAGCGCGCAAATAAAGGCGTGTCATATTGCGAAGGGACGGGCTGCTTCCCGCTAATCCACTCGTAAATATCATGATCTTTTGCGGACAGTAAGTCTTCGAACATTGTAAGTTCATCATCCGTCAAAGTTTCGACATAGGCTTTTGCAAAGCCCCCCAATATCAGGTCGGCTTCTTTGAACCCGCGGTAATTTGCACGGTATGCTAATCTTTTACGTCGAATATCCATAATGGGCGCATCCTTTAGCTATATTCGTTTCTTATGTCACTTGCGGATGTACAAAACTTCCGTTTAATTGAGCAAATGGTAGGTCGTCCCTCAGAGTTAAACCCTTTCTTCACGGAAACAACAACGCTTAAAGGCGTTGGACCGCGTGTGGCTGAGTCTTTAGGCCGCGCTATGGGCACGAGATTGAAAGACTTACTACTAACGCCGCCCTCAGGACTAATAGACAGAAGCTACCGCCCAAAGATATCAGAAGCGACAGCAGATCAAATTTGTACATTCAATGTAACCGTCGGGCGGCACATGGTCCCGTCCAATCGAAGCCGGCCTCACCGTGTTCGTGTGTTTGATGAAACGGGCGATATGACGCTTGTTTTCTTCAAGGCGCGTTCTGACTATCTCAACCGTGTTCTGCCAGAAGGCACGCAACGTATAGTCTCGGGCAAAACAGAAGTCTTCAATGCTGAAATGCAGATGACCCATCCTGATTATATTTTGTCACCTGAGAACATTGACGACCTACGGCTTTATGAAACGCTCTATCCGCTTACCGCTGGCCTGTCACAAAAAGTGGCTGGCAAGGCGGTTTTAGGCGCTCTGCAAAAGCTGCCAACATTACCCGAATGGCTCGACCCAGAAATGATATCCAGACAGAGCTGGCCGAGCTTTCATGAAGCCCTGCTGCGTTTGCATAACCCCGAACACCCTGTTGACGTCAAGGTTAATGCCCCGCCTCGCCTCAGACTGGCTTATGACGAGCTTTTCGCAAAGCAACTCGCCATGGCCCTCGTACGAGAAAATACCCGCAAAGCAAAAGGACGGTCTTTAAAAGCAACAGGGCAATATGTGGATGATGTGCTTAAAGGTGCGCCGTTCGAGCCAACTGGTGCGCAGCGAAGGGCGTTTCAAGAAATAAGCAAAGATATGACCTCGCCCTTCCGTATGGCGCGTTTGTTACAAGGTGATGTCGGCGCAGGTAAAACATTTGTCGCCGCTCTCGCCTGCGCGCAAGCCGCAGAAGCGGGCGTTCAAGTTGCCCTGATGGCCCCTACTGAAATTCTAGCACGGCAACATGCAGACACGTTAAAAACTTTATTAGCCCCAGCAGGCCTCACCGTAGATGCGGTCACAGGACGCGATAAAGGCAAGGCGCGTGAGGCTTTAGCCACAGGCCTTTCCGAAGGTTATGTTGATGTTATCGTCGGCACACACGCCTTATTCCAAAACAAAGTCGAATTCAGAGACTTAGGACTGGTCATTATTGATGAACAGCACAGGTTTGGCGTTCATGACCGCCTAAAACTAACTGAAAAAGGTCATAATCCTGATTTACTGGTAATGACGGCGACCCCGATACCGCGTACTCTGGCGCTTACAGCCTATGGCGACCTTGATGTCTCTAAGCTTGACGAAAAACCTGCGGGACGGAAACCCATTGAAACACGTATTATGCCCCTACAGCGCCTTGATGATGTCATTGACGGCGTAGGCCGCGCAGTGAAACGCGGAGATCAAGTTTATTGGGTTTGCCCGCTCGTTGAAGATAGCGAACTCATAGATTTATCATCCGTCGAAGACCGTCATAGGCAGCTCACAGCTATCTTTGGAAACCGTGTGGGATTGCTCCACGGCCGTCTCTCGGCGCAAGAAAAAGAGTCCATGTCTCAAGAGTTTAAGCGCGGCACTTACGACATATTGGTGGCAACAACTGTTATCGAAGTCGGCGTGGACGCCCCTAATGCAACAATCATGGTTATAGAACATGCAGAACGTTTTGGGTTAGCCCAGCTCCATCAATTACGCGGGCGTGTTGGACGGGGCAGCAAACAATCTTCTTGCCTGCTCCTCTATAAAGGTCCTTTATCAGTCAACGGAAAGTCGCGTCTCGAAATCATGCGTGAAAGTGAAGATGGGTTTTTAATTGCTGAGAAAGATTGGGAACTCAGAGGCTCTGGGGATTTACTTGGCGCAAAACAGAGCGGCTTACCCGCTTATAAGCTCGCTGACTTGGAAAAACATAAAGCCCTTTTAGAAACAGCCGTTCAAGACGCACGGCTACTGGCTCAAATTGATCCTGAACTCTCTTCCGCGCGCGGACAAGCGGCTCAAAATCTCTTATATTTATTCGAGCAAGATTTTGGAATTGCTTTAATGAAAGCGGGTTAAGCTTTGTTTTTACTTGTTTTTTTAGATTTTCTGACTTTCTTAGATGCCTTTTTAGAAGCAGTCTTGGCTTTACGGGCGGGCGCAACTTGACCGACTTCAATCATCTCATTAGATGATACCATCCCGCCAGATATTATCATTTTTGCGCCTTCTTCTGGGGTCATATCTAGAATTTTGATATCCTCCTCTTTGGAGAACAGCAAAAAACCTGACGTTGGATTTGGCGTGGTCGGAACAAAGACACAGACATAACCTGAAGGGAGAACTTTTGCAGGCGCGCCTGCAAGATCAGCCGTCACAAACCCTATCGCCCACAGACCTGGCCGGGGATATTCAAGCAAGCAAACCTCTTTAAAAGCTCGGTCTTTCTGTTCAGCCACAGTTGTTACGATTTGCTTTACGGCATTATAAACGGGGCTAACGACGGGAACGCGCGCAAGTAATTTCTCACCTGCCTTGATAACAGACTTCCCAATAAAGTTAGATGCAATGACACCTAAGAAGACAAGAATGATTATCGCAATAAATATACCAAGGCCTGGTATATCAAAACCAAGGTAAGTCTTAGGATTCCACTGCTTAGGAATTAAACCTAAAACATTATTGTCGATTTTTTGAACAAACCAAGACACGCTCATGACTGTTGCGACAATCGGCAAAGCGATGATAATACCCGTAAAAAACCGGTTTCTTATCCACTTTACTAAGGATAATTTCGAGCCACTGTCTTCCGTCTCAAGAGGCGCCATGGAGTCAGTCATTCTAATGTCCATTAAAAACTGTTTATGTCTGCCCTATAAGCTGTACAGACTCATGTGAATTACTCTATCTTTATAGAGGAGTAATCAGGGCAGAGATATGGCCAAAAGTATGAAAAAAAGTTTATTAGGACGACCGTTAATCTTGGGCAGCATTTTTATCTGCCTGTCTCTCTTTGTCGCTTATTTATACAGAGATGATATTTTTCAAACTATTCAAGACCCCCGCCAACCCTTTCAAACTTATGAAAGACCTACTGCACCAGATTACAGCTCTAAAGACTCATGGCTTGCGCTGCCAGATCTAGACAGTGATCCGTTCGATCATGACACCGCAGGTGATGTCTTTATTGTAGTGCCGAGCGTTTATAGAGGCGGCAAACACTGGGTACTACCTAGTGATGATTTAAAGAGAAAATCTAAACTTGAACGTATT
>JALZWM010000113.1 GCA_023300105.1 Hellea sp.
GTGCAATATCATCCCGAGCTTAAAAGCCGTCCGTTTGCGCCGCATCCCTTATTTGCGGGATTTGTGAAAGCTGCGCTTGAGCAAAGCCGTATGGTTTAATGTTAAAATTATTCTCATTACTTGTTTTTACAATAACTTTCTCAAAGTTGTTTTGGGAAGCTATCATGGGTTTTAGAGACGATAGTAAAGATATGTTGCCTGATGAATTAGTAATATCAGCTTTAATTGATATTACGAATGATGATGAGATAACCTTATCGGCTTTAAATGACGCAATTGTGGGAAAGCCAAAAGTTAAACTTGATGGTGGTTTAATGTTTCCACTTCCAAAAAAACGGGCCTTTGATTTAATGAGCTATGCTCTTTATTATGGTAATAAAGAGCATAGAGCAGCCTTAATCGATGGGAAGGGATCTTACCAAGAAACATTAGATGAATTCCAACGTTTATACAAAGTCTACGAAATTTCATGGCCTGATAACATTCAAATTGAAATTGAAAAGTTAGCTTCTGATATGAAGCCAGGTCAACCTATTGGGTTTGTTCTCGCTTTATTATCGGCATCAGCTTCGGAAGCTGGATATGAAATTCTAAATATTAATTCGGCTAGCAATTTTTTCTTGTTCTTCTTGTGCAAGAAAGAGTTTTCTTCAAGATGGCGAAATTCAAACGTGGGCCGATTGTGTTGGATTGAAAACCCGCAATGGCAATTTGTTCAAGACTTTGAAGTGTTGGGCGTCAAGGTCGATTATCCTGCTCCACCTGATAAAAAGACCAAACGTACTCTATGATATTAAAAATGAATACGATAAATTCGCTTATGCCTGATTTGATTGCCTACACTAAATGGTATAAGATTAGGTCGGAGGCCGTCATGACGTTACTTTTAAAAGCTTTATCTCTATCCAGTATGTTTGCACTATTAGCTTGCGCCCCAACAGGGGAAGCTGAACGTAGCGGTAGCTGGACACTCAGCGCCCCTGAATCTGGTATAAGTTATGTCACGATTAAGAACGGGAACCTTGGCGAGGTAAATACCTTTCGCGAAATCTCGGGTGGCGTTTCAACAGATGGTAAGGCCGAGTTCATAATCGCGCTTGATAGCGTTGATACAAATAATGAAACGCGAGATCCTCGTATGAAGGAACATATGTTTCAAACAGACCAATACCCTCAAGCTAAAGCTACGGCGAAACTGAACATGACCCAATTTGACGTCTTGGCGATTGGCAATAGCAAAACAGTTTCACTTGATATGACATTGGATTTACACGGCGTCGCCGATGAGCGGGAGCTTGATGTTTTAGTAACGCGCCTTGGAGCAAATAAGGTCCGTGTTGCGACTAAAGCGCCGCTTTTAATCGACGCTGAAGACTTCGGTATGGAAGCAGGTGTAGCGAAACTACAAGAACTTGCGAAACTTGAGAGTATTACGCCTGTTGTGAGCGCGACGGTTTCTCTGACGTTTAAACGCTAAAGCTTGTCCCGCAGCCGCAGCCTGCTGTGGCGTTTGGATTATGGATTTTGAAAGCGGAACCGATAAGCTCATTTGTATAGTCGATTTCTGAGCCTGCGAGGAATTCAAGGCTCATATCATCGACCACGACCCTTGCGCCGTCGCGTTCTATCACGATGTCGTCTGAGTTAGGGCTATCTGCGAAGTCGAATTTATATTGAAAGCCAGAGCAGCCCCCGCCTTCGACAGCAACGCGTAGAAACTTATCAAAGCCTTGCTTGGCCATGATAACTTTAATCTGCTTCGCCGCATTGGCTGAAAGGGAAACTTGTGTAGCAACTTCGGTCATAGACGTTATATAGGGCGCGACTCTTTAAATTCAAAGGTCAAAACAAACTCAAAGCTGGCAGACGTGATTTATGGGTAAATTTTCATCTATTCGAGAACAGGCGGTTTATGCCTCTAATCCCGCCGATTGCCGTGGCCGCCGTATTGAGCAGCCTAGCGGGTCTGAACGCAGTCCGTTTCAGCGCGATAAAGACCGCATTATCCATTCTTCGGCTTTTCGGCGCTTAAAAGGTAAAACACAGGTCTTTGTCGCCCATGAGGGAGATTATTACAGAACCCGCCTGACGCATTCTCTTGAAGTTTCTCAAATTGGCCGCTCTATTGCGCGTGTTTTAGGACTGGATGAAGACTTGGCAGAGTGTCTTTCGCTCGCGCATGATTTGGGGCATCCGCCTTTTGGGCATTCTGGGGAAGATGCTTTGGCCGAAGGCATGAAGCCTTACGGCGGTTTTGACCATAACGCGCAGACATTGCGAATTGTTGAAAAGCTAGAAGGCCGCTACGCTGAATTTGATGGCTTGAACCTGACATGGGAAACTTTGGAAGGTATCGCTAAACATAATGGCCCGTTGATTAAAAATGAAAAAGACAAACGGGATTTACCTTGGGCGCTGAAAGCTCTTGATGATTGGGAACGGTTAGAACTGGAGACGTTCGCAGGGCCAGAGGCACAGGTTGCCGCGCTTGCAGACGATATCGCTTATAATAATCATGATATTGATGATGGGTTGCGGGCAGGGTTGTTCTCAGTCGCGGATGTCTCTGATGTGCCCATTGTTGGCGAGGCTTTTGCGGATGTCAGGCGGCGCTATCCTGACCTGTCCGAAGACCGTATGATACATGAGGCCGTACGGGACCTCATTGGCTACATGGTGTCGGATGTTTTAGCTGAAACACGGCGGCGATTAGCGGAGGAAAACCCGCAGAGCGCCGATGAAGTTCGAGGTCTAAGCCGCGCGATATGTGACTTCTCTGCTGAATTTCGCGAAAAAGAAGCGCCGCTTCGTAAATTCCTTTTTGAAAACATGTACCGTCATTACAAAGTTAACCGCATGATGGGACAAGCCTCACGTGTTGTGAAAGAGCTTTTTGACCTCTTTCTGCAAGACCCGAATATTCTGCCAACGTATCTGCGCGATCAATGTGATGGCCCAGAAACAGCCATGACAGCTCGCGTTGTTTGCGATCATATTGCAGGCATGACGGATAGTTTCGCGATATCAGAGCATAAGAAGCTGTTTACTGTTGCGGGTTATTTGTAAATATCCATTAACCATTCTGCCCTAAATCTGCAGTAAATGTGGTAAAGCAACCTGACGAATCGGTTGATGTCTGCGATAATGCGCCCGGCAAAGGAAAAGTTATGATTCAGAATGATAGTGATATATTCTCGGCGGCTAATGAGCCTGCTGGAGATGAGCTTGCCCCTTTTGATGTAAGAGACAGTTCTGGAAAATCAGGAATGATAAAGTTAGCGTTGGGGTTTGGGCTTTTGCTACTCCTCGCCTTCATAATTCTAAAGGTTTATCAGCCAGGAGTTCGTGACCGCGGAGCCCCGCCAAAAATTACGGCAGATAATACGCCTTTTAAAATTAAACCAGATGATGCGGGCGGAGTGCAAACACCTAATCAGGATAAGACAGTTTATGACGTCATGAACGGTAATACACCGCGTGAAACTGTAACTCCAGCACCGAAACCTGAAATACCTATCGAACTTCCTAAAGCCGCTAATATAAAAGTTGACCCGACACCCATTATACAACGCGCCCCTAAAGTTGTTCCTAAAGTTGTGCCTAAAATCATAAAGCAAACTGTAGCCGCACCCGCGAAATCTAAAGTGGCTGTTGGTTCCAGTGAGTGGGTTGTTCAAGTTGCCTCTGTACGAACACAGCAAGCCGCTCAAGATATATGGGCTAAGGTATCAGGTAAATTTGAAACCGTCTTATCTTCCGGACATTATGCGGATATCAAATATGCTGATCTTGCGGAAAAAGGTGTTTACTACCGTCTGCGTGTTGCTGGTTTGGCCGATAAAGAAGGGGCTTCTCGTCTTTGCAATGAATTTGAAGCGCAGGGACAAGCTTGTTTCGTGACACGTAAATGAGTGAACTTGCTGTCATTCTTGGACTATCCGGCCCGAAGTTGACAGCAGCGGAACGCGCCTTTTTTCGTGATGCGAATCCATGGGGTGTTATTCTGTTTTCTCGAAATGTTGAAAACCCAGAACAAGTTAAGCGCCTGACTTCTGATATTCGTGAGACCCTTGGCAGAAATTGCCTGATATTTGTTGATCAAGAGGGCGGGCGTGTGCAACGCCTGAAAGCGCCGCATTGGCGTCCATATCCTGCGGGGGCCGTGTTTCAAACCCTTTATGCTCAGAATCCAGCTTGGGGTCAGCGCGCCGCATATCTATCTTACCGCCTTATCGCGGATGATCTCAGGCAGGTGGGCATTACGGCCGACTGTGCGCCTGTCCTCGATATTCCTCAAGAAAACGCAGACCCCATTATTTCTGACCGTGCGTTTGGGACTCAACCTGTTCAAGTTATTGATATCGCTCACGCCGTCATGGCGGGACTCATGAACGGAGGCGTTGCCCCCGTCATAAAGCATATTCCAGGACATGGCCGCGCTGAAGTTGATAGTCATAAGGCCTTGCCGCGCATTAAAGTTAGCCGTCAAACTCTTGAACAGACGGATTTTATCCCGTTTAGAGCCTTGCATGATGCCCCGATGGCGATGACGGCACATGCCGTATATGAGTGCAACTCTCGATCTGCCGTGACAGTATCAAAAAAATCATTCACGGAACTCATACGCGCCGCAATAGGTTTTAATGGTCTGGTCATGAGTGATGATTTGGATATGAAAG
Source organism: Hellea sp. (assembly GCA_023300105.1). Lineage (GTDB taxonomy): Bacteria > Pseudomonadota > Alphaproteobacteria > Caulobacterales > Maricaulaceae > Hellea. Next base: position 4,680 of record JALZWM010000113.1, read on the forward strand.
CTCTTAAAGGGGGGTTGACCCGCAAAACTGAACGCGCTTTGGCGGCGGGATGTGATATCGCTTTGCAGTGCTCGGGGAACTTACACGATATGGTTCTAGTTGCTAAAGGGGCAAAAATTTTGACTGGCCGCGCGAAACACCGGGCTATGGTAGCAGATTATTGTGCAGAACATGTTGATGCATTTGATCGTAAATCGGCTGAGGCTGAATTTGATGTGCTTCTAAGCCATAGCCAGCCTGAACAGGCTTTAGCATGAGTGATGATTTCCAAGAGGATCTAAGTTTTGAAGCTGCGGATGACGCCGCTGATGAAGGTCAAAGCCTTGTTCTTGATATTGACGGCTATGAAGGCCCTTTGCATTTATTGCTGGAGTTGGCGCGAAAACAAAAGGTTGATTTAGCCCGTATATCTATTCTTGAGCTTGCTGAGCAATATATTGCCTTCATCAAAAATGCTCAAAATTTGCGGATAGAACTTGCCGCTGATTACCTCGTTATGGCGTCTTGGCTTGCCTATTTGAAATCTCGTTTGATTTTGCCGCGTGAAGGCGGTGATGAGCAAATGCCCGAAGAGGATGAATTGGCCGCGCATTTAGCATTCCGTTTACAGCGCTTAGACGGTATGCGCTTTGCCGCAAAAGGATTGTTTCGTTTGCCGCAAACGGGGCAGGTTGTCTTTAAACGCGGAATGCCTGAAGGTTTACGGTCACGGACAACGCCGCTTTATGGGGCTGAGATATTTGATATTTTACAAGCCTATGGAAATTCAAGAGCCAGAGTTGCGATTCAAAACCACAAAGTCCCCAAACCGTTAGTTTTAACTCTTGAAGGCGCGCGTTTAAGATTAAAACGTGCCTTAGGGGGGATTGAACTCTCTGATGATGAATGGGTGTCTTTAGAAAAGTTAATGCCCACGGCGGATGAGCTTCAAGACGGAATTCCAACAGAGTCAGTCAAGGCAAGCTCTCTACTTGCAGGCCTTGAGCTTGCGAAAGAAGGTGACGTTGAATTACGTCAAACGGGGGCCTTTGCGCCTATTTATTTGCGCGGGGCTGATAACGGCCGCCAGTCTAAGGAAGAAACTTCATGAGCCAAGATCGTGTCGATAAAGCAGCAGAGGGTATTGAAGCCGATGTTGTTAGCCTAACTGAACGCTTGAAAAGTGCGCCTGCAGGTGATGTGATGGAACAAGAGTTACGTCTTTTGGAGGCGTTACTCTTTGCAGCAGTTGAACCGATTGACGTAGAAACCTTGCGTGAGCGTATGTCCGAAGATGCTGATGTCGGGGCCTTATTGGCGCGGTTGGCACGTGATTATTCTGGACGGGGGGTAAATCTGGTCAGAGTTGCGAAGCGTTGGCGGTTCCAAACTGCTTCTGATTTAGAGCATCACTTAGTTGATATTAAAGAAGCTCCGCGCAAGTTGTCTAAAGCCGCTTTAGAAACGTTAGCTATTGTTGCTTATCATCAACCAGTGACCCGGGCTGAAATCGAAGATGTGCGTGGTGTGGCAGTTTCCAAAGGTACTCTGGATGTTCTTATGGAGCTGAGTTGGATTAGATTGAGGGGACGTCGCCGCACGCCGGGCCGTCCTGTTACTTTCGGGACAACTGAAAATTTTCTCGCACATTTTAATCTTGAAAACATTACGGACCTTCCCGGACGGGATGATTTGAAAGCGGCTGGTTTACTTGATCCAAGATTGCCTAAAGATTTCGAAATGCCTGAACCTATTATGCCCGATGATCTGACTGTTGGCGAAGTTCCTCTTGATGAGGAAGAAAATCCAGAGTTTTTTGAAGATTTTCTTGAAGAAGATGATGGTGACATAACTTAAATAAAAATTCAGGTCTTTATGATAGGTTTTTCATCATTGCGTATAAATAAAACAGGCGTTACATAAAGCCTGTATTAAAGGAATAGACTATGGCTCTCGGACCTTGGCAGATTGCAATTATTTTGGTTATTGGCGTTCTCGTTTTTGGCCGAGGTGGTAAGATTTCATCTATAATGGGTGACTTTGGCAAGGGTATTACGAGCTTTCGTAAGGGCCTTAAAGAGGGTGTTGATGATGTTAAAGACGCCGCTGATGATGCTTTGGACGTTACGCCTAAAAAAGACGCCGAGAAAAAATAACTCCTGATTGCGCTAGAGGCGCTTTATGATTCCTCAGTTTGGATTTGCAGAAATTGTTGTGTTAGCTTTGCTAGCTATCATCGTGGTTGGTCCAAAGGACCTGCCTAAACTCATGCGTTCTATTGGTCAGTTTATGGCTAAAGTTCGCGGCATGGGGCAAGAATTTAAAGACGCTTTTGACGATATGGGCGCTGATGATGAAATAGCGGCTATGAGACGTGAAATAGAAGACCTTAAAAATCTTGGAAAGTTGGAGAATCTAGCTGATGGAGATTTAGCGGCAGAAATGCGCGCCCTTGATAATGATATTCGCGAGGCGACGGATATGTCTTCGCCAAAGAGCAGCGAATAATGGGCGGCGCAAAACGTATTGAATCGGATGAAGTGGATGAAAGTAAAGCTCCGCTATTAAGTCATCTAATTGAGCTTCGGTCTCGGTTGATAAGGGCCGTTCTCGCAGTCGTGGCCGGGTGCATCATATGTTTGCCATTTTTAAAGCAAATTATACAGCTTTTGATGTGGCCTTTTGAACAAGCCATTGCACGCTATAATTCAGGCCTTGTCCTCAAAGGTCTTGATCCTGTCGATTTAGGCTTAATCGCGACCCATCCTTTGGAAACATTTTTTGTAAAACTCAAAATAGCTTTATTTGGAGGGGTTGTACTAGGATTTCCTGTGATAGCGTTTCAGGTCTACCGCTTTGTTGCGCCAGGTTTATACAAGAATGAACGTGGAGCCTTTTTACCGTACTTGATTTTGTCACCTGTGCTTTTCATACTTGGGGCATCCTTAGTTTTTTTCTTTGTCTTTCCTTACGTAATGGAGTTCGCTCTTAATCAACAGGCCTTGACGGAAGGCAAACAAGTGGATCTTCTGACTAAAATTAGTGATTACTTGCGTCTCGCTATGACTTTGTTCTTAGCTTTCGGTCTTTCGTTCCAATTGCCAGTTGTTTTGAGCCTTTTGGGGCGAGCAGGGATTGTGAGCGCTACAGGGCTACGTAAGGGACGAAAATATGCACTCTTTGGAATAGCTGTTTTTGCAGCTTTCGTAACACCGCCTGACCCTATTACGCAGATTGTCTTAGGGAGTGCTATTTACTTGCTTTATGAAATTTCGATTTTGTCAGTCTCGCTATTGGAAAAGAAAGTTGAAAAGACGGCTGTGTAGCCTGACCCCGTTAGGGGATTTTTAACTATAAAATTTAGCGAAGCTTTAACTATAACCGTTCATGTTCTTCACCACTATTAAAACCCGTGAGGAAACAACCATGGCTGTAAAAATAATTTTAGCCTCTGTCGCCGCATCAGTTTTGCTTTCAAGCACGGCTTTTGCTCAAGTTCAAAATCAAATTGATAATCGTTTTGAGCCGCGTATTTATGGGAGTACAACCGTTGCCCCTGTGAATTACGGACAAACTCAACACACGCAGTCGACAACAATCAATCGTGTGGTCGAGCCTGTTACTCCAAATTTTCAACGCACTATTCTCGCCGCTCCTAAATATTCACAGAGTGATGTTGTAAGAGCGCAGCATTTTAAGCCAGGCGATTTGTCTGATACTGAATATCAAGCTTTGCTCGATGAAGCAGACCGTGTTCGCGCATATCAAGATAATAATGGCTATATTACAGATGATTACACGAATGAGATAACATACGGGACGCAAAATCATGCTGAGACGACTTATGATGCGGGAACAACGACTGTTTATCCTTCGAACGGGTCTTATGAAATAGAGCTTTTTGAACCCTCAACGTCAAATACAGTCACTTACGCTGAAACAACACCGGTTCAGACATATTCTAATGGCTATGCATCTTCCAATACCTTCACAGCATCGCATCAGGTGCTGAAAGGCGATACGCTTTATAATATTTCTAAACGCTATTCTGTTTCCATTGATAGTCTGAAATCTGCAAATTATATGTCAGATAATAATATCGGTATTGGTCAGGTCCTAAATATTCCACAATCGACAACAACTGTGTCTCAAAATACATATATCACGCCAGTCACGACTGTTTCGACGGACACAAATTTAACGTATATCCGTAACGTTGAACCAATTGCAGGTCAAAATAGTATTTATGCTGTTTTACCGAAAGATACGCTTTACTCAATTTCTCGTCGGGCTTGCGTGAAAGTTGCTGATTTGATTGCTGTAAACGCTATTTCATCCCCCGGTGCTATTCAGCCGGGACAGCGCTTAACAATGCCTGAAGGGCATTGCTTGAATTAAGCTTTGTAAATAAGCGAAAAATATACGGGTCTTTTCTCGTTGCATAAGAATTTTACGCCCCTATATAGTCCTTTAACGGGCCTGTAAGGGGCGTAATATTTCGGGGATAGAGATGTTTAATCTGATCATGCAAACGGGCGCGCCAGCTGGCGGAGGGTTCGTGCAAATCTTGCCATTAATTTTGATTGGGATAATTTTCTATTTCCTTTTAATTCGCCCTCAAAATCAGCGGATGAAAGCACACCGCCAGATGTTATCCGAAGTCGTTAGAGGTGATGTGATTGTCACCAATGGCGGTCTTGTCGGTAAAGTCAAAAAAGTTTCAGATGATGAGCTAACTGTCGACTTTGGCGGACAGTCTATTCAAGTCGTTCGCACTATGATCGCTGATGTTCGCAATAAGACTGCACCTGCGAATGATACAGGTAAAAAGAAATAATCTAAGCCTTAAACTTCGGATAATTCAAACGGAAGCGCTATGCTCTTTTTCTCTAAATGGAAAATTACTTTTATCTTAGGTGCTGTCCTTTTGGGAGTATTTTTCGCACTCCCAAATGCACTTTCGCCTGAGCTTAGAAATAAACTTCCTGCGCCCTTTCAGCGGACAATAAACCTTGGCCTTGATCTACAGGGCGGGGCTCATATGCTCCTTGAAGTCGATTTAACGAGTGTGCTGGCACAAGCCCTTGATAATGAGCGTGAAGCAGTAAGACAGGGGTTCCGTGAAGCGGACCGCCTTAGAACTGAATTTATTCGTGTGAATGAAGAGGGGGATGCTGTTGTAGGCCGCATGCGCAATGCTGAGGATATGCCAAAGGCACTGGACGTTTTGCGTGAACTCTCTGTGCCCGTTGACCCAACAAGCCTCTCGACAGACAAAACAACCAAAGTTGAACAAGACGGTGAGAAGGGTTTTAAAGTCGCGATTACGGATGCAAATATTGAATATATTCAAACGCGGACTATCGCGAAATCTATCGAAGTCCTCCGCAGACGGATTGACCCTCAAGGGACGACTGAAATGACACTTGCGCGAGAAGGTGACGACCGCATTCTTCTTCAAGTTCCAGGCGCTAAAAATGTTGATGAAATTAAAGACCGTATAAACAAAACAGCTAATTTGTCGTTCAACATGGTCCGTAAGGAAAGTTCTAGTGAGGCCGCAATGAGATTGGCCGCAGAAGGAAAATTACCTCCAGGGGCAATTTTTGTAATGAATCAAAATGCGACTAATCCGGCTGATGGTTTAATCCTTGAGAAAAGAACAAAAATCACGGGTGAATGTTTGAAGTCATCAAGCGAGGGCCTTCACCCGACTGCAAACTATCCGATTGTGAATTTCGGCTTTAATATATCCTGTGCAAAGATTTTTGGAAAATTGACCTCCGAAAACTTAGGTAATCGTTTTGCCGTTGTTCTTGATGATGAAATTATTACGGCCCCGCGAATTAACGGCGCGATTACAGGCGGCTCTGGGTATATCGAAGGTAGCTTTACTATTGAGAGTGCGCGCGAACTTTCATTGCTTTTAAATGCGGGCGCGCTCCCTGCGAAATTGATTATCGTTGAAGAACGCACAGTGTCTGCGGAACTGGGTAAGGACTCGATCGACGCGGGTAAAACGGCCTCGGTTATTGGTCTATTGGGTGTTGGCATATTTATGTGGCTCTCTTACGGTTTGCGTTTTGGGACGATTGCTAATATCGCGCTATTTATAAACATCATTCTTATTGCAGGGGCTCTTTCATTAATGGGCGCAACGCTGACCCTGCCAGGGATTGCGGGAATCATTCTGACTATTGGTATGGCGGTTGATGCGAATGTTTTGATTTTTGAACGTATCCGAGAAGAAGCTCACCTCGGACGTCCACCTGTCAACGCGATTGAAACAGGTTACCGCCGCTCACTTGCCCCGATTTTGGATGCGAACATCACCACATTGATTGCGGCTGTAACCCTGTATTTCGTCGGCTCAGGCCCCGTTCGAGGTTTCGCTGTGACATTGGCCATTGGTATCATCATGTCAGTCTTCACGGCTGTTATTGTAGCTCGCTTGATTACCGCCACTTGGTTGCGCCGCACGCGCCCAAAAAGCCTACCGATTTAAACGAGAGATAAGACAGAGATAAAGTTATGAAAGATATTTCCCTCGTTAAAATTTTGCCAATGGAACCTAGAATTCCATTTATTAATGTGCGTATGTTTGCAGGCATTTTGTCAGTGATTGCCCTCATTGCATCTATTTTCCTATTTTCAACACGTGGACTCAATTACGGTATCGACTTTACAGGCGGTACAGTAATTGAATTAGACTTCGGACAGGAAACCGATCTAGAACTTGTTCGGACCGCTGTCGGGGATATGGGCTTTGCTGGTTCGACTTTCCAAGGTATTACGCCTCCACTTGATCTGAATAAAAATTACGAATTCATCCGCGTTGGTATTCCGCTTCAGCCAGAAACTGTTGAAACAGGAGGGTCAGAAGCGCAGCAAATAGCTCTGCGTAAAGTAGAGGCTGGTTTAACTGAAAAAGTAGGTAAGTTTGAAGTCTACAGTCAAGATGTTGTGGGGTCGAAAGTCTCAGGTGAATTGAGAACCAAGGGTATAATGGCTGTTGGCCTCGCGCTCTTGATGGTTCTTGCGTATATTTGGTTCAGATTTGAATGGCAATTTGGCCTCGGTGCTGTGGCCGCGCTTTTCCATGACGTTCTCTTGACCATTGGTGTTTTCTCTTTGGCGCAAATCGAATTTAACCTCTCTATTATTGCGGCTATTTTGACGATTGTTGGCTATTCACTTAATGATACGGTTATTGTGTATGACCGTATTCGAGAGAATTTACGGAAGTATAAAACCAAACCTCTTCCTGAAGTTCTAAACTTAGCTATCAATGATACGTTATCAAGAACAGTTCTGACGTCTTTGACGACGCTACTGGCCTTGATTGCGCTCTATGTTCTAGGCGGAGCAGGTTTGCGCGGGTTCTCTTTCGCGATGATTTGGGGCGTGTTCGTCGGAACTTATTCTTCGATCTTCGTCGCTTCGCCCTTACTCTTGCTCCTAAAGCTAAAGCGCGGTGTGAATACTGGGAATAGAGACGCAGGCGCTTAAAGTTAGTGCTGTAATCTGCTCGTCATCAGTTCAGGGTTAAACGCGCCGTAATCCCGACTTCCCAATGACCAACACAAGCTGACCGACAACACGCTTGCGTTCAACTGCACCGATAATTGTGCTGGGGGTGGAGCTTGGGTTATCACCGATGAAATAACAACGATCATGTTTAGTATCGCCAAGGCGTTTAATAATCCGCCCTAACTCACCATGATTGATGACATAAATAAGCCCCGGTGTCAGATTGCTCTGACGCCGAGGCTTTTTTGTAACAACGTAGTCGCCATCCTCTAGGGTTGGCGACATTGAGGTGCCCGTAACTTTAACGAGCTTAAACATTTATAAGACTGGAATGACCACATCTACATTAGGGGCATATGGGCAAGGTGCTGTTTTTGTCTTCATGCCTTTCATATCCCAGAACATTTCTGAGAACTCATTGCAAAGCGCAACAAGCTTTTCGCCGTCTTCACGGTGCAGGTCTTGCTTACAGGCTGAACCCGCAACCATGATGCTGTGCGCGAGCGCATGTGCATTAGGATGCTTTACAAGCTTATCGCCTTTCATGAAGTCACCCCAGATGACGCGAACTTCGTGTTTCGTCAGCTCAGCTTGCTTTTCTTTTTCAGCAGTGTTGCGGGCAACTTGCATCGCAAAAGCTGTTTCAGATAGACCTTTTTCTTTCAGGCTAAGAAGGATGTCGATTTGACGTAACGTAGAGACAGCGTGGTACATAACGGCGCGCGCGTCGTAAATTCCGCAAGGGATATCACAATGGGCTGACGCGTCTTCGATGCGGCTATCAAATTTTGAGATTAAGCTATTTAACATATTTAGGCTTTCTTCTTTAGAGCTTTGAAGATTAAGGCTGAAACAGCGATGCCGCCAATAACAGCAAAAAGACTATGCGTAGGGCTAGAGAGCCAATGCATGGCTGTGGCGACAAAACCGAGCGTATGATCGCCATTATGGGCGAAGGCTGGCGCAGACACGGCTAACGCCGCAACAGTGCCAAGAATAATTCTGGATGTTTTCATGAAAATGTCCTCTGTAATGGTAGCTCAAATTAAACCGATGGGGTATCTACCGCAACAGCTACGCCCTGAATTTACGGGGATAGACTGCATAAGTTGTATATATTTGATGATTTCAGACCCAACATTAGAGACGCTTAAACAAGTTGACCCCGATAGATGTCGCGCGGCGATGTTTGCAGATAAGGAAACGCGGGAGCGTCTCTTGCTGCTTTATGCGTTTCATTACGAACTTGCCAAGGTTCCTGAATTGGTGAGCGAGCCTATGATTGGCGCGATACGCTATCAATGGTGGCGGGACGCGATTGCCGAAATTTATGATGGAAAGCCGGTTCGCCAACATGAAATTGCCGTACCTTTGGCTGTTTTAATCGCGGACTGCGAGATACCGAGGTTCTGGCTCGATAAACTCATTGATGCGCGAGAGCGTGATTTAGACCCGCAGCCATTTTCAGGTTTGGA
>JALZWM010000114.1 GCA_023300105.1 Hellea sp.
CTCCGTCGGGAGCGGCGTCCCGCCGACATGCATGTTGGAACGCGTTTCGCCTTTGAGTGGGACACGGTTAATGGCCCCCACCGCTTTACCGTCAATAATGATGATACGCTTGTCGCCTTTGGAGACATCCTTGAGGAAAGCTTGTGCAATAACGGGCTCACGCGTGGATTCCATAAACATTTCCATCAGTGATGAATAATTACTGTCACCTGCTTTGACAAGAAATACACCAGCGCCGCCGTTCCCAAAAAGAGGCTTAAGGATGATGTCTTTATGTTTTGCGCGAAAGTCATCAATCGCTTGCCTATCGCGGGTTATCAATGTCTCTGGCATAAGCTCTGGATAATCCAGCGGTAGAATTTTCTCAGGGCATGAGCGCACCCATTCAGGGTCATTGACGACAAGCGTGTCGCCCTTAAGGCGTTCCAGAATATGGGAGGCCGTAATATAGGCCATATCAAATGGCGGGTCTTGACGCATCCAAACAACATCCACGTCCGCAGCCAAATCAATTAAGCGGCGTTCATCGAATGTAACATGATTGCCTTGTTCGCGGCGTACTGTCATCGGGCGAACACGGGCTTGTACGCGGCCTTCATTATAGGCCAAATGCTCAGGCGCATATTCAAATAACTCCATACCGCGTGCGCTTGCGACCTCAGCCAGCGCAAATGTGGTATCAGCGTCTATATTGACGTCCTCCATAGGGTCCATCTGAAAAGCTACACGTAGTGTCATTATATCTCCTTGAGCACCTAGCCCTATTTGAGCTTTTGCCGCATGGCCGCGAGGCTTGCAAGTCTCTTGCGCAAAGGCGCGCATCACATCTATGGTATTGGAGTATGGAGAGCCCTATGATTGTTACAAATACCGAAACTGTACCTGGACGTGCCATCAAAGCGCATATGGGATTAGTTCAGAGGAATACCGTTCGCGCAAATCATGTTGGCCATGATATTATGGCTGGCCGTAAAAAAGGCTAAATTATGACACCTGACTTCTTGATTCAATCGCAAGCCGATAGTTTGACATTATATGGGCGGCATTGGCCTGCGCAAAATCCAATTGCGGTGATGAGCCTTGTACACGGACTTGGCGAGCATTCTGGTCGTTATGAACATATGGCAAAATATTTGAACAGCGCTGGCATTTCTGTCGTTGCTATAGATTTACGTGGACATGGCCGCACCGAAAGCCCACGCGGTGTTTGCCGCAATTATTCTGACATGAGCGCTGACCTAGACACGCTTTTGGCCAAAACAAAAACACTTTACCCTGACCTGCCCCATTACTTATTTGGACACTCTATGGGCGGGGGCTTGGTGCTTCATCACGGCATGACTTCGTCGAGAAGTCAGCTTGACGGCTACTTAGTATCGGCGCCGCTGATACTTCCGAAAGACCCTGTTCCGAAACCGCTCAGGGCGCTCGCAAATATCATACGGCGTATTATGCCCAATGGTGGAATGCCAAACATTATAGCTGGTGAAAAAATCTCAACCCTACCTGCGGAGCAAGCCGATTATGAATCAGACGGCCTTAATCACGGACGGCTCGGTTTTGGGTTAGCTGTTGGTATGCTCAATACAGGTGAAGACGTTTTGGTTAATGCTCAAAATTGGGATAGGCCTCTTTGTCTCTGGCATGCAAAAGGCGATCAGCTCACAGACTTTATGGCAAGTGAAAATTTTGCGCAAAAGGCTTATAACTGCGAATTCACTGTTTTTGAAAACGTCGAACATGAAATGCATAATGATACGAGCCGCGCAGCCATATACGCTTTAATGCTCAAATTTATGAAAGCCAAAGCCACATGACCCTTACCATTTATCATTTAAAAACATGCGATACCTGCCGCAAAGCCATTAAAGCCGTAAAAGCTGCGGGGCATGAGCCCGTACTTATTGACGTCCGCGCAGACGGCGTTCCCGTCGATGATTTAAAAACAATCGCCCAAACGGTTGGCTGGGAAGCGCTTATCAATACACGGTCTACAACATGGCGCGGGTTAAGCGGCGCGGATAAGGCTGATATGAACGGGCAGAAAGCAATTGACTTAATGAACCTTCACCCAACGCTCATAAAAAGGCCCGTGATTGACACGGGCCTTGAGATAACAGTTGGTTGGACGCAAGATGTCCAAGCTAAATTTAGTTAAGTTTTAGAGGCAGCTTTAGCAGCAGCCTTTAGCATTTTCTGAGCAGCTTTAGCTTCAGTATTCAACTTTGAACTCAGAGCAGCTGCCTCAACTGGACTCAGCGTCTTCGCCCATGTTGGGTTTGGACAGCCGACACGCTCTGCTGATTGCTTAATAGCTAATTCTTTTTCGCTTCCAGCAAATGTGGCATCGGGAATAGCTTTATCTACAAGTGGTCTTGCACTACTAAAAACAACTTGATTAGCCGTGCCTACGGCAGTTGTCTCAAGCAATGAGCTCCCAATGCCTAAACTCGAAACGCCGCCACTGGCAAAACCAGCAATAGTGCCAAGCGCAATTGTTTTAAGTAAACCCGTGCTAAAACTAGGGGTCTCGGGCTTTCCTGCAAATGCTAATGCATTCATGTTGAATTGCGCACATGTTGGATTTGACGCACTGGCTCTAATTTGACTCTCAGCGAGGCTAGACGCGGCGGAAACACCATTAACGGATACACCGTTAAGTGAAGATCCAGAGCCTGCAACACCAATAGAGCTTTCTGCAACTGTAGTAATTTTACTTGAATCAATTCCAGAAAAAAGAGCGTCCTCTGGGACTGTTTGACAAGCCATCAATGATAAAATAGCGAACGACGTAATTGTAAATTTAAGGGTTTTCATGTAGTTCCTCATATAAGTAAGTTAAGATTATTTATTAATGAAACAGGGTTAACCTAAGCTGAATACAGAGCTGAAGTCATTATCATAGCTGTTACTTTTTGAAATTTCGCAAATAAGAAACAGGAATTTCTTTACCCGTCGTTGGGTCGATATAGTAAGGCTCACTTTCAATAATAGACACAGCTTCGCCCGCAGCGCCTGTTCTGTACTTTCCTAATTCTGCGTCGGTCGGAAACTCTTTATTTAGTCTATCACCCATATCAGAAATTTGTGCCGGCGCGCTCGGGCCCGTATTCCCAAAAGGTATAGCCGAAGATAAAGGTCCAGTGGCGACCTTTCCGCTTGGCGCTGGTATAGCATAGGGCGATGGCGCAGATGTCAGAAAGCTCGGCAATTCCCGCTGCTGAGTCGGTGCAGCTTGAAACGGTATAGGCTGCGCAGATGAAGAATAACTTGGTTGAGATGGGAGAGCCGCTGCATAATTTGGAGCGGATAGAGACGTAAGGCTAGCACTCTGGTTAAGTTGACTGATTTTAGAATCGATCCCTGCAACAGTCACATAAGAAATGATTTCACGTGCGCCTTTTGTTGTACTTGCAATTTGCGCCGCCCGCTCTAATTCTGCTTGATTTCGCGCAACACCCAAAAGATATACATTGCCGTCATGCGTCTCAACGTTGATGTTTCTAGCTTTAACATATTTATCAGCCGTCAAACGCGCGCGTACAGATTTTTCAAGAAAACCGTCTTTGATATTGCGTGTCGTACTTTGGCGGTCCTTAATAAAAATTTCATTGCCGACCTGACCAATGCGCTGCGCAGACCATGCAATCCGCTCGGCTTCTATTCTTGATTCTTGATTAGGAACATTACCCGTTAAGACGGCAATACCTTCCTTAACTTCAACATCTACCCCTTTAAGCTGAAAATCATAGGCCCGTTTCATACGAGCTTGAATCACACGTTCTGCACTCACATCATTTATGGAGCGCGCAACATTGCGTTCGTCGCCTTTTTTAACACCCGCCGATGTTACAGCACAGGCTGATAGCGTTATTGATAAGAGAACAAGGGGAAGTATGGTTAAATTTTTCATAATATGTAAGAATTACGTTGTAATGCTAAACTAAACGTTACCAAATTCGAAATGACAACGCTTTAATATCCTCGAAATGCGTCCGGGATATGAAGAATTTTCCAACGCCCGATTACATGAATAATATCAAAGCGTAAATCATAGTCCGTTTTTTGAAACTCACGGTGTTTATTCAAGAAAATTTCTGCCGCGTTCATCACCCGTTGCGAATTCTCATAACTTACAATTTCATGAAGTTTTTCAGCAGTAGCACGCTGTTTAACCTCTACGACAACAATGTGCTTCCGATTCTTTGCGATGATATCAACCTCGCCTTGCCGTGTTTTAAAACGCTGCGTTAAAATTCTATATCCTTTTAACCGTAAAAACCAACAGGCCAAAAATTCGGCGCGGCGGCCAGCTTTCTCAAAACGTTGACGTTCAGTCTTAGATATCATCACATCACTTCAAGGTTAAAGCCAGTTGATAAACATCGCGCTTGGCCCATCCGCTTTGCGTGGCAATATCGCTACTAGCGCGTTTCATACCCGCTTCAGGCATCAAGGCTGTCAAAGCGGCCAGAACTTCAGCCTCTGCCCATAAACCATCATCCTGAGGTGGACCAACAAGCAAAACTAATTCCCCTTTCGGTGGGTTAGCCGCGACACTTGCGATCAAATCATCTGCAAGCCCATACCGCGCTTCTTCATATCGCTTCGTAAGTTCACGCGTCAGCACAATATCTCGCGCGCCCAACACAGACTTAATATCCTCCAAACAGGCTTTTATACGCGGCCCCGTTTCGAAAAATATCAATGTCGCTTTAACCCGCACAAGCGCCTCAAGAGCTGTTTTACGCGCTCCGCTCTTGGGCGGTAAAAACCCTGCAAACATAAATTGATTTGAGGGCAATCCAGACTTCACCAAACTAGCCAAAACAGCCGATGCGCCCGGAAGCGGGTAAACCTCGATATTCGCTTCGACGGCGGCGCGAACAAGTTTAAATCCTGGATCAGATACAAGCGGCGTCCCTGCATCAGACACCAACGCATAGGCCTTATCTTTCTCTAATTCTTCGATTAACTTGGGAACACGCTTTGCCGCATTATGGTCATGATAGGCGCTTAAAGGTGTTTTAATATCATAAGCGTCGAGTAATTTACGAGTCTGCCGTGTATCTTCGGCAAGTATATGATCTGCCATATGCAAAGTGTCTAAGGCTCTGAGCGTAATATCTCGTAAATTTCCGATAGGCGTGGCAACAACATAAAGTCCCGGCTCTAATTTACGAGGCTTTAGGGGAATCAACTGTAATTCTTCGCCTGTTAGGTGTTGCGAAGGGTTTGCGTCGCTTATAGAGTTGTTATGATTCAATTTTAGGGTCCGCAGTGCTGTGAAAGGCCTATTATGCCGAAAGTTAAGGGTATGGCGAAATTTAATGGCTTTGGCCATATAGGAATTTTGGCCATTAGCGTTTCTATATTGACCTTGTCAGCCTGTACAACCGTGCCTCTTCCTCAGCAAGGCCCTGAAACCGTTGTTCAACGCCCGCCTCAACAACCCGTTGTGGGGCCAGCGCCCACTGGCACGAAAACGCCAGATGCAGCGCCAATAAATCCAGTTTCAACACCCACAGCGCCGGCAATACCCAAGGAAACTGAAGAGCCTATTCAAGAGGTACAACAACAACCCACATTTGAAACGGGTAACTATTTTAACAACCGCGAAGGACTGACTCTTCCGCACATGAAAGGGCGAGACACTAAACGTTTGGCCTTGCTCTTACCTTTCTCAGCCAAATCAACCCGTTTACGCGAAGAAGCGGCCTCCATGCTAAAAGCTGCTGAGCTTGCTGTTTTTAACCGAGATGATTCTGATGTACTTCTCATGGCGCTTGATACACGTGGAACATCTGACGGGGCACGAAGTGCCACTCGTTCCGCCGTTAAATCTGGCGCAGACGTTATTCTCGGCCCTATTTTAGCTGGCTCTGTCAAAGCGAGTTCACGTGAAGCCAAACGAAGCAATACACCACTTATTGCCTTCTCTACGGATCAAACTGTTGCTGGCAACGGCACATATCTTCTCTCCTTCCCCCCCGAAGCCGAAATTAAACGCATTGTCGATTACGCCGCGTCTACTGGCGCCACTCGTTTTGCCTTCCTTGGTCCGCAAAGCACGTATGGCCGCCGCGTAAAAGGCGCTTATGAAACCGCTATTTCAGAAAATGGCGGTAAAATCACAGCCGCTGAAACTTACAACGGTAAAGATATTTCTGTTATGCAGGAACCCGCGAGACGCCTTGCTGATTTCCACCATAAAGGCGAAGAAGAAGCCAAAGCCAGCGGTAGTCTAACTCCCATGTCCTATGAAGCCTTGCTCTTGCCCGAAGGCGGAACAGCACTCAGGTCACTTGCACCGCTCCTTCCTTATTATGACGTTGACCCCGCCGATGTTCAGTTCCTCGGGACAGGACTTTGGAAGAATGATGAAACTGTTCGCGAGCCAGCTTTAAGCGGCGGAATATTCGCAGGGCCAGATCAAGACGCGCAGCGGGCATTCAAAGAGAATTATGATCGCAGTTATAGCGAAGATCCGTCACGTTTGGCATCTCTTGCCTATGACGCTATCGCCGTAGGCGCTTATGTTGCGAACGGTGACCCCCGTGGACGCCGCGCACGCGCAGAGGATAATAACGGTTTTTACGGCGCTGACGGCTTGGTGCGGTTTAATTCAGATGGAACACCAGACCGTGGTCTTGCCGTTTATCAAATTAAGAACGGACGTTTTGTGATAATTGATCCTGCGCCAACCCGCGCACAAGGGCCAACTTAACTGACTACCTCACCAATAATTTTTCAGTAATCATGTTTAAGACAAGGCGGCCCTTTGTGGTCGCTGCAATCCTGTCTTCGGCAATTTGAATAAACCCTGCGTTTTTGAAATCAATCAACGCAGTCTCATCCAACTCACTACCCCCTATCTCTTTAAAGCGGGACAGAGAAATACCCGTCTCTATACGCAAGCCCATAAGTAAATATTCTTCGGCCCACGCTGTTGGCGTTAGCTCTGTTTTTTCTTCAAGAAACTCCGTTTTATAAGCGTCAGGACGCATAGCGGCCACGGTGGCATAGCGTTTCCCCTCATGAGTGAGGCGACCATGCGCCCCTGGCCCGACGCCTACATAATCTCCGCCCATCCAATAGGTCAGGTTATGGCGGGAGTGATGACTCTCGCGTGCAAAATTAGAAACCTCATAATGCTCGAATCCTTCGGCGCAAAGCCGGGCCCGTATTAGGTCATAAAAATCAGCGCTTTTATCTGGGTCAACCGCTTTTATATCCCCGCGGGCTTGCGCTTTCGCAAATGCAGTACCCTCTTCGATAGTAAGTTGGTAAGCTGAGATATGCTGCGCGCCGCTTTGTAGGGCGATATCCAAATCTTGTTGCAAGAGGGCTTGGGTTTGCTCAGCCCAGCCAAAGATAAGGTCGAGCGAGACGGATGGGAAAATATCGACAGCTAAGGACAAAGCCTCTTTGGCTTTCGCTGTCGAATGATCGCGGCCTAATAACTTCAGTGCAGGGTCATGGAAACTCTGAACGCCAAGGGACAGGCGGTTGACACCCGCTTGTGCATAGGCACGCCACTTTATTTTATCCGCATCATGTGGGTTAGCTTCAATCGCTATTTCTACGTCTTTTATATCTGGCCAATTAGAATTAATAGCAGCCAAGATATTCTTGATGTCTTCTGCACTCATTAATGACGGTGTCCCGCCGCCAAAATGAATGGAGCTAATTTTCCGCTCGCCTGTCCATTCACGCCAAGACTTTAAATCTTCAATAATGCGGCCGCGCAGCTCATTATCAGCGCGCTGCTTATAAACATTGAAATCACAATATGGACAAATACGCGCGCAGTAAGGCCAATGTATATATATCGCTAACTCATTCATGGAGGATATTTATGAGCCACTATTTGGAAATTGGTCTTTTAGAAATTTAGCGAAAGCATCAGCCCTGTGGCTTTTAGCATGTTTCTCTGCCGGCGCTATTTCAGCAAATGTCAGCTTATCGCCAATGGCTTGGAAAATGGGGTCATAACCAAATCCTTTCTTGCCGCGTGGAGGCCAAACGATTTCACCCTCAACTTTGCCTTCGTATATTTTTGCGTTACCCTTTGGATAAACGAGGCAAAGCGCGCAGATAAAGCGGGCTGTGCGCACGCCCTCCCCAATACGGTCATGAACATGCCACATCGCCATATCAAAATCACGCCCACCACCTTCACTCGTGGGTTTTTCGGCCCAGCGCGCGGCATATATCCCGGGGTCGCCATTTAAGGCATCAACAGCAAGACCGCTATCATCTGATAGTGCAGGAAGCCCCGAAGCTTTCGCAGCCGCCCGCGCCTTGAGTTCTGCATTGCCTGCAAAAGTCGCCTCTGTTTCATCGGGCTCAGGCAAGTTAAGTTCAGCGGCGCTCACCGTCTCTATGCCAAAAGGACGAAGTAAGTCGCGAATTTCGCGTACTTTGCCTTCATTATGCGAGGCAACAACAATTTTTTTTATATCAAACATATGTTCCCCTAAAACATTTAGAGCACGATTAGAATTGAAACTTTTAATCAAAACA
>JALZWM010000115.1 GCA_023300105.1 Hellea sp.
GCTCAAGCTCAAGCCCTACGCCTGTAGCTGTGACGCAGACTCCACAGCCAGTACAGCCGACCACATCAACTCCGCTTCCACAGCCTGCACAGCCGGCCACATCATCCGCGCCGGTACGGAATATACTGGAGGCCGTGTCCCAAATGACGACGCCTGCGGATTCTGACAATCCTGTGGCGGCGAGCCCTCTTTCGGGTGTTGCGGCAAAGGGCATTATTGGCAATGCGAGAGTTATTGTTTTTGACGCGCTTCAGCCCCCTGAAGATATCGGTGAGGATGGAGCGCTTCTGTTAGGCGAAGGGGTGACAAATCCTGACGGTACTTATTCTCTGTCTTTGCAAACCACAGAGGATACTAGCGACTATTTGGCTATTGGCGTTTACTTTGAGGGTGCAACGATGATTTGCGATGCGCCCTCCGGATGTTTTGATGGCGTGTCTTTTGGTGAGCCAATGACTTTGGGCGAGAGCGAAGAGGCACTCTTTGCTATTTTCCCAAAACCGGTACCGGGCGAAGCCGCCGTTGCCAATTTGAATGTATTTACGCATTTGCAGCTCTTTCGAATGCTGGGCTATGCTTTTGAAGAACAGATTGATAATGATGAAACAGACACGCCCATCACGCTTAGACCCGAGCATTTCACGCCCGCTGCCGAATTTGTGTCAAATGCATTTGGACTTGAAACCGATTCCTTTCACACTGTTCCGTATGTTGATCCAACTCAGCCCATAGGGTCGTCAAATTTGGACGCGATTAAGATGGGACTGCTGTCCGCCGGTTATTTTGAAGCTGAAATACAGGCCCAAATATCCCAAGAAGGCGAAGCGGCGAACTTAGACGAGGTCTTATCGGACATTGGAGTAAATTTCTTACTGCCTAACATTTTGTTGGACCTCAACGAAATCGATGAGGATAACAACCCGCGGACCGTGTCACTTGAAGATATATTTGAAGCGGCGCAGCAGACAGCCGAACTAAATACGGCCAATAATAATTCCTTGTCACTCGCAATCGATTTTCTAACGGAACAAAATGCGTTGATTGACACGCTAAATTTTAGCGCGCGGCTGGAAGCGGATGGATCCTATCCTGAAGAACGGCGCCCTGTAGAAGAAGAGCCAGATTTAGATTTAGATGTCGATCCAGATCCTATTCCAGACCCATATCCGATTCCAGATCCAGATCCGGTTTCAGATACTGAGTCTACAGCTAACGAAACCTGTCAGCCCACCCTGAGTCCTAACGCAACTGATGAGATTGTTTTGCTCTCGGGATATGAAGGCTCAGCAAATTCATCTGTCGCCGTAACATCATTGAATAGAGAAACGGATGTATCACGTGTTCGCATAGAACCCGGCGAGACACCGCTTTATATAATTGCCTCAACCTACGAAGATATGATCTGGTCGATTGAGGGCGATGTAAATCGGGTCGCAGGTTTTGTTGCGGTGAATGGTCAATTTTCTAACTTTCAGGGCGTAGGTGTTGTTGGTTTACCGCAGGAGAAGGTGGACTTCATTGCCAATGGGTGCATGCCGTATTTCACCACCACATCATCAAGAGCTGCCAGTGCGGCCCAATCTAAATTTGAACGTATTTTTCAGCGCCCCAGTGACCACATTCTATCGAGCTACACCCTCAATTCTATCGCCATTCCTTCAGGTGAAATAATTAGTCAAGCCGCGCGAAATGAAATCGAAGCGAGCGCAATTGCAGCTGGCCAGTCTCACGTCACAGCGGATAATGGAATAACATTCAATATTGAGAGTCAGACCGAGTTTGCGGATAAAACGCAACTTTTCCGCTTTACCGTAGAAGGTCTCGCAACAGTGCCGCTCAGCGAGGTCGTGTCACTAAACCCAGTTGAGACCTATGATGTATTTCCGCAAGAAGCGGGTCTCGTGCAATTACTCTCTTCAGGCAAAATTGAATTTCAAGGCAGGGATAACAGCTATGCGCATTCCTACTTCATTCATGAGACTTTCCCGCGATTCCCTGCGGGACTGACAGGCGCGCATTCCGTTAATTTCATCCTCGGAAATGGCGTCGAAATGCCAAGCGGAGATATAGGTCATTCCCGCGTCTATAGCGAGGATACAGGGGAATGCCTTAAAGGCCGGTGTTAAACGGCAATTATGGGTAGTGTCATTCATTGCAAGAACAAGTTCATCCTCGCTCTTGAAAGTGGTGGGGTATGTTGCAGACTGATTTTTAACACGGAGTTGCGGCAACATGAGACGACATATTCACACCCACACAGAAAATTCAACTCTATTGACCTATCTGGGCTGGATTGAGGTTATGTATCTAGGGACGTTATATGTAGAGGGCTGACCGTCTTAAGCTTATCGCCTTAATTGTAAAATACACACAATTATAGAGACCAAGAGAGCCAAGGTAATCTTAATCGAAGATGCTGTTTCAAATATCCTATCCATAGCCCCATGTAGCAAACGCAAATTAAAAAATGGCAAAACTCAAGGGGTAAAATCTATTTATGATAAATTTTAAGTTAAGAGGGGCGGAGTCGAAATAAGATCGTCAGAGGCTTAGTTTGGGCGATTTTAAGACACTCAGTCTTGCTAATGTTTCTGATGTCCACTTAAGCCTCGAAGTTGCAACTCAAAAGAAAGTGTGAGTGGGGCCAGATTTTGCTTGTCTATTTTTTAGTTCGGTATTTCATATTGTAATATGGAATTGCGCGCTCGCAATCTTGTGTTGATAACACAAACTTGCCTATAAAATGTTCTGCATCATAAGCCTGCTTAATTGTCTGCAGACAATACTCTGAGAGTAAATACGAATCTTGACCTTTATAGAAAAAATCAACAACTTGATTTTCGTCATAAATGAAAGACCCGTTGCTGCCGTATTTACCTGAATGGCGGGTAACATGCAGATAACCATCACTTCTTTTTTTAGCGAATATGGTGTATATTTTCCCAGTGTAGAAATGGGTTGAGTTTGAACAATCCCCGCCCCCAAAACGATAGTAAATCTTAACATAGTCTGGCATATCATCGTTCAGACTATGTAAAAACTTATCAACCTTAATAAGTGCAAATCTATTTGCGAGCTTACTGTCTATATTTCTGTCATCAATATAAACAACTTCTCCAATGAATACATAATCAGAGTTGCCTACATATTCACTCATGCTTTTAGACAAACCAGGCCCAAAACTGCAAGCCATCACACTTCCTGAATGAAAGATACATCCGACGAATATAACGAACGTGGCGATGCTTTTCACTAGAGTTGATAATTTCATACAGATATAACATCATATAATTTGAAACCGTACAAGTCTCGACACCACCAAGAATTAACTTCCGAGCGGCTTACTTTGGGCGACTCAAGCCTCTCATCTAATGGCCTAGCCGCCTGCTCATCTGGGAACCTTTATTAAAGAAGGCGTTGAGGTGGTAACATTTTAGCAGCTTGAATATGGCATATCTGCTGATATTGAACCGTTGGGTAAAAGGTAAATGACCTGAGATACACTTATTCAAAATCAGTGTGTTAGTGAAGCCTTGATGAGATGCAAAAAAGCATTTTAACTACAAAGATACGACTTATGATGGACAATCATGAAAGCCAAGTTATGGTTAATGGGTAATTAAGATTTAAGATCACAAGAATGGGATGAATTGGGGCGTGGTTAAGAAGTGAGGAGACCTGAGTGACCGCATTAAATGCGCAGATTAGAGTGGATTCGGAGGTTGTTCTAACTCTTTTAAAGAATTCTTTTTCTGCACCTAAATGTTGCAAGTTAGTTTTTGTCTTGTCAGCAAGTTGGATACTTTTAGGCTGTGAGCATCCCATAAAAGTTATCCCGGACTATCCGCTGCAGAATGATGTTTGCGACTTTTTTAATCAATCTACAGACATGATTGAGTTTTGGTTGGGTCTTATTGATTCTCATGAAGTTGGAGATGTGAAGTTCAAAATTCCAGCCGAATATTTTGATCCTTT
This sequence comes from Hellea sp., assembly GCA_023300105.1. Taxonomy (GTDB): domain Bacteria; phylum Pseudomonadota; class Alphaproteobacteria; order Caulobacterales; family Maricaulaceae; genus Hellea. Next base: position 3,976 of record JALZWM010000115.1, read on the forward strand.
TGACAGGAAAATTGCCAGAGCGAAGGCAAATCATGGAACGGCCTTTATCCGTTATAGAGTGTCTGATTTTGCCCCTTATACTCAAGAGAGAACGCGCATTGGAATAAAAAAGGACCCGACGCCTTACGCTCGGTTGGGGTTACGTTTCGTTGGTAATTTAACGCGTAATTTTGGAATTAAAACTGGATTAGAACCACATGAAGTTCAAGAGTTCTTAGCAGAACAGCCTCAAGTAGAACCTGACGAAATTTACCCCAAACTAATTGGAAGATTTGGGGGGGATGATATCTATTTTGATTATACGAACGCGCATGTGACCGATTTAATTGTTTGTTCTAAGCAACGTAAACCTTTTCCGAGAAGTACTAAGCCACCGCGTAAAGTTAATCTAACTTGTATAGATTATTTTATTGCCGACCGTTTTGGATTTACGCTTTTTTATGACAAGGATTACCTGCCTGTTCGGAAGGAATTAAAACGAGATGCGCTGAAATTCATCGATTGTGCGTTTGTAAAGATATAGAATTAACAATTTGCACTTAGCCAGTTACAGGTCAAGCTAGACAGTCCATGTGAGCGTTTTACATTGGGCGACTTAAGCCTTTCATCTAATAACCTTATTTACCGCCAAATCGTCCATCCATCGTCATTGCAAGACTTGTTCTTGCAATCCATCATGATTTGAAAGCCTGCAATCCTCACTCTAATCCCACGCTATCCTCATCTATAGCGCCCCAAAATCGTAGCATTCCTGCACGCACCATCACATCAATCCTTAGCTCTAAAAAACTTAATCCTCGCTCTTGAAAGTGGGGGTATGTTGCAGACTGATTTTTAACACGGAGTTGCGACGACATGAGACGCCATATTCACACCCACACAGAAAGTTTAGGCCTATTGACCTATCTGGGATGGATGCGGTTATGGCTCGCCTGTACTGTTGAAAATATCACGGCGCGCGGTTTTAGATATTTAAGGATGGTCGAAGCCAAAGCTTTGCAAGAGGCCGCAGACATAACCTCTGGTAAAACCCGCGCGCCTGCGCTTATCCCTGATGCGGCACGCGCTCCCGAAGCACCGAAAATTATGCTCAGCCGGAGTAGCAAACGTATGCTCGCGCGGGGTCTGCCTGCGTCTCGGCGTTATGCATGGTTTCGCTATGCGAGCCCGCGCACGCTTAATGGTAATCAGTTCTTTGAATTATTGGGACGGATTTCCGTGCATGGCCGCGCTAGCGTTTACCGCTTGGAATATAAGCGGCGGCTATGTGTGCGCCGTCCATATAACGTTGTGACGGTGGTGAGACCGCGTTTAGCAAACCCAGCCTCTGTAAGCCTGGGTTACTGCGCCGCACATTTATGGCCGAACTAACTGGGCAATACCCGCATTAAAACTGCAATTCACATCCACACGCCCGTTAAAATAGACGGGCGTGACCATAGGCGCATGTCTTATTTCAAGAGGGCCGTCTCTTGGGTGCATTTATCGCGGTACTTAAGCACTTCACCTTTTTTAAGGTATGATAATTCTTCAAGGCTAACGGCGATTTCGGAAAAATATCCGTAACAATATGGGTCTTTGGCGTCCCATTGTTCTTCGGAGTGAATGCGGCCTGTTTTGGGATCTACTAAGACAATAAAGGGCGACCACACACGGTGCCAGCCGCGGTCTTTGGCTAATTGCGTGACCCCTAACTCTTCGGCGAGTTTTGCGCCGTGTGTGTTGCGAATATGGATTTTAACCGTAGAGATTTTCAACGGTTTGTTTTGCGTGCGTATATCTTGAGCCGCTTTATCTGAGATGAAATGTGCAAAGTCTTTATTCGTTATCGCTTTTTTCTGGGAGAACAAAACGGATTCGAGTTGGCGGCACGAAGGGCATGTGTCGAACCCAAATATGACCATCAAGGGCTGCTCTTTTTCGAGCGCAGCTTTCTTTGCGACTTCATAAATGCTGCGAGAGTCGCGGCATTTATGATAGAGAGTGCGTTTTGGATTTTTGGGTTTGCAGCCCTTAATAAGATCAACGGCGTTATAATCGATAGCCTGTTCAAACAGCGCTTCATTAAAAGCGTTGCTGCGTTCAGCTTCTGCATATGCCAAATTTGAGATAGAAAGATGAGACATTAAAAACATCAGAAGACTACTGATGGATATTAAAATCAATCCAGCGCGAAACCTGAACACAGCCATGTTTTAACCTTCGTTTTATACTCTAATCTTCGTCAGTTTCCAATGTCGCCATGGCAGCTTCGCTCATTTCGAAATTATGGAACACGGTTGAAACATCATCGACATCTTCGAGGGCATCAGTCAGACGAACAACAGCAGCCGCTTGATCAGGATTGTCAATTTCGTTTTGACCTTTCCAAACAAGGTTGACGGATTTGGCATCGCCGTATTTTGCCTGAAGCTCTCCTGCGACGGCGCCGAGGTCATCACGGGCCGTCCAAATTGTATGGACAGGTTCATATTCGTCCCATTGGTCTGCGGCGGCTTCGTCAGTTTCGCAATCACTTGCGCCGACTTCGATTGCGGTTTCCATCATCGTGTCTTCGTCGGCAATTTCGAGTGGGTATTCAATTTTACCAACTTGGTCGAACATGAACGCGACAGAACCTGTTTCGCCTAATGCGCCGCCGTTTTTAGAAAAGGCCGTCCGTACAGCCATCGCCGCGCGGTTTTTATTATCTGTACTGGCTTCGACGATGAAACCAATGCCGCCGGGGCCAAAGCCTTCATAACGAATGTCTTCGTAATCATCGCCGTCGCCGCCAGCACCTTTATCAACGGCGCGTTTGATGTTGTCCTTGGGCATGGACTGCCCTTTGGCATTGGCAATCGCGAGGCGCAGACGTGGGTTCATATCAGGATCAGGACCGCCTATTTTAGACGCAATCGCAATATCTTTTGCGAGCTTCGAAAAAAGTTTAGAGCGGAGTTTGTCCTGACGGCCTTTACGATGTTGTATATTGGCCCATTTTGAATGTCCTGCCATAAAAAATCCTGTATTTTCGTGGTTGTGTTAGCAAGTTGATTATCTTGTTATGTTATCTGGCTGCGTTCTAAGGGATTGACCCGTGTGGGGCAAGGGGTTGATATTTATCTCTAACTCTTCAATAATCGATGTAATTAAGGACACTTAAGAATGAAATGGTTGCTTCGGGGCATTGGTCTCATCATATTTCTATTTGTTGTGACGTGCGTAGTTGGCTTTTTTCTACCGAGCACGCAAACAGTCGAGCGCTCTGTTCAAGTGGATGCCTATCCTGAAGATGTGTTTCCATTCTTAAATGATTTGCATGCCTACTCGCAATGGGCGCCACTTTATGCACAGATAGTCGACGCGCAGACAGTATATGGCGGCGCGGATTCAGGCGTGGGGCAAACAATGGCGTGGCAAAATGGAAGCGGAGCTTACCCTTTCGGCTCGCAGGAAATTTCACAAAGTCTGCAAGGTGAATTTGTGCAGGTCACAGTTAATCTATCTGGTCAATTTGTAACAGCGACCCATGCCATATTACCAAGTGAAGACGGTGAGAGCGTAACTGTTTTGACCAAATCTGAAATGAGACTTGGCGGATTTCCTTACATCCAACGTGTCCGCGCGAAGCTCAGACAGGGGGGGTTGAATAAGCAATTCGACAGAAGTCTAAAGCGGCTCAAGACAATTACAGAAGTTGCGGCTGTAGAAGTTACGGCTTCGGAGTAACTATTTTTCGCCTTCTGCGTCAGATAAATCCAATGTCCAGTCATTTGGATTAACAGGGTCTTCTTTTGGTATTTCGATGGTTTGGAAATTCTTGTCGACTCCTCGGACTGGATTTGAACGAAACTCATTATTGAAACCACCGATATCATCAAGAACCGAAGTCGACGGCCCGCCGCCATTAACTGAATTATCACCAATGCGGCCAAGCGTGGAGGTTCCGCCGCCAATCTGACCGCCTCCGACGACATGTCCTTGCGAGCTTCGCGGCCCGCTGCCTGCTGGCGTTGAATGTTGTTGTCCAAAGCTCTCAAAACCTTCCGTGTTTCGGCCAGAAAAGGCCTTTAAATATTCAGGACAATCTTGGTGTGATTTTCCGGCTTCGCGGCAGCGAATATCGAGAATGAGGCCGTCGTAACCTTCGCCTAGGCTGTTTCCGTTTGAACCGGGCGCAAGGGTCCAGCCTTGTTCGCCGGTAGATTGCCGGCGTGTCCCTGTACTGGGCGGGGGGTTGCCGCCGCCGCGAGTTGGTCCTGCAATAGCAGGGTTTCTTTGCGGGGTCGGCGCAGCATTGCTATTACGGGAATTACGACGTTCTTTGGCTGCATCTTCTTCTTCGCGGCGCTTGCGGTCGGCTTCGCGTTCCCGGCTACGTTCAGCGTCACGGGCTGCGTCGCGTTCGCGACGCTCTTGCTCTTTGACGCGGCGTTCTTGGTCTTTCACACGGCGTTCTTGGTCTTTAAGAGTGCGGCGCTGTTCTTTATCTGCCTCTCTCGCGGCGTCACGCACACG
>JALZWM010000116.1 GCA_023300105.1 Hellea sp.
CGCGCCTCTCGCACCATAGCCACAACGGCGTTCAGCCCGCGCGTATCGCCTTCGACCTCCAATGTTATGGCGGCGTAGAACTCTAGCGGCCACACCATAGCGGGGCCGAAATCTTTGGGTTTTTGAACGGGGATAGCGTCGTAATTATACTCGCAAATATCCACTCTGGAATATATGCGCGAAGCATAAAGAGGCGGCAGGTGTGACCCTATCGCGCCCCTGCGGGGGATAGGCGCAAGGCGGAATTGCCCGTCAAAATCCATCTTATAAGGATCGCGAAAAATACGCGGCTGCAAAGCGGCGTCCATACAGAGCCGAAACCGCGCTTTCAGGCGCTCGGACTCGGCGATACGCTCAGGGCTACGCCACCACACAGGTTCAGGCTTTGCGGGGAGGGTATTTTGCCGCGTAGAGGGCAAGACCCCGCGCGCGCGGAGCATCGCCGCGTCCCATAATTTAAGCCGCGCCATGCCGCCCAAATCCCGCAGCACACGCTCTCGCCATAGCGGACTGCGTAGCATCGCCAATTTGTTCTCCATATGGTTATTATGCGCGCTGGCCCGCGCCAACACCCGCGCCAAGCGCCGCATTTTCTGCGCAAGTGGCAAAAGCCGCTTCGTCAGCCCCATAGCTAGCAGACGCATAACAAGACTATGAATAAGCAAAAGCCGCGCCTCAATCGGCGCGGTGTCAATGCGTTTGAATGTCGTGTGGGGATGTGAGTAAGTATAAATCATACCCCAATATACCACGGGTTTGAGAGCCGAGGATGAGATAAGTGAAAGGTAAGGGGGAACAGAGGGTTAGGGGCGTTTAGGTGAGGATTGGGGCAATCGGCATGCCCAAAGAAGACGCTGTGTATCCGCAAAACAGGCATTAGCCGTGTGCCCTTTATTGGGCAATTTTAGGTTGCCCTGTCAATTTTATATTGACGCGGGCAAAGCTTAATTTAGGGTATTATATACGAAACTGGACAGCCCTATCTTGTGCATGGCTTATATTGCAGCTCAAAATTAGCGCTAAAATAGTAATAAAGAATCGACCCACATTGCTAAGTCGATATTCTGGGACGCTGATAAGCGGATAGTGAGACCTAAATGAACCTAACATTTTATATCGGTCTATTCATAATGCTATCATCAACGCCTCAAATTTATGGAGTTTTATTCGATAAATCCAGAGGCGGTATTCGAAATAACGAAATCCCATTTATCATGTTCGTTATTGGGGCTGGTATGGCATTCTTATCATTTGTTTATTTCCGAACGTAAAGTTTATCTGTCTAGTTATGTATATAATTCCTTTAATTTAATTTTCATGATTGCAAAGGAGTTGCGTGATGACGTTCCAAGTCAGCTTCTCAAGACTAAACGTAATAAGGCCAACAGCCCCTTAAGCTGAAAGTCACTGACGTGGCCTTATCCGAGTAGAATCGATTATCGAGCGTGATTATTTGACGTTGCCCAGATGTCTAAGCCACTCCGACCATATAGCCGCGTATCATGTAAAAGAGCGCCGCTGAGAAAATGGCTGAGAGTGGGACTGTGACAACCCACGCGATAACGATTTTTATGAGGAGCGAGCGCTGTACCAGTTTTTCGCGGTAAGCACGTTTAAGTTTCTTACGGCGGCCACGGCCCACATCACCTGCTTTAAGTTCATCAAGAATAAGTTTTTTCTTGCTCATAGACGCATCATCAAAGGCGAGCACAAAGGCGGCGGCGCTTTCTTCTGTCTCAGTTGTCTTCTCAGACATATATTCACGGACAAGTTCGAGCTTTTGATTATAGCGGTAAGACAGGACTTCGCGCAGGAAACCCACGCCGAAAATAGCGCCGACGGCAATATGGGTAGAGCTCACAGGTAGTCCAAAATGGGTTGCGATGATAACCGTAATTGCGGCCGCGAGGGAGACGCAAAAGGCGCGGCTCATGTCTAGCTCTGTAATCTCAGAGCCAACTGTGCGCACCAGTTTAGGTCCGTAAACGGCAAGGCCGACGGCAATACCCGTTGCGCCAACTCCCATAACCCAAAGCGGGATTGCGGCTTTGGCGGCAATTTCAGCAGAGCGCACAGCGTCGTTTATCGCGGCGAGGGGCCCAATCGCATTGGCAACATCATTCGCGCCATGCGCAAAACTGAGGAAGCACGCCCCGACAATCAGAGGTACTGCAAACAGACCATCAATACTCTCACGGTCATTTTTGAGTATTTTGGAGGCCTTAGCGATCATGGGCTTTGTAATGAAAAACGTTGCGACAGCGGCCAAGAAGCCAAACCCCAGAGCGATCGGCATTTCAACTTTGATGAGTTTCTTGATGCCTTTGAGAATAATATAGGTCGTGAACGCCCAAGCCATAATACCAAGGAATATGGGGATGCGGTTTCGACCCGCTTCGAGCATATCGTCCTTATACAGAATAGAGCGGTTAATCCCGTAGAGGAAACCCGCCGCAATAAGACCGCCCATTGCAGGAGAAATAATCCAACTCGCGACAATTTGTTGAACTTTGCCCCAATCCGCAATGCCCCAGCCGCCTGCCGCGATACCTGCGCCGAGGACGCCGCCAACGATAGAATGTGTGGTAGAAACAGGCGCGCCAATAGCCGTGGCGATATTCAGCCATACAGCCGCAGCCATAAGCGCGGCCAGCATGGCCCAGACAAATGTCTCTGAATCCCCAATCATAGAGGGGTCGATAATACCTTTTTTAATGGTTTTGACGACGTCACCGCCCGCAATAAGAGCGCCCGAGCTCTCAAATATAAAGGCTAGGATAATGGCGCCTGTTATGGTCAAGGCGCCAGAGCCAACAGCAGGGCCAATATTATTGGCAACATCATTCGCGCCAATGTTCAGAGCCATATAACCGCCAACAACAGCCGCAATCATCAAGAATGTACGTCCTTGAGGGTCTATAATATCGCCGAGGACTGATGCATTTACGAACAAATGAACGGCCGCTAGAAAAGCAAAGGCAAGAAAAAACTTTATAATCGCATCTGTCTTTAAAACAGAAGGCGACATGTCGATTTTGTTATTTGGCGTTAGCATAATTCCATCATTTCCGATTTGAATAAGACTTAAATCAAGTCAAGCACCTTACGAGCGTTGATGTTCCCTATACGAGCTTAGCTAACGCCGCACTAGGGGGCGTGAAAAGATATCCATAACAAAAATATATCTAAATTTGAGCTTTTACAGAGCAAATCATGTTTCAGAAATATGAGAACGCGGTTGCTGTGAAATCATGGCGTCTGGGCTGTGCTGAAATCCAGAATCAAAAAAGCCGCCTCAAAGATGTCTTCGAGGCGGCTTCTGAATTTTATTGTGAGATGTTCTAAGCGAATAGATCATCCGTTGCGATGAATTCGAACGCCGCTGTTTGCGCGCCGCCAACACCAGGCTCAACGCCTGTGA
>JALZWM010000117.1 GCA_023300105.1 Hellea sp.
CGTTACATCCGCCGGATTAACCGCCGCGCCGTTAAGCGTATCAGAGGCAAGCACAGATGTCGTCACGCCCCCGTCTGCGCCGTTAATCTCTGGGAAGCTTTCTGCACCACCTACAATAGGCCTTACTAAAGTGACAGATTCTGTGGCGGTTACATCTGTTAGGACCCCTGCGTCTGGCGTACCTGTTACTGTCGCAACATTTGTAAGTTGCGCATGAGCAGTCATCGGTAGCATTGCGGCGATTGGCAACAAACATATAGATGTCATAGCATTTTTTTTGTATGATGCTATGCGAGATATAAGCTTAGGCTGGAATAGAACACCCATTATAAAGTCTCCATATATGTGAGTCTGAGAGTGTAATCACCCGTGAATTTAAATGAGGAATTAAGCAGTGAGGACGCATTGAATCGCGTGCTAAAAATAGGTCGCCAAAATTGGCTGCATGCATGTGAAGTCACATTTATAACGTTGCATGGATTCATCACCCAAACCTCCAAAGTCTTGGATTGACTCTGGATAGAGCCAATTATTTTTTTGAAGTTTGTATTGTGGGATAATTGCGCCCCCACCACGGTTTATGCTCTGACGGCACTTACAAACCTTCACCTAAGGATTGAGTAGCAAAGTATGTTTTATACCCAGTAAAGAAACATGGTTTAAATTTGATAAACCGTATTAAACACTTAATTAGATCATTATTTAGAGCCTTAACCAATCAATAATTAGTGCATATTTTACGCGATTTTATTTACTTAAAATAGATGCTCAGAAATCAGTACTATTTTAAGTAGATAAAAATATAAAACAGGAACACAATTACAAACACTAAAAAAGATGGTTATCTTGAACCTAATATTTGCCCTAGAGATGTAATTTAAATATCTAATGGAGGGTATTCCCCTTCATAATCATATATGTCCCGATAAAGGTCAAAGTATACGAATTGACTCGACTTACGACATATTCAAACTAATAATTAAGACAATGAATAGTGATAAAAATTACGACATGGTTGTTATCGGCGCGGGCTTGTCCGGTATTGGGGCTGCTTGCCGCTTTCGAACACAGTTCCCAGAAGACAACCTTGCCGTTATCGAAGCGCGCGGCGCTATTGGCGGTACGTGGGATTTGTTTCGCTATCCGGGTATCCGCTCTGATTCAGATATGCTTACACTCGGCTATGATTTTAGGCCGTGGGTTGGCGATAAAACACTGGCTGACGGCGCGGCTATTCGAGCCTATGTTCAGACCGTTGCCAAAGAACATGGCATTACGCCGTACATTCAATTTAACTCCAAAGTCATGGCCTTTGACTTTTCTTCTGAGACTGACCTTTGGACCCTGACTATCAGAGACTCGAATTCAGGGGAGACACGTAAAGTGCAAACCCGCTTCATAATATCTGCGGCAGGTTACTATAAATATGAGGAAGGCTATACACCGACCTTTGAAGGGCGCAATGATTTTAAAGGCGACATCGTTCACCCCCAGCACTGGCCTGAAAACTTTAACTATAAAGATAAAAAAGTTATCGTCATCGGTTCTGGCGCGACAGCTATAACACTTGTGCCAGCCTTGGCCGAACAGGCCAGCCATGTCACGATGTTGCAACGCTCACCGTCTTATGTTGCCTCCATTCCTGCGAAGGATTCTGTCGGAAATTTTATAAACCGTATATTACCCGCCAAGACCGCGTTCAAAATGAACCGCGCTAAGAACATTTGGATAAGCCGCGTAATGTATCAACGCGCCCGCAAGAACCCCCAAAAAACTAAAGACTGGTTCCGTAAGAAAATCGTCAAAGCCCTCGGCCCCGACTATCCCGTCGATAAACATTTCAGTCCTAGTTATAATCCATGGGATCAACGTGTGTGTGTGATTCCGGACGGGGATATGTTCATCGCCATTCAAGACGGGCGCGCCAGTGTTGAAACAGACCACATAGAGCGTTTCACCGAAACGGGAATCCTTTTAAAGTCTGGTCAAGAGCTATCCGCTGATATTGTTGTAACCGCTACGGGATTAAATGTTGTCTTTGGCGGCGAAGCACAAATATCCATAGACGGTCAAGACATCGATCCCGCCAAGAGTTATGGTTATAAAGGCATGATGTATTCGGATGTCCCCAATATGGTCACCATCTTTGGCTACACCAATGCAGCTTGGACATTACGCGCTGATTTAATCTCGCAATTTGCGGTCCGCGTAGTCGCACATATGAAAGCCAATAACCAAACCCGCGCTATTCCCATCGCGCCAGAAGGCATGCCGCGCAACCCATGGATAGATTTCCAAGCAGGTTATCTCTTACGGGTTATGGATAAGTTGCCTTCACAAGGGGATCGTCACCCTTGGCTGAATTTACAAGACTATAAGATGGACCAAAAGCTTATGCTCCAAGACCCTATTGATGATGGCGCTTTAGTCTTTTCAAAATTCGTCAACGAGAAAGCAGCAGCAGAATGAGCGCTCAATTTACCAAAACATATAACGGCAAGATCTGCGTCATCACAGGCGCGGCCTCAGGGATTGGACGCGCCCTCGCCTTAACCCTAGCGAAGAACGGTGCTGTCCTGGCGCTATCTGACATCAACGCGGCAGGCCTAGCCGAGACCGTCGATATGGTCGGCGGAAGTAACCGCGTCATGAACGATGTCTTTGATATGGCGGACGGCGCAGCTATCGTGGATTATGCAGGCAAAGTCGAGCAAACACTAGGCGCCGCTGATTACGTCTTCAATGTCGCGGGACTAACGCGAGTAGGTAACTTTATCGATACCCCGCTGGAGTCCATGGAGAAAATTATGGACGTTAATTATTGGGGCGTGGTCCGTATGTCCAAAGCCTTCATAGATCAAATTCTCTCCAACAAAGGTACGCTGGTCAATATCTCCAGTGTCTTTGGGTTTATAGGTTATTCAGGACAGGCCCATTATTGCGCGTCAAAATTTGCCGTGCGTGGCTTTACAGAAACGCTCGCCCAAGAACTTGCAGGCAAAGGTGTTGGCATATGCAGTGTCCACCCTGGCGGCATCGCAACAAATATCGCCCGTAATGCAGTGGCCGATAAACTGCCCGATAACGGCTTATCACGCGAAGAACTCGATGCAGGTTTTGACAAGATGGCGATTACCTCTCCTAAAAAAGCCGCAAGCGTCATCCTTAAAGGCGCCGCCAAAAAGAAACGCCGTATATTGATTGGCGGCGACGCACGATTTATCTCACTCGTCTCACGCCTGTTCCCTGTTGGCTACGCTAAAATCATCGAAAAATATTCAGGTGATAAAGTCATCTTGAGTGATAATAAACCTTAGCTTCTCAACAATAATAGGCGTAATTCTGTCTTGCAAATTCTGAAGGGTTCACCACATATAGTCCAAGATATAAGGACATAATATGCGCCCCGATACACTTTCTGATACGCCCAAAATCACACGCCTTGCTGATTACACCCCGCCAAATTTTACCATCGAGAGCGTCTTCCTAGATTTTAACTTGAGCCCAAAAGTCACCACGGTCAAAAGCAAAATGATCATGCGCCGTGAGTCAGCAGGACCTTTGGAACTGGATGGGGATGAGATTCAACTGATATCCGTCAAAATTGATGGCCGAACGCTCAAGCGCAATGAGTACCGCCTGACCCAAACGCACTTAATTTTGGACCAGCTACCAGATAGCTTCACCTTAGAAATAGAGACCAGCTGTAACCCTGCCGCGAACGGGGCCTTGATGGGGTTATATGTATCCAGTGGCCGTTTTTGTACGCAGTGCGAGGCTGAAGGTTTTCGTCGTATTACTTTTTATCCTGACCGCCCAGATGTGCTCTCTGTTTTCACCGTTAAAATCACGGCCGACAAAATTCAAAACCCTTACCTGCTTTCCAATGGGAATATGACCCAGAGCGGCGAGTTGCCTGATGGAAAACATTTCGCCGTTTGGGAAGACCCCTTTCCCAAACCTTGCTACCTCTTTGCTTTGGTCGCAGGTGATTTTGATATTTTAGAAGACAGCTTCAAGACCATGAGCGGACGCGATATTCCGCTCACGATTTATGTCGATAAGGGCGATGCGCCCCGCGCTAAATATGCTATGGACGCACTCAAACGGTCTATGACATGGGACGAAGACGCCTTTGGTCGTGAATATGATTTAGACCGTTTTATGATTGTTGCCGTGCGTGATTTTAATTTCGGGGCCATGGAAAACAAAGGCTTAAATATCTTTAACTCCTCGCTCCTGCTCGCGGACGGCGCCAGCGCAACCGATATGAATTTTGAGCGGATCGAATCCGTAGTCGCCCATGAATATTTTCACAATTGGACAGGCAACCGCATTACCTGTCGCGACTGGTTCCAACTGTGTCTCAAGGAAGGTTTCACTGTTTTCCGCGATCAAGAATTTTCAGCCGACCAACGCGGCGCTGCGGTGCAACGTATCAAAGATGTGCGCGCCCTACGCGGTCGTCAATTTCCCGAAGACGCAGGCCCACTCGCCCACGCGGTTCGGCCGAATGCTTTTGTCAAAATTGATAATTTCTACACAGCAACGATTTATGAAAAAGGGGCTGAATTAATTCGTATGCTCAAAACGATATTAGGCACAGATGAATTTCGTAAGGGCTGTGATTATTACTTCGACAGTCTCGACGGCACTGCCGCCACCATAGAGCAATTCATTGCTTGTTTTGAAAAAACATCTGGTAAAGACCTCTCACAATTCATGCTTTGGTATGAACAAGCAGGCACACCGGAGCTACGCGTAGCCCGTAAAGCTGGCGGCGTAACCTTTAAGCAGTCCACGCCCCCGACACCGGGTCAGTCAAAGAAATCCGCGCAAATTATGCCCATTCGCTGGCAAGTCATTGGTGATAATGGCCCCTTAGGCGAGCCACAATTGACGTTATTAAAGAGCGCGAAGGAAAGCGTTGATTTACCCAATTACGGACAAAACTATAGCCTCTCTATACTCCAAGACTTTTCTGCGCCTGCGATTTTAAAAAGCGATCAAACTTCCGATGATGCTTTGCGCCTCATGGGTAATGACCCTAATGCGTTTAACCGCTGGGAAGCAGGACAAAGTCTCGCGCGTGAGCTTTTAGGGCGTATGAGCCAAGCGATTGAAACAGGCAAAACACCGAAACCTGACCGCGCCCTATCAGGATATGTAAGCGCTTTAAAACACACTTTAAACGACGCCGAATTTGACGATAACTTCAAAGCTTTAGCTCTCACGATACCCTCTAATACTGAGGTTCAGCAAAGTCTTGACCAAGCAGACCCAATTGCAATTGATCTGGCGGGCCATTGGCTTCGCCGCGCGATTGCAGACGGCATGAGCGAAGATTTACGCGCGCAATATCACGCTCTGAAAGATACAGGACCATTTGATCCTAGTGCCGCTTGCGCGGGGCAGCGCGCGCTTAAGAACCGCTGCTTATCACTTCTCGCTTGCCGCAAGGATGCACAAGCCGCGCCGCTCGCAATTGAACAATTCACAACAGCCACGAATATGACCGATGAATTATCGGCACTTATCATTTTAGATAAGCTGGGGGGTCTTCGCGTCGATCAGTTGATGGAAGACTTCTATATGAAATGGGAGACGAATCCGCTCGTGATTGATAAATGGTTCGCCGTTCAAGCCTCGCGCAAACACCCAGAAGGCGTTAATGCTATCGAGCAGTTGACAAAACATAACGCCTTTGACGCTCGCAACCCTAACCGGGTTCGTGCCTTAGTCGGTGGTTTTGCGATGAATAACGCTCACCTATTTCATGACATCAGCGGCAAGGGTTATAGTCTCTTCACGGATCAAGTTTTAGATATGGATAGCCGCAACCCCTCCGTCGCCGCGCGTCTATTGGGTGTCTATGAAATCTGGCGCAAATTGGATATAACGCGTCAGGGCATGATTAAAGCTGAGCTTCGCCGCGTCATTGCCGCTAAACCCTCTAAAAACGTGCTAGAAATTGCAGCTAAAACCTTAGGATAATATTTATACCCATCTGCTAATACATGCGAATGGCAGATATACGTACCGCAGCTGGGTTTCGCACCCATATTTCAGAACAACGCTATTCAGTGGTGCGACAACCGATTGTTGATTTAAAAGACGGTCATATTCACCATCATGAATGGCTGGTTCGTTTTGATCACGATAAAGAGCTTGAAGGTGTCCTTAGGCCTGCTGAAGTTTCGGGCGTTATCCGCGACCTCGATCTGTCAATGCTCGCCCAAGCTATTTTAGTCTTAAACGAAAATCCAGATGGCACTGGCATTGCGATTAACCTCTCTGGGGCTTCTGTCGATAAATCGAGCTTTAAAAACTCCGTTCTGGCCTGTCTCACAGCTCTCGAAGCTTCGCCGACTAAACTTGTGATAGAACTCACAGAAAGTTGGGACATGCACGATTTGGCTTTAGCTGAGGGTTTGTTATCAGAACTTAAAACACGTGGACATCCTGTTTGTTTGGATGATGTCGGTTCAGGCGCAGCCTCTATAAGATACTTAAGAGCCCTACCGTGTAATTGGTTGAAAATCGACGGCGGATTTGTTGCTGCTGCTTATAATTCAGCACGTGACCGTGCAATTCTACAGGCGTTATTGTCACTAAGAACCCCCTTAGATGTTCGTTTTATCGCAGAAGGCGTTGAAACCAACGATATTAAAGATTTTGTTACCCAATTAGGGTTTGATGCTGCTCAAGGCTACGCAATCGGTAAACCTGAGCCTGAAACGAGAATTAAGGTTCTTTCACAGCCAAATTAAAGGCAATATTAACCACGTTTTGTTCGACTAATGATGGTTGACAAATTAGGTTGATTTAACTGATTCGAAAAGGGATGAACGTGCAAACAGGCTCTGTAAATCAACACATGCCGGTCTCCCCGACACAATATGCAGCTAGCCCGCAAGAGTTCAGCCCGGTTCAGCCCATCCAAACGCCGCAACGCTCAGCTACAGCCCCGCCTTTTACCCCTCATGCCCGCGGACCTAAACAACATGCTAGCGTCGAGTTTATTCCTCAAAAAAACCAAAAAAGTGGGTTTTCCAAAAAGTTTCATGAATTATCAAAAGATATAAGCGAAGGGTCACTAAAGACATTATTATTTAGTGCCATCGCATTTATTACTCTTTTCGCGATTGTAGCCGTAACAAAATTCTATTTCGATTACTCTCAATTCAAATCAACTGAAACGGCAAATTACGCATCTGCAGTAAAAAGCAAAGCCGATAATGTCGCCCGAACATTAGATAGCCAAGTTGCTTGGATGGATACCGCTCTTAGCCTGAGAAATAACCCTCAACAAGTAATCGACTTTGCGGCACGAGGACACGGAACTCTTGCAGTAGCACTCATCGATCAATCAGGTGACATTCTATCAGCAACCTCAAAATCAGCAGAAGCCTTGCAAAACATAGATCGCCGAAATTTCCCTAAAAGCGGCGTTCAGATATCTTCATTAATCACGAAAGAAGGCCTCGTAACCCCAGTTATAACACGGCGCTCTCAAGAAAGCTTTTTGATTGTCGCGTTAACGTCGGGGAGTTTACTCGATGAACAATCAACTAATATGTCCATTGTCATGGAGGGCGGTAAAGTCATTGATGGCCCTAAAGAATTGGGCAGCGAAGGTACACTCGAATATTATGGTTTGACACCTGCAAAATTAAAATCTGTCACAACATCTAACGGCGTATCGGCCCATAAAGTTAACAACAAAAGTATCTGGCTTGCCTCTTCACGAGTTCCAAATTCATTTTTGACTGTGGTAGAATCCCAACCCAGACGTATGTCACCCAGTTTGCTAAATAATATACTTTTATTTTCATTACTCTTTGCAGGCACAGTGTGGTTGGTTTGGACTCTCCTTGCCAATATGTTACAACAGATTTCGCTTCTACGTGATCAAAAAACATCTCAAGAAGTTTCCCAGCAACGTTACCGCGCCGCTATTGATGGCTCCAGGGGCGGTGTTTGGGAAGTAAACTTAGAACAAAATCAGGCATATATAAGTAATTCTCTGGCAGGGTTATTAGGACTAAACCCAGAAGAAAAAAACCTCACCATGCCTCAATTTTTAAGTTTATTTGGCGCCGCTGACAGAGAAAAGCTTTTATCAAGTATACGCAGAGCGCATGTAAACGGAGAATTTGAAGTTGATGTTAAAGTAGCTAATTTACCCTTATCTTTAGCCTGTAGAGGACGTCCTTCTGTTCGTGGGTCCGATCAAGCTAAAGTCGTGATTGGCATGGCTCTGGACGTAACGCAGATGCGCGGAGCTCAAACGCGCCTTCAGGCAGCTGAGGCGCGTTTATATGACGCCTTAAGCTCGATGAATGATAGTTTTGTTATATGGGATCAGCTTGATCGTCTGGTACTATGGAATAATAAATTTTCAGACTTTTTTGGGTTTGAACAAGGGGCCCTGCAACCCGGTATTGATTATTCAACTGTTGAATATCATTCAAACAACGCGATAGAAAACTTAATAGTTCTCGAAGACGGAAGCAGCTCTGAAATTCAGCTCAAAGATGGCCGGTGGATACGATATCTGGAAACCCTCACTCCCGATGGCGGCCGCGTAAGTATTGGAACGGATATCACTGTTATTAGAACACGTGAACAACAATTAGAGGTCAATCAATCAGCCCTTCAAAAAACAATTAACGTACTGAAAAAATCACAAGTCCGTATTGTAGAATTAGCTGAAAATTACGAACAAGAAAAAATCCGAGCAGAAGAAGCGAACCAATCAAAGTCAGAATTTTTGGCTAATATGAGTCATGAACTCCGTACACCGCTTAATGCCATTAATGGGTTTTCCGATATCATGAAAAAAGAAATGTTCGGGCCGCTGGGTGACCCCAGATATAAAGAATATGTGAATGACATATTATTTTCAGGGCAACACCTTCTATCCCTGATTAATGATATTTTGGATATGTCAAAGATTGAGGCTGGTAAAATGACGCTCAATACAGAAGCTCTACAAATGAGCGACATGATAGGTCAAGTTATACGCATAGTCCGAGGCCGTGCAGATGAGAATAGATTAAAGCTTATTTATGACGAAAAGGCTGTACCAGAAATCGAAGCCGACCCAAGGGCTGTTAAACAAATTCTACTTAACCTAGCTACAAATGCCATTAAGTTTACGCCAGAAGGCGGCGTCGTTACGATATCCGTCGAACCTAAATCGGCTGGTTTGATTATGCGCATTACTGACACTGGAATCGGTATTTCAGAAGAAAACATTCAACGCCTTGCACAACCATTCGAGCAAATAGATAGCCAGCATTCTCGCCAGCACGAAGGTACTGGGTTAGGGCTCGCTCTTTCTAAATCTCTTGTGGAGCTTCATGGTGGCAACTTCAAAATTCAATCGGTTGTAGGACAAGGCACGACAGTTATATTTACCTTACCGAACACCCCTCCTGCCTCCAAGCAAGCTCAAAGCATGGACGAAGTTGGTAATGAGATTTCACGTCTTGCGAAAGACATTGCAGACGTCTTGATAGAAGGTGAAGTGGGGACACTTAAGGCTCAGAGTGCGCCGCAAGATGTACCATTACAACGTATAAACCCTGCCGCTTAAGTTACATTAAGTTTTCGTCTTCGTCCGTATGTGACGTCTTCGCGGAAAAATAAGTGACGCATTAAGTCCTGGCCGCTCATCACTCTTACCGATTCCATCGGTCATAACAAATTCTGCTCTATGAAGATCAGCAACAGCTTCAACTAAGGTTAGGCCAAGTCCACTTCCTGGTAAGGTTCGGCTTTTATCAAGACGCACAAACCTCTCTTTAACGCGTTTACGATCAGCTTGAGGAATTCCAGGTCCATCATCTGCAATTGAAACAACAGCACGGCCAGAACTATTCTTAAAAAGTGAGAGATGGATAGAGCCGCCTAAAGGCGTATATTTAATTGCATTCTCAATTAAGTTTGAAACAGCTTGAGAGAGAAGGCCGCGGTCAGCTAATATTTTAACATCTGGAATAATACCAAATGTAAATTTCAATCCCGAATCTTCGCAAGCTGGCTCATAGAGTTCAGCCAAATCATCCAAGATTGGTTTGGGGTCTATGTCAGTCAATAATTCACGGCGCTCACCAGCTTCAAGCCTCGCAATACGCAAAACACTATCAAATGTCTGAAGGAGTTCCCCTGCATCTTCAGCAGCGGCAAATAAGGTTTGTGCCTCTTTGCTATCGCCTAATTCACCGGCTGCGCTTTCCAAGCGCGTGCGCAAGCGGGTTAACGGTGTACGTAAATCATGTGCAACACTATCGCCCGCATAGCGCATAGCCTGCATCAACCTATCAATATGATCGAGCATTGAATTAAGGTGCTCGGCCAGCATATCCATTTCATCTTCGGAATAAGTTCGAGGGGCCCGGCGATCAAGATTTCCAGCACGGACATCGTCTGCAAGTTTATTAAAAGCTTCAACACGCCGCGTAAAACGACGCGAAACAAACCAGCTAGATATCAAGCCTAAAACAACGGCGATGGCTGATGACGTTAAAATTGCAGTCCGCACACGAACGCCTGTCCGCATTGTTGCTTCCACGTCTCGCGCAACTAACAACAAACCCGCATTTCTATCTTTTGTCTTAAGCGGCCCAGCAAGTCCGCGCGCACGGCGGTCTTGAAAGTCAACATCCGTCGTCTCTGGATTACTATATGTAAACTGTATTTTTTGGAATTCATCTTCAGATTCTTCTGGGATTAAACCTTTAGCCCCGTCTTGTGTCTCAACCTTTTGAAAGGCTAAATTCCCAGCAACAATATTTCCGGCAATAAGAATGTACCAACCTTCAGAGCTTGCAGATCTCAAAATAACTTCTCTATCAACACCTTGAAGACCTTTCTCTTCAAAAATTATTTGAAATTCTGAAAATTCTTCAACTAGCGCTTTATCAACGCGGCGAAGTTCTGATTCAATCGTCGCAAAATAAACATAGCCCATGGCGATGAATAGCGATCCCACAAATAAAAATGCGCCCAACAGAGATAATCTGAAGAGCGTATTTCTATAAAGTTTTTTAATAGCCGCAAACATTGAATACGGGGCTTAAGGTTTCAAACCTAAACCTGCAAGCGGTAACCTGCACCTCGGACTGTATGCAAAAGAGCTTCGTCAAAATCTCTATCTATTTTTCCGCGCAGGCGGGAAATATGAACATCGATAACATTTGTTTGGGGGTCAAAGTGATAGTCCCATACTTTTTCCAAAAGCATCGTGCGTGTCACAACACGTCCAGCGTTTCGCATAAGGCACTCTAGCAAACGAAATTCACGTGGCTGCAAAAGAACTTTCTTACCATCACGACGAACTGTTCTTGCCAGTAAATCCATTTCTAAATCACCGACTTTTAATTTTGTTACGGCCGCAGATGGGTCCGATCTTCGGCCGATCGCTTCTACGCGGGCCAAAAGTTCAGTAAAGGAATATGGCTTGGCAAGGTAATCATCACCGCCAGCGCGCAAACCCTCAACTTTATGATCCACTTCACCTAGCGCGGATAAAATCAGCACAGGCGTTGAATCTCCGTCCTCACGAAGCTCACCGAGAACTTCAAGCCCGTCTCGCTTAGGGAGCATTCTGTCCAAGATAAGAGCGTCATAATCAGCAGCCCGCGCCATCTCTAATCCCAAGTCACCATCAGGCGCTAAGTCAACGACATGACCCGCTTCCATCAATCCCTTACGGACATACTCCGCGGCAATTTCATCATCTTCAACAACTAATATTCTCATATTTTTCTCCTAGAAGTGGACCCCCATCCCAGTTTTATTATAATAATGGTAGCACCATAAATGTTTCCCGCCCGTCTTTAAGGCGAACATTCATCACTAAGCCGTCTTGTTTTGCAATACGGGCATTCAGAACAATGGATCTCAAAGAGCTAACTTCTGCCAAGGGCTGCGCATCCGCATCCAAAAGCACCATGCCCGTTTTAAATCCGCCCTGCTCCGCGCCACTACTGGGCGTTACAGATTCTACATAAATACCGACTTGGTCTGTCCGCATCCCAATGGCTGATCTAAACTCTGGACTAAGGTCGAGGACTTGCAATCCCGTATCAATATTCACTTTTGGGCCCGCGGCTTGTTTTGGCGGCGGGGGTGGTAATCCTTGCGCGATTGCAGAAGCGCGTTGAATTTCAATTTTTTCAGGCCGTTCACCAATTGATACATTCAGAGAGTAGGTTTTTTCATCACGCTCATAAATCATTTTTGCGACTTCGCCGGGACGCAAACTCCCAATTGCGCGCGTCGCTTCAACCGAGTTGCGAACAGCTTCATCATTTATTCTCAAGATTATATCATCAACTTGAAGGCCATATGTCTCAGCTGGGCTACCTGCAACGACACTGGTTATTGTTGCGCCTGATTTATAAACGCCATCACCATTTTCAAGTTCAAAAGTCGCTGTACGAAGACCTGCCCCTAGGTAACCACGCCGTACTTTCCCGTCTTCGCGAATAGATGTAATAATATCTTCAGCTGTCCCATGGGGAATAACAAAAGCAATACCCACACTTGCACCTGTCGGAGAATAAATCGCAGAGTTAACGCCGACAACATCACCTTTAAGGTTAAACAGAGGGCCGCCCGAGTTACCACGATTAATCGTTGCGTCGGTTTGAATATAATCAACATATGAGCCGCTGTCGACACGAGAGCGCCCAATAGCTGAAATTACGCCCAAGCTAGTTGATTGGCCGATTCCAAAAGGATTACCAATTGCAACAACCCAATCTCCAATGCGGGTTTTTATACCTTGATGAAAACTCACATGGGGGAAAGATTTTGGGCTTTCAATTTTTAAAAGCGCTAAATCTGTTTCTTCATCCGTGCCGATGATACTGGCTGGAAATTTTTGGCCATCATTAAACTCAATTTCAATATTTGTGCCACCGTCGATGACATGATAATTTGTTACCACCTCTTTATTGCGTGATATAATAAAGCCAGACCCCTGTCCTTCAGATGTCGTCTCGCCGTCTTCAGTCGTCACAATAATATTAACAACCGATGGGCTTACTTTATCAACCAAATTAGCAATCGAGGGCAAAGACGAAATCGGAGCCTGATACAGGTTTGTGGGCGCAGACGTGGATATATTTGAATTGCTTGGCGCTGCAAATATCCTTGATTGCGGCGCAGTTAGGCTTTCTGGCAACGGCGGCGCGCTATTATATAAAGGCGCAGGTTGTCCTATTTCTGGCTGAGCGCTTTGTTCACGCAGAGGCGCAAATATTTCAATTGAAGGTGCACTTGAATCGGGAACGTCATTTATTATTGGAATGACGATATCTTGCGCAGACGCAGACGACATCACACAAAGCATGATAGCCGGCGTTAACGCAGGGGCCGCAAACCGGCTAATTTTAAATTTTGAAGGCACTAATAACTCCAAGCTCAAATGCAGTGTGACAGGCTGCACATATCCTAATTATGTCTAAATCATGACAAAATTGTCATGATTGGGCCCAAAATACAAATTCTAAAAAAGCCTATGAGTTCTTAAAAATAAGAAGTCGGTTTTCCTTAGGCATCACGATGCGGGTTGTTAGATTAAACCCCTGTTCACTAAATATATGCTTAACAGCGCTTAACTTTCTTACGCCCCATCTCGGGTTTCGAGCTTTCAAGTTCTCATCAAAATCTAAATTAGATTGTGCCGTGTCATCACCCTCCATAAAGGGGCCGTATAGAAAGACAAAACCAGTCTCATTTAAAAGATGTTTGGCCCCTTCGGCTAGCCCGCAAGCCGCCTCCCAAGGCGCAATATGCACCATATTTGCACAATAAATATTTTCAAACTCAGTCAGATCTTTCCACCAATTCTCATCCATTGTATTAACAGACAATGAGGTCAAAATTTGCCCAGGTCGTTCAATGGCCCAATCATCTTGTGAGGCTCTTGAAACCGTATCGGGGTCAGACGGCTGCCAAATAACATCAGGGCGTAGCCCGCAAAAATGATGCCCATGCTCACCTGAACCTGAAGCTATTTCTAGTACCTTTGCGTTTTGTGGAATATGCTCATCGAGCACTTTGCCTATGGGGTCTTTATTTCGGCCTGCGGTCGGAGAAAATAACCGAGCTCCAGTTTGTTCACGCGTTTCTAGGTGAATAGGGTGTTTCATTTCAGGGCCTTTTTACAATCGGCGTGGCAATTCTAATACCGATTTTAGGCCGCCCATATCGGATTTTCCAAGCGTTAAACGTCCTTTATAAGCTCGGGCGAGATCATCGACAATAGCGAGGCCAAAACCACTACCAGGTGTCGCTTCATCAAGACGCGCGCCTCGCTTAATCGCTTCTTTATACTGATCGGCAGCCATACCTGGCCCATCATCAGAGACAATAATAATAAATTGCCCGTCGTCAGCAAGCCTCTGCGCGCTCACACGAATAGCTGACTTGGTCCATTTACAGGCGTTATCCATCAGATTTCCGGCCATCTCTTCTAAGTCTCGCTTTTCACCGCGAAATATTAAATCAGGCTCTAAATCAACATCAAAATCAATATCCTTATCTCTGTAAATTCGCTCTAAGGTTCTTGCGAGAGCTTCCAAAGTTTCATTTACAGGTGATGAGACACCAATAGCTTGCCCCCGCGCGGCCGCCCGCGCCCTACGAAGATGGTGATCAACTTGGTTCTTCATTGTCTCGGTTTGACGCCCGACAATTTCAGACAGCGTCGAGTCCGTAGACTGCGCTTCATTTTGTAAAACAGCCAAAGGCGTTTTGAGAGCGTGGGCGAGATTCCCCACATGCGTTCGCGCGCGTTCTACAACGTCCTTATTATGCGTAATAAGAGAATTAAGTTCATTCGCGAGCGGTTGAATTTCTCGCGGATACTTTCCGTCAACCTGTCCCGCACGACCTTCGCGGACATCGGCAACTTTTTCACGCAAATCAAAAAGCGGTTTCAGCCCAGATCTCACTTGCGTAACAACGGCTGTAACCAAGCCAATGGATATCAAGAGCATAAGCCCAAAAGCAATAAGTGCGAAGCTGATAACACTTTGCCGCGCCGAACGGTTATCAGCTGCGGCAACCACCACGACAGGCGCTTTCATGTTTGGTAGTACAACTTGCCGTGCCACAAGCCGCAAATTTTCATTACTATCAGGTCCCTCAGCGTTAGAGCGTATTTCTTCGCCTTGTTGATTTTGCAAACGCGCAACATCAGATTTAGGCAAAGTCAAAGTCTCTTCATATAAGGACCTAGAGCTAGTAATGGCTTCGATAACGCCGTCATCTTGAAGAAATCCAATCAACCAGTATCGTCCAGATAGCGCGCGTTGATAGCGGGGATCAATAGGTTTTCGGCTCAATCCCAGCATACCATCCGCAACTTCAGCAGACGCAATAAGTGACGTGACCGCGCTCACCAGCGGGTCATCAAAACTTCGGTAAGTCGTGTTGCGATAAAGCCATGTCAGCGTGAGCGCCGTTAACAATAATAATGGCAGAGCCCAGAGTGCTGCGCCCCGAACAAGGCGCACAACCAAAGACTGGTTTCCAAGAGAAACTGATGGCTCAGAAACGGTAGATAATGGCGCCCCCATATCTGTCATGAATTACTTAGCTTTCGCCTCATCAGGATCGGCTAAACGATAGCCTAAACCCCGAACAGTCTCGATACGGTCCGTCCCGATTTTACGGCGCAAGCGACCCACAAAAACTTCGATTGTATTTGAATCTCGGTCGAAGTCTTGGTCGTAAATGTGCTCAACTAACTCTGTTCGGGAAATGACCCGGCCACGGTGTGTGGCCATATAGCTAAGAAGGCGAAATTCATGAGACGTCAATTTAATAGCCATGCCATTAACGAAAGCCCGCGCTGAACGGTTGTCGACAGATAGCTCTCCAATATCGATTGTATCCGTTGTATGCCCCGCCGCACGCCGCAAAAGCGCGCGCAAACGCGCCATTAATTCTTCTGTGTGGAAAGGCTTCGTCAGATAATCATCTGCGCCAGCATCAAAGCCTGCAACCTTTTCACTCCACTGATCCCGGGCTGTGAGAATAAGTACAGGGAATTTTTTACCGTCAGAGCGCCATTTTTGCAAAACACTGACGCCGTCAATAATAGGAAGACCAAGGTCAAGGATAACGGCATCATAAGGCTCTGTATCACCAAGATGATGTCCCTCTTCGCCATCAGCGGCAATATCAACGGCGTAGCCTACATCCGTCAATGCGTCTTTAAGTTGGCGGGATAAATCTGAATCATCTTCGACGACGAGAATACGCATAAGGCCTCACATTATAAAGGATGGACGAACGAATCCTAAGATATTATCTTTTGACACGTCCAGTGTTCGCGTCAATCAAAACATCAAAGACTTTACCATTCTTGCCAATGACACGTACGCGGTAAATATTACCTTTGCGAGAAATATCCACCACCTCACCACCTTTTACCTTGCGGCGAGCGATAGATTTAGCTTCAGCAGCAGAAATACCGTTTTTTACCCAAAGCGAATGGCTTTGCGCTCGTATAGAGCGGCTTGAGATTGCTTGGTGCGGCAAGATATAGTTTTTATGCGCATTGCTTTTCTGCGAATGTGCTTTCCATTTTCCTGGATTTGCACTCGCAGGCATAGCCGTTGCACTCAGTAACAAAGCAGTACCTAAAGCTAAAACAATATGTCTTGGTTTCGTTATCATACGATCTTAGTAACGCGCTCCCCCTGAACCCAATCTGAATATTACGTACAGATTACATTTATTTATCAGTTTTTTTGTCCTATTTCAAAGGAAACGCAGCCCCAACATCAGCCCCAACATCAGCCACGAAGGGCTTGGCGGGGATCAAAATCAAGTGAAACATCTGCCTTTTTCGCCCATTTTTTCAATGTCTTAGCATCATCAGCGTCCAAAATAATTTGAAGGGACACGACCAAATCATCCCCACTAATACCTTTACCCTTAAGGCGCATTTTAGTGTTTGTATTACTGCCCGCTGGAATTTTAAGCGTCACATCACCGTCTGGTAGAGGAATCGCTATTTTTGCGCCAAGGACAGCCTCTTTTAAAGATATAGGGAGAATCAGGCGGAGTTTTGTCCCGTTGCGCGTAAAGTGACTATGCGGTTTTACGCTTATCTCTATTTTAGCGTCGCCTGTCGGCCCGCCGCCTGTTCCGGGTTTGCCTTTACCAGCGACAAGGACAATTTGGCCATCTTCAACGCCTTTTGGAATTGTGACGGTCAGGCCATTCCTTAGCTTTTTGGAGCCGCCTTTAAGCGCGTCAATAAAAGGCAGCGTCACTTTATAGCGAATATCAGCGCCCTTTTTGGGCGCGGCGCGGCGTTGTTGCATACCACCGCGTCTACCGCCCATATTCATCCCAAAGAGAGAAGAAAACAGTTCGGACATATCATCTTGGCCGCCAGCTTGCCCACGTCTTGCGCCGCCCATGCCGCCAAAAGGGTTCTGTCCTGCAAAGGGGTTTTGCTGTTGGCCCGAACCGTCAACCTGCCCGCTATCATAACGCGCCTTCATATTTTTATCAGACAACAACGTATTGGCCGCAGATATTTCCTTGAACCGTTCGGCGGCTTTCGGATTATCTTTGTTCACGTCAGGATGATACTTCTTCGCGAGGCCGCGATAAGCCTTTCGAATTTCAGCTTCCGAGGCCGTTCGAGGAACACCCAGTAATTTATATGGATCTTTTGCCATGCTCTATATTTAAGCGTTAATTATTTTCAAGCAAGGGAAGAGACGCCGATTAAAGTATATCTATTATAGGCCTGTTATAAATGACGCGCCCCACCCAAAGGCGCGGCTACCTTGCGCAATTGATATAATATCCGCCATATCAACATCTGTTTGACTTAGTGTAATGTGCGTCTCTCTCACCTCAGAGTCGAATATAAGTTGTTCCCCCGCCAAAAGTTGAACACGATATAGTTCTATATCCTCCCCGAGCGGCACATCCATGCCCGCCCAGCTTTCACTCTCTATACGGCTCTGACGAATCCAAGAGAGGCGTGTCTGTCCTTCAGAAGACTCCATTTTTACATGAACAGGAGCAAGCGGTCGTAAATATTTGGCCTTATAGTCAAATTGCAAAATATCACTTGTTCGGCCAGCCGCGCTCGCGTTCAGAGAAATTGTCTCGCCTATATAACCTTCTGATAAAGGCAGGACCTCCCAGCCAGACCCTAGCCATATAATCCGCGCACCCGCAGTCACAAGATTTGCTATATCCACTTCTGTACCACGAAGACCGCGTAGGAATTTTGATAGGCGGTAAGTATTCTCGCCTATCAATTGGGCGAAGCTCGCTTGAAAAATTTCCCAACCCGATGGGGTTTCGACTGCAAATTTATTATCACCCGCTAATACAGCGTCTGAAGATATAGAAGACAGAGTCACGCCGGGTAGAAAAATATCCACCTCCTGACTATAGTCCCACCGTCCAACGGCCCCTCTTTTCATCTCGGTCAACAAAGCCCCCGCATATATAGAAGAGGTTGCTCTGACATCACTATTGGGGCTTGTAATACGCGTCTCTGAGAAGGGCGTTAAGGCAGCGCCGACCAACACCCCCTCATAACTTGGCAGGTCCAAAGCTAGAAGAACAGGTTTCATGGCCCAGCTAGGCGCGCTAGTCACCGCAGGCACTGGACCAGATAATGGCGGACCAGATAATGGCGGAGCTGATAATGGTGGACCTAATAATGACTGCGTAAGACGCGCCGAGACACGCTGAGTTGTAATTCCTTCCAAACTTTGAATTTTCCACCTCAGCTCCGCATTTGGGAATATCACATCATCACCGACTTCAAGGTCAAGGCGTTGTCCTGTCACTGCGAAAGACAGCGTTTCATTGCTTTGTAAGTTCCGATTTAAAATTTGTTCGGCGGCAAAGAGTGCAAAACTTTGATCCATAACGATGGGCACATTTATATCGGCGACACGAACTGTCTCGGCCGCAAGGTCACGCGCGCTTGCAAAGCCAAGTTGGTAATCATTAGACGCGTCAATAAAATGAATACGCGCATCTTTGAGCCTCTCCTCTGGGTCAGTTTTCTCAAGGCTAACGGCGCTGGATAAATCGCCGATAATATCATCAACTGAGAGCTGAAATGTCGCCGCTGTTTCGTCGCTGGCAAATCTTAACCCCTGGGCTGTCTCAATCAGGTTAAATCCGTAAAGCGCAGAGAGAGGCGTTAGGGCCGCGCGGCCCGTCATAGGGCGGTTAATGTGATAACCTTGTACCAGCCCTGTGACCTGTGTGACGTCTACCGCGCCTAAGCCGCTTTGCCCGCAAATGTCCGTAACAATATCCGAGAGCGGTACTAACCCCATACGGCCAGAGAGCCAATGCCCCCGTTCCCAATTACCCCCATCCGACCAGACATTACTTCGCGCAGGAAAATCAGGAAAGGGCCGCGCGTCCCACGCCCAAACATTTATCATATCCAGATCAATCATCTGCGCCCCGTAAACAGATGAAACCTCATTATGAAGGGCCCAATAGTCTATGAAAGCCTCAAGATATCTGCGCTGAATTAAATCATCGCGCGCGCTATTGGAAAAATAGGGTATAACCGATTCAGAGGATTTAGGATCGTAAAAAACATTAGGTTGATTAGCGCCTTTATTAATTGCGGGGCAGCCAATTTCCATAAGCCAAATCGGTTTACTTTGCGGTGCCCAGAGCGTGGGTGTCTGCGCTTCTACGCCGCTACGGCGATTATAGTGATGTTGCCCCCACCAATTACGCAAGTCTTTATAACGGTAAACCCAAGGCTTACCCACACTGCCGTCCTCGATGGGGCTGCGGTTTTGCGCAGTTCTATCCGCAGGGGAGGCATAGAAATAATCATAGCCTTCCCCGCCTTCCATCTGGCTTTGCAGATAGACCTTATCATAAGGGGTCTGTGCAACCTCACTATCTAAGTGCCCCTTGCCATCGCGCCAATCGGAAAGCGGAAAATAAGCATCAATGCCAATAGCGTCTATGGCGCTGGAGGCCCAAAGCGGGTCGAGATGAAAATTAATATCCCCGCTCCCGTCTTGCGGGTGATGCCCAAAATATTCTGACCAGTCAGCCGCATAAGTAATTTGTGTTTGCGCGCCAAGAATAATGCGAACATCTTCGGCAAGTTCCGTGAGTTTTTTAACCGCAGGATAATTACTTTTACTATCCCTAAGTGTTGTTAGACCCCGCATTTCAGACCCAATAACAAAGCGGTCAACGCCGCCAGATATTTGCGCGAGTTTCGCATAGTGCAAAATAAAACGGCGGAAAGAAAACTCATCATCCCCTTTATAATTTGGATGTCCATTTTCTATTTGAAAATCAGCCGCTGTTGCTGTTCCAAAAAAATGATCAATTTGAGGTATGACCGCCTCGGTCTTTTCATCAGATTGCGGATGACAGCTTATGCGGCCCCGCCACGGAAAGGCGGCTTGCTCGAATGCGCCGTAAGGGTCAGGTAATTTATTACCCGTTGGAACATCCATAAGAATAAAGGGGTAGAGCGTGACTTTATAGCCCCGTGATTTAAGCGCGCTAATGGCTTGAAGGATGGAACTGTCAGAGGGCGTACCGCCGTAATTAGGACGCCCTGCTTCATCTTGGCTCACAAGATAAGCCGCGCCGCGCGTCATACCGCCTACCCGCCATGACACATCTGGGGTGATACGTGTTTTAGTCTCTACGCCGGGATGAATTTCACACTCTCCGCAACGCAAATCTGTGCCAAACCATGATGTAATAATCGAGACATTTTTAACATTAGGAAGTTGTGTTTCGAGCTGGTCCAACGCCAATTCAATATCTGGTTTGCCAGACAAGTTATTCATATTAATCGGGCGGGCAGATATCGGTGTTGGCGTCTCCTCCGCAATCTCTGTTGCATAAGCAAACTCCCCTGATCCTGGCAGTAAGTTTACACCGCGTATCATCGTTTCTAGTCGCGGCGCGTCGTTTAACGCGGGCGGCACGCGAATAATTTCTGCATTAATTTGCGGCAGGCGTGTGCCAAAATCATCGAGTGGGAAGTCTTCGAAGACAATATAGGCTGTCCCGCGAAAAGCAGGGGCGACACCCTCAATTGCGCTAATAATAGGGTCAGGCAGTTGCCTATCTGTGCCTTTGTAAATACGCGACACAAGTCCAGGGATATTAAGCGGCGAACCGTTCGCCCAAAGACGGTCAATGCCCAAAATTTCTCCCTCGCACAGACCAATGGCAAAACTAATTGTATAGCTATAATTACGCTGGGTCGGCCCCCCGCCTTTACCGCTTTGTACAGGCGTCTCGGTCACATTCTCTTTGAGCCGTGACGCCCAGATAAGCTGCCCTGCCAATCTTATACGGCCATAGACGCGCGACATGGGCGCGCCATCCCGCGAGGTTTGAACATGAAAGCCCTCAAGCTGCGGGCCTTCGAAGACGCGGTTATCAAAGGCGTTACTGATAGCGCTATTGGCATAAGACAGCGCGGCAGTGCTAGCCGTTTGCACCAGCGCGCTTCCAGCATGTTGCGCGCCTGCAACGATTAAAGTGCTCATAGGTTCTCAATTTTAGGAAAAGTAAAAGAAAAGGCGTGGCGGCGGGTCCAATACGGCACGAGATAACTCTCAACGACAGCCTTGCCCCAATAGGCGTGAAGGATGCGCTCATGGCCGCTCATGAGCGCAATATGTTTACAAGGCGCATTTGGGGCCATACGAAAAAGCAAAACATCGCCTGCTTGTGCCTCTGTTTTTTCGATAGGCGTCAGGCATGTTTGCGCGGCCATCAATAAAGTTTCTTGCCCCATGCTCTCAGCCCAATCAGGTGTATAGGCGGGTGTGGGCAGCGGTTCAGCCCCATAAACCTCGCGCCAAATACCGCGAATAAGACCAAGGCAATCACAGCCCGCGCCTTTAACGCTGGCTTGGTGCTGATAGGGCGTATCAATCCAGCTCTTAGCCGCCGCTAATATCGCATCGCGCGGAATATCTGCCGCTCTCATTTCGAGGGTCATTTATAACGCGAGCTCCCATCGCGTAGCGCGCCAATTTGCGGCGCGGCTTGCAGCGCATCATCCCCCAGTAAGAAAGGAAAGCCGCGAAAGTTGAGCGTATTATCAAATTGGTTTTGGCAGGCCTCATAGCTCCGCGGGCATATTGTACCGTCAGTGAAATCTGACGCGTTAAGTCCGCAACGGCTATCTCCAAAGGTGGCATCGCAAAGCTTTGAAAACACCCGCCCTGTTGAACGCTCAAGCAGTACAGATTGCCCTGTCCATTCAGCCTCGAAACTATCGCCGCTTTGACGGATAGTTCCTAGCCGTCCCGTTGACATATGGATGAGTTGTTCAGGCAACCGCCAATTCACGCGGTAGCTATCAATCACCGCATTTTCATAAAGCCCTGCCCGAATATCAACGGCCGTAATACGCGCACTATCGAACACGCCTTGAACAGTGCCATTATCTGCGGCAAACCCGAGGCGGTTATCTGTATCGCTTGGGATTAGGCTAGATGACATCTCATAAGTCACCCCGTCCACGACAAGCGACTTGTCATGGTCTGTGAAACCCAAAACAATGCCGTCCCGCCGCGTGACTTTCCAAAGCCAGCAAAGCGTGGTCGCTCCGCTAGAGAGGTGGCTTTTCAAACCCTCTGAAATATTACGCATGGCCAATGACCTCTATCAAAGGAATGCTCGCCGCCTGCCCCGCACCAAAAGCTTCTAAGGCGAGGTCTAATTGATCTGTGTCAAAACGAACCTGCACATCAAACATAAAGCCTGCCGATATGACCGTTCCAGATGTGGGCGCAGAGTTAAAGACGATGTCGCCAGTCACTAAGTTCACATCATATTGTAGCTCAGATATCATCGTACCGTTCAGGGCAATGACTATACTATTTTCAACGGGTCTCGTAATGGGCCGTTCATAAGCCCCGCCGCTATCTTGATAATTTTTGATAAGCCTAAACTCTGTTGTTTGCCCGTCACCAAGACCAATAAACTGATCCGTGGCCGCCAAGGTTTCACTGGGTTTACAAGATTGAAAATCGAGGGGGTCGCGAAAACGAAAACTATACAGCTGCCCAAAACGGGCTTCAAAAAATGAGATTAAATCATGGAGTTGATCGAGAGTTTTTATACCGGCGCCTGCATTATAACGGCGCCGCGATAAAGCATGAGGCGTGTTGCGGTGTTCTTTGCCGCTGGCTAGCTGCGTTATCTCTGTGCTTCGGCTTGGGCCGCCGCTTGCGCCAAAGGCAAGAGAGAGCGGAAAGCGAATGTCGTGAAAATCTGTCATATAAAGCCTCTCCTATACGGACTTAAGTAAAACGCTGACCATCAGCGACAGCACGGGCAATCCCCGCAGAAATTTGACCTTGCGAGCGTTTAAAATTATCTGGGTTAGATACGCCCGATATATTCATGCTGACATTGACCGCTGGCTTTTGAGACCCACCCGTCAAAGACGCACCAAAAGATTTCCCGAGGCCACCAATGGCTTGCTCTAAAGGCTTGGTGAAAAGCTCGGTAATGGCGAGGTTCGTCAAATCACGGCTCACGGACTCAGCTAAAGAATTAAAGGAAAACTCCCCCGATTTAGCCGCGCGTTCTAGCGCCGTGGATATACGGTCCCCCGCAAGTTCAAAGGCTTTCGCCACATCGTCTGCTTTGTCTTCTGCCGCCTCTATCGCAGCGCCATTGGCGAAATCTTGTAGGGCGTTAGATGCTTTTGTGGCGGCTTGTTGTGTATGAGTGTTCATAGTCTAATTCCAATTTTAAGAGCGCGTCTTTATTCATGGCTTCGGATTGCCCCCCCTGCGTCAGGGCGAACCAATCCGTCAGGGGCAAAGTCCAAAATTCAGTTGGCGTAAGGCCTAATTGAAACACCGCTATTTTCAGCCACGCCTGAAATGGCCAATTCTGATTTTTATTCACCCTTGAGTTATCCATCTGAAAACACCTCTTCAAACAAACGACACACGGCAGGCATCGTCTGCGCAATATCCTCATCCGAAAAACTTACTGCTGACGCGGTGATATCCCGTGAAGGGGAACACGGGCGCATCACACACGCCAGCAGCACACGTGCCTCATCCGTTGACATGTGCCGCAGGCGCTTTGCGAGCGCGGCGGGACCAGAGAGTGACAGACGTGTATCGAGTTCGGCCAGCGCGCCCATAGTCAGGCGCAGGCCATAATTTTTGCCCGAGACGGTGATAAGCCCGTCTCCTTTTCGGTAATGCATTAAAGTGGGTTAAAGCTCGGTGCGCCCGCACTTAATAAGGTCAGCTCATAGGTCGCCTCGCCTTGATAACTCCCCGCATAGGATAAAGCGGTCAGAAGGAACGGCCCTGTAATAACGCCGAAATCAGGAATAATGAATTGGTACTCATTTATAGATTGTTCAAAAAATGCACTTCGCGCCAACGCGTCTGATGCGCTATCTCGGAATATTCCTGCTCCGCTTATATCCGCAGATTTAACCCCCGCCCCAGGCAGAAGCTCTTTCCACCCCTGCGCCGAATCTGAATTGGTAATATCGACGGCCTTGGCATTGAGCCGAAAAGACTTCGTTCTCAGCCCTGCAAGTGTAATGAACTCGCCAGAGGTGTTTTTAATTTTGACGAGCATATCCCGTCCGCTTTGAGCCGCCATGTGCCGCCTCCTTTAATTTAACTGCTTAGTTGACTGGGGTGTTATCGGTAATCAGGGACAGCCGAATAAGGCCGTGAAGTGTTTGCCCGTCTGGGGCGCGAAAGATATCCGTGTTTAAAATCTGTTTGCGCACAAGATGTATTGCGCCCAAATCAAACGCGCTGTTTTCAACCGCCTCGTAAACCGCTCCAAGAATTGTCAAAGCTTCGGCCCGCCCGCCGTAACGCGACCAGATATCAAGGCTTAGCGTATGGCTTTTAAGTAACGCCTCATCGCCGCTAATATCTTGGCTGCGCATCGGGCCATAAGTTAAGTAAGGAAACACTGGATTTTCAGGCGCGCTATCATAAAGGCGCGGCGGATTACCTAGAACAGCTTGCACAGCGCTATCCGTACTGAGCGCCATTTGTAACGCCCTAGCTATGTCTATCATTGTTGTTCTTCTTCGCAAATTAAGTGAAGCCGCTCTTGGCGGTTATCAGGGTCTGAACTGGTAATGACGCGCAAAATTCTATGCCCCCAGATAACCCTTGCCCGCTCTGGAAAATCGGCGCGGTAACGCAGCGTTATTTTATAGCTTTGCGTTACAGCAAGCCGGCCGTTTTCTCGTCTCTCGGATAGGGTATTAGGTTCGACCTTAGCCCAAAAGGCGCGTAAAAAACTCCACTGTGTTTGTGTCCCGCCCAAATCGTCTGGGGTGTCTTGCGGGACATAAAGCCCTAACCGGCTGCGCAGGTCACCAATCATAACCGCACCGTACGGTAAGGCATAAGCAGAGCATCCACCAACATCGGCACAGGCCGCGTTAGCGCGTCATCTCTATGCTCATAATGCTGCGCGAGTAAGAGTAAGACCGCTTGGCGCAATTGCATCGGTACAGTTTCTTTTTCTGCGCCGTATCCTGCATCAAGCTCAACCACTATGGCCACGGGGTCTATAGCGTAATCGGAGAGGAGCGCCCGTCCCCGCGCCTGAATAGACACCGGCGAAGCGCGGCGGTTTATGAAAAGCTCAGAGAGCGGCACGTCAACCACGCTATCATTAGCATCCAAGAGCGTCACTTTATGGATAAAACGAATAGGGCTGTGGTTGATGAAAAGCGTTGTGGCGCATAGGCGTGAGGATGTGAAAGCACGGCGGCGTGTAATCAGGCTCGTGCGCGCCATAACCTCGATACGTTCGCGGGCGGCGCGGATCATATCCGTAATGAGCGCGTCTTCATGGCCGTGGTCAACGCGCAGAAATTCTTTCGCGCCATTGAGCGATATAGGCTCGGTCAGCGGCGCAGTTATGTCAGAGATAGTCATGTGTATTGCCCCTTAAATTTGGCATAAAAAAGGCCGCCCTGAAATCATCTGGGCGGCCTTGAATTTTAGTATTGGAAACGGCGTGCTTTAAGACGCGCTCGTCTTCAAAAGTTTGATAGCGTTGAAATCTTGCACCCCGCCGCCGACACGTTTCGTCGTGTAGAACAGCACATAAGGCTTGGCCGAATATGGGTCGCGCAGAACCCGTATGCCTTGGCGGTCAACAATCAGATAGCCGCGCTTAAAGTCGCCAAAGGCCATAACC